>NZ_JBFTKM010000002.1:0-324393 GCF_056395945.1 Arthrobacter sp. 05T442 | reverse complement strand
TGGTGATTCCCTCATCCAGTTCGGCTGCACCGTCGTAGTCGGCGAGGACCGGGGCCAAGGTGCGAAGGCGGGGGAAGTCCTTGGGCGGCAGACGGTGCAGGCCCAGGCGCAGAAGGGCTTCGTTTTCCTCCGGGTCGACGACGAATTCCTGCAGCTCGTTGAGGATGTGACCGTACAGGTATCCGTAGTAAGCGCGGTAGACGTGCAGGGCGTCCGTGGGGGCGAATCCGGCGTCGATCAGCAGGGACAGGATCTGCTCCAGCGGCCGAAGCGTCCCCAGCGGCCTCAGGCCCAGGGGTGTCGACAAGGGGCGGGTCACAAGCAGCGGCACGACGTTGGGGTGCCGGAGGGCCAGGAGCCGCAAATCATGGGCGATACGGCGCAGCTGCGCCTGCCAGTCAGGGTCGTCGGGAAAGATCGCCAGTTCGTTCAGGACCAGTTCCGTCACGCCGTCCAGCAGCGCCGCGCGGTTCGCCGCGTAGCGGTACAGGCTCATGGGATCCCGCCCGAGTGCCTGCCCGAGACGGCGCATGGTGAGAGCCTCGAGTCCTTCGGCATCCACGAGGGCCAGGGCGGCGGCCAGCACGAGATCGCGGCTGAGCCGCTGCTTCGTGCCCGGGGCCCCGGCGGACGCCGGATTCTCTGTGCGCGGCATGGGGTCCGTTCAGGTCGGTGCGGACAATCCGCATATCCATAAAAATAGAAAGGTTGCTTAATATGTAGTCTACGCCTACGGTCTACATTGTAGGAACGTTTGTTCGACAGGTCTCCCCGGCACCGGGGTTTCCGGCCCAGCAACGGTTCATCCCCGGATCTGCATTGCTGCACCGGTCCGGGAACCTGCTTCAGCGCCGCGTGCACGGCCTTGAGGCTTCAGCTGCTGTAGCCACACGGCGGCACCGAATGCACCGAGCGGAAACGAGCCTCCCATGGCAGATTCGCAGTACGACCAGTTCCTTCGGGAAGCCACCACCCGCGACCCGGAAGCCGATTGCGCTCTCGGGCGCAACCGTCTCTACGGCCTCTACATCAGCTGGTGTTTCCTGGCCCAAGCGGCGCCCCACCCGGAGGAAGCCTTCTGGGCGGCCATGAAGAAGAAACGCATCCGGCCGGCACGCACCGGGCTGCGCATGAAAGGCCCGGCGGCCGCGGACTACATCCTGGCAAGCTACCCGGGCCTGGTCTGATCCGGATGTCGACGTCCCACACGTACCTACCCCGCGATGCCCACCAGCCCCGCGGCCGGCGCCTTTGGTGCGCCGAATGCGACACCGACCGGTACCTCCGCGTGGACTCCGTCACCACCTTGAACGCGCAGCAGCAAACACTGGCCGCCGCCATCACCTGCACGAAGTGCCGCGGCTCGCGTGTCCTGGCGACCACCGCGGCCTTCGTCGCGGCAGTCCCGGGACGGAACCATGACGACGGCGACGTCGTGTACCGTGACGCCACGTACGTCCACTGCCAGGAGCCCATGTCCCGCGCGGATCCCGAGGTTCGGGGCGTGCACTGGCCGGATTCCACTAAAGCCGGATCTACGGAGTTCCTGAGCGTGTACCTCCGGAGCCGGGTTCTGCGGTGCCGGTGCGGATACCAGGTGGAAATACCCCACTAGTGGCAGGCGGCCTCCAATTCGGCTCTGCAGTCAACCAAGACGGAGACATCGTGACCAACAACGACAACGCACACCCAGCCGCACACCCGGCAGCACCCGGGGGACGGCCGAGCCTGAACGACCTTGACCTGTCCCCTCAAGGACTCGCGGACGCTCCCGCGAGCGAAACTGACCCCGACAGCCTCGTTTACGCCGGCAACAGCTGAGCAGCTGCGTCCGTTCGGGCGGCCATGCCGCCAAGGGGATGACATGGTCCCCCAGCCCCCATCCATGTCCGCGCCAGCAATTCAACACCCGGGTTTGTGCCCCGGTGCCCGCTCCAGTTCGGGAAAGGTGCGCGGACGTAATACCGTTCTGCGAGGACGAAGTTGCAATGCACGTGCAAGGGTGCGGACGGTTACGAGAATAGGAGTGAAGGCATGCTGGAGCAAAGGACATTTGGGGACACAGCTTTGGACGTCTCCATCGTGGGGCTCGGTGCCGGCCAGATTGGCGAGAGTGATGTCACCGAGGCGGAAGCCGCCGATGTGCTCAACGGAGCATTGGATCTCGGCGTTACGTTGATCGATACCGCCGCCAGCTACGGGTTGAGCGAAGAGCGTATCGGCCGGCACATCGGTCGACGTCGGGGCGAGTTCGTGCTATCAACCAAAGGCGGGCCTAAGATCAACGGCCAACGGGACTGGTCGCCGGGCGGCGTGTTGGCAAGTATCGAGCGCTCCTTGCGGTTGACCCGGTCGGAACGGATCGACATCTTTTATTTGCACTCTTGCCCGATGGAGATTCTGCGGCGTGGTGATCTGCAGGACACCCTTGACCAGGCCGTCGCCGCAGGCAAGATCGGTGTCGCCGGCTACAGCGGAGACAATGAGCCCCTCGCATTCGCTGTGGATTCCGGCCGGTTCGGTGCCATCGAAACAAGCGTCAACATCGCTGACCAGTGGAATCTCCGAAACGTCCTCCGGCGGCGGCCCGAACTGGGGGTGATCGCCAAGCGCCCGATCGCGAACGCGCCGTGGCGGTTCGTCGAGCGACCGACCGGGAACTACGCTGAACTCTATTGGGAACGGCTTCAGGCCCTCCAGCTTGACCCAGGCGACCTGGACTGGGCAGAGTTCGCCTTGCGCTTCACGGTGTACGCAGCCGGTGTGCACACGGCAATTGTCGGCACGGCCAAACTGGCCCACCTGCGCCAGAACATCACGGCCGCCAGCCGAGGACCCCTTGACGCTGCGGCTTTGGAGGGCATCGACCGGGCTTGGCGCGACGTCGGCTCCGAGTGGCCGGCTTCGACCTAACGGCCAGGGCCTTGAAGATGCCCCCAGAAGGTGCCGCGGTTTGGGACCGGCATTTGGGACGCGCCTGGCTAGCGGCTGCTCACCTGGCCGAACAGCTTCGCGATTGGTGCGAGCACGATCGGGCGGGCGGCGGACCACCCGGCCGCCGTGATGGCGATGGCGGCCGCGAAGAGCCAGAATCCCATCCAGTTCACGACGTCAGTGCCGCCGAACATGTGGTTCAGGTTGCGCAGCGCTCCGGTCGCAAACACCAGGAACACGTGGATGAGGATGAACAGCACGAAAAACAGCATCGTCGGGAAGTGAATCGCGCGGGCAACCTCCACCGGGTAGGCCTTGTTCAGCGTCTTCGCGTTCTTCGGCCAGAACTCGCTCATGCGCACACCCGTGATCGCCGCGAGCGGGGCCGCGATGAACACCACGAGGAAGTACATGAGCTGCTGCAGGCTGTTGTAGTTCACCCAGCCCGTCTCAACGGGCCAGTCCAGTGTCATGTACTGCAGCAGCGCGGAGAGTGCGTTCGGCACCACCGCCCAGCTGGTCGGGACGATCCGCATCCAGCGGCCGGAGGCAAACAACAGCACCGCAAAGATGAGTCCGTTGGCCAGCCATAAAATGTCGAGCGACTGATGCAGCCACAGGTTGATGCTGATCTTCTTGCCACCGCGCTTCGGTGTCCAGAACGCCGGCGGCTTCTGCTGGGTTCGCACCTGGTAGCCGGAGCGAATGATCAGCACCATCAGGAAGATGTTCAGGAAGTGCGCCCACTGCGCCCACCACGGGAAGCCGGCCTCGGCCGTCTCGGGCAGATCATACGTTCCGGGGTACCTCCTAAGAAACTCCGGTACGCCCGGCAGCGTCGTTACACCGCGCGCGGCGAGCACAAGAATCCCGGCGGCGGCCACGGCGGCGAGCGCGAGGAGCACGACGAGCTTGATCCACTGACCCAGGGTGCGCGAACCGTAGAGCCTCGCCTCGGCCTTTGGCCTTAAGGGCTGTTCAGCCGCGACGGACGACGGTTCCACCGCCACCGCTGCCGGTATCGGGGCAGCGGGGACGGCGAGTGTACTTGCGGCGGAAACTGGTGCCTCCACCTTGGCAACGGGCTCGACCACGATGGCAGCCGGGGCAGGGGCCTGGGCGAAGTGTTCAGGACCTACGTGCACCGCAGGGGCGGAAGCGGCCGCCGGAGCAGCAGCGGCTGACGGAGCAAGTCCGGCTGGCGGCCACGGTTCACCATCGTGGACACGGGGGAGCCCGCGACGAAGCGAAGTGGTCCCCGCCGTCGGCGTGGCCGGAGCCGTGGCTGGTGCGGTGATCGGAGCAGCTGCCGACGACGTCGCTGCCGGCACTGCGTGCGCAGGCGCAGCAGCATCCGCGGCCGGCGCCGGCGTGGCGCCTGCCGCGGCAATCCCGGACAGGGCCGACACTGATGCCGAAACCTCGTCCGCTGGCGGCCAAGGGCCGCCGCCCGGCACCCGCGGCAGGCCGCGGCGGAGCTGCCGCGACACCGCGGCGCCTGCGTTCGCTGCCGGGACCGGGGCGGACACTGCGGCACCTGGTACCGTTTCCTCGGCAGCAGCGGGGGCGGAGGCCGTGGCGGCCGCTGGCGCGGCGGTGGCCGGTTCCACCCCGGGAACAGGCACCAGCCGGGTGGCCGCTCCTTCTGCCGCTGCGGCCGTGACAATGCGTGCGGGCGCCTGCCCTGCTGCAGGCCAGGGGTCACCACCTTCGACGCGCGGCAGGCCCCGCCGAATGGACCGAGACTGAGGTGCCATCGCTACTTCTTCCGGGCCTCAAGTGCGCTGATCAGCTGGGGTACAACCTTGAAGAGGTCGCCGACCACACCAAAGTCGGCGATCTCGAAGATCGGCGCGTCCCCATCCTTGTTGATGGCGACGATCGTCTTCGCGGTCTGCATGCCGGCCCGGTGTTGGATCGCCCCGGAAATGCCCAGCGCGATGTACAACTGTGACGACACGGAAACCCCGGTCTGGCCGACCTGATGCGACTGCGGAATGTAGCCTGCATCCACCGCCGCACGCGAAGCACCCACCGCAGCACCGAGTGCATCGGCAAGCTGTCCCACGAGGGCGAACTGTTCCTCCGACCCGAGGCCGCGGCCACCCGCGACAACTTTCGCGGCACCGCGCAGCTCCGGCCGGGAGGTGGCGAGAACTTCCTCGTCGAACGAGTCGATCCGCGCGCCCGGCTTCCCGGAAGGCGTCACTGCCAAGGTTTCCGACGCCTCCGGCTGAGCCGCAGCACGCGCATCGATGGAGCCCTGGCGAACGGTGATGACCGGCGGCCCAAACGTGGACGTTGACGTCACGTCGTAAGCACCGCCGTAGACGGAGTGGTGGGCCACGACGCCCTCGTCATCACGTGACACACCGACCGCGTCGGCGGAAACCGCTGCACGCGAACGGGCAGCGTAACGGCCAGCGAGGTCGCGCCCATTCAGGGAATGCGAGATCAGGATCGCATCCGGCTGCACCTGCTCCACAGCGGCGGCAAGCGCGTCCACGCCCGGCACTCCGAGCGCGGACGGGTCCGGAGTCTCTGCGACCAGTACGCGCGCGGCACCAAGGGCCGCTGCCTCCGCGGCGGCGGCGTTCCCGGCGCCGGGTGAGGCAAGTACCAACGCAATTGGCGTGCCAACTGCAGCGGCAGCGCCGAAGAGTCCGGCCGCAGCCCTCTCGAGTTCACCGGAAGCACGGGCTTCCACGGCGACCAGGATTGCGTCATGAGGGAATTCAGTCATGTCGTTTCTCCCTAAGCCAGTCGGTTTTCGATAAGGAACTCAGCGAGCTTCTCGCCCGCATCACCCTCGTCAGTGATCTTGACGCCCGCCGCGCGCGGGGGCTTCTCTGCAACGGTCAGCATGATCGAACGCGCGGCGTCCGGGCTGTCGGCCGTGATCCCGAGGTCTGCGAGGCTAAGCGTCTCAAGGGGCTTCTTCTTCGCGGCCATAATTCCTTTAAAGTTCGGGAAGCGCGGCCCGGGGAGCGCCTCGGTAATGGAAATCACCGCGGGCAGGTTCGCTGATACCTTCTGGACGCCGGACTCGACGACCCTGGTGCCGGACACCCCGCCGTCGCTGATCTCCACGGAGCTGAGGCCGGTAGCAAGCGGCACGTCAAGCAATTCTGCGAGCATCGCGGGGATCATGCCGCCGGATCCATCGGTGGAGACGTTGCCAGTGATCACAAGGTCAAACTCAACACGACGGATCGCTGCCGCGAGGGTTTCAGCGGTCAGGCCAAGATCGGCACCCCGCAGCGCCTCGTCACAAATGTGGGTGGCGCTCCCCGCGCCCATCGCAAGCCCCTTGCGTATGGTTGCCGTCGCACCCTCGGGGGCGAGGGAGAGAACTGCGACCTCTGCGCCCTCATTCGCGTCGGCGTAGGTCAGTGCCAGCTCTAAGGCCCGTTCACCGATCTCATCAATGACTGTCTCGCTGGCTTCGCGATCGGCGAGGCCCGTTTCAAGGTTCAGTTTTCGGTCCCCGTAGGTGTCGGGGACCTCCTTTACTAGGACGATAATCTTCATCGATGGCTCTTCCTGTGGCGGGCTTGCCTCAATGGAGGAGACATGCCGAATCTCCATAGAGTCTACAAAGCGGGGAGCTTCCTGGCGGACAGGGCCCGTGTGGCGAATTGAAGTGCCTTCGCCAGGCTGAGTTCCGATGGATGGAATACTGGGGAAATGACGCTCGCTGAACTGGAACTGCCCACCGGCCCATTCACGTTACGGAAAGCTGAAGCATCCGATGTTGGGTCGATCGTTGGGCTTCTGGCGGCGGACCAGCTCAGAGCCTCTGTCGACTCGACGGCGATCGAGGACCGGCCTCCCTACCATCGTGCTTTTCAGACGATTGACGCTGATCCTGCCCAGTTACTTGTCGCGGTCGTCACGACCCAAATGAAGTGGTTGCAACCATGCAGCTGACATTCATTCCCGGACTCGCGCGAGCGGGAGCTACGCGAATGCAGATTGAAGCGGTGCGCGTCCGGTCCGACCTTCGGAGCGGCGGCCTTGGAGGGGCGATGATCACGTGGGCGATCGCAGAAGGGCGCCGACGCGGCGCAAAACTGGTCCAGCTCACGTCTGACGGGTCCAGGGTCGCAGCGCACCGGTTCTACGAGCGTCTTGGCTTCGAAGCGTCGCACGTGGGCTTCAAACTCTCCCTCTGAGTGCTCCGCTCGGACCCATCACCGACCTGCCCTCCTGGGAGGTCCTTTGTCATGACGACTCGGGGCCAGGACCCCAAACCGTGGGCACGTTCGTTTTGGACGATCTGCTTCAGACCGCCCGACCACTGGTGTTCGGGCACCGGTCGGAACCCCAGGCGGGCGTAGTAGGGGGCGTTCCATGGGACGCTTTCGAAGGTTGTCAGGGTCATTCCCCGGAGTCCGCGAGCCGCCGCCCAGAGTGCCGCGTGGTCAATGAGTTTCCGGCCAAGCCCCTGCCGGGCATAGCGCGGGTGGACGCTCACTTGTTCAATATGGGCAAGCTGCTCGACCACTTCAACCAAGATGTAAGCCACTGCCTGGTCGCCGGAATCGGCGGCAACCCATGCCCTGGCGTCCTGCTGATAGATGGCCAGGGCTTCCACGCTGGGCGGCGCATCATCAGCGATCGCTCCCATACCGAGGATCCGGAATGCTTCGCCGGCTGCGACTTCGATGTCGCGCATCTTCGGAAGGTCCGCTGGTTTTGCTTCCCTGATCATCCGGCCGCGGCCGTGATGACGAGGCTGACGCTGTGGCCGCCGAAGCCGAAGGCGTTCGTCATGGCGGCGGTGGCCCCTGTGCAGGTGATTGACTCCGGGCTGATGTTGAGTCCGATAGCGGGATCCGGATTTTCCAGGTTCAAAGTTCCCGGGAGCAGCCCGGCGCGGAGCGCCTGGAGGGTGACGATGGCCCCGAGTGCCCCGGCCCCGCCAAGCATGTGTCCGGTCATGGATTTTGTCGAGGTTACGGGCACCTGGTCTCCGACCGTCGCGGCAATTGCGCCCGCCTCGAGACGGTCACCGAGCGGAGTCGAGGTGGCGTGGGCATGGACGAACCCGATATCGGTTCCGGTGAGGGAAGCCGCCGCCAAAGCTTTGTGCATGACGCGGCGCTGCATGGTGGGGTCGGCCGCGACGATGTCGTGGGCATCGGAAGTGACCGCCGCCCCGGCTATCCTGCCGAATATTTCCGCATGGCGGGCGCGCGCGAAGTCTTCTCGCTCGAGCACGAGGATTCCGGCACCTTCGGCGATCACGAAGCCGTCGCGGTCCCGGTCGAAGGGCCGGGAAATCTCTTCCGGAGGGCGGTTGCTGGTGGAGAGGGCACGGATCTGGGCGAAGCCGCTGATGGTGAGGTCGTTGATGCAGGCGTCCACGCCGCCGGCAATGACGACGTCGGCGGCGCCGGTCCTGATCATCTCGGCACCTTGGGCGATGGCTTCGGCCCCTGAGGCGCAGGCGCTGACCGGGGTCCGGGCCCCTCCCCGTGCACCCACGTCAATGGATATCCACGCGGCGGGTCCATTCGTCATGATCTGTGTGAGAGTGTGCGGTGACACCCGCCGGGGTCCGCCGGTGTCCAGGGCGCGTGTCTGGTCCACGACTGTTCCGAGGCCTCCGTAACCGGAGCCCACGACGACGGCGACGCGTTCGGGATCGGTCTCCGGCCGGCCTGCCTGCGTCCATGCCTCCCGCGCCGCGATCAGCGCGAGGTGCCCGCAGCGGTCCATCCTGCGGAATTCCCTGGTAGTCAGCAGGGTGCGGGGGTCCGCACTGACGCGTCCCGCCACCCGGACAGGCAGTTCTTGTGCCCACGGATCATCGAGCCGGGTGATCCCGGACCGTCCCTCGAGCAGGGCGCCCCACGCCTGTGCGACGGTTGACCCTACCGGAGTCACGGCACCCATCCCCGTCACGACTACTGCCACGGTTTTTTCGGACACAGAAACCACTTTCTTCCAGATGGACAAGACGTCCGGCCCGGGCCTGCGATCACCGGAAGCGGGCCGCACCGTACCCTACAGGGGTTCGGAGCAGCCCGGCGACCGGACTGCTGTGTTGGGGCGCGGGATGTCGGTCCCTGGAAGCGGCCGGGTAAAGCATTGAACGCGCCCGGTCCGCCGCGCCCGGGGTTGGGTGTCTGCCGGCCGGCCCGGCTAGACTCGCACGCTGGGGAAAGAACGCCAAGGCCGCCGGCAGCCTGATCCGGACCGGCGGCGCAATCTCAACCGGAAAAGTGAATCTGCGAACGTGACTTTGAAGACTATTGCCCGACCCTTGACCGCAGCCGCCCTCTTCGCCGCCCTGGCACTGACCGCCTGCTCGGCGCCGCAAGCCGGCAGCGCGCCGTCGTCCGCGGCCGCCAGCAGCCCCGCGCCTTCCTCCGCCTCGCCGACCGACACCAATTCCTCCGGGCCGAACGGCGGCTTCCCCACAGCGGCCGAAGCCTGCGCCAAGATTTCTGAACAGGCTACGGGCGCCACGCTCCTGCCGCTTTCGGCGGCCCAGGGCAAGACGGCTGAACTGGAGCAGGCCAAGGCCGAGCTTGCCCGGACGGCCGAGATGGTCCCGGACAGCGTCAAGGCCGACTTCACCAAGCTCAGCCAGGTAGCTGTCGCCGGGGTGAAGGACCAGACCATCTTCTCCAGCGGAAAACTCCAGGCTGCCATGGCCCCCGTGCAGAACTGGCTTGCGGCCAACTGCAAGTAGTCCGGCAGCCGGTACCGGCCTGCCGCTGAAAATGCAGACCCGGAGCCCGCGTTTCAACAGTTGCGGGCTTCCCGGCGCCACTCGGACACCTTGACGGTGGCAGGGGCTAGGGTTGTGTCAAAGAGAAGGGGGAGTGCCTTATGGAATACCAGAATTCTCAACCCGTTCCCGGGCCCGAGGCAGGGCTGCGCGCCGTCGCGCCGGTCGGCAGCGGGCGGACCGTTATTTCCGAAGCCGCCGTCGCCAAGGTCGCGGGCATCGCCGCCCGCTCAGTCCCGGGCGTCTATTCGCTGGGATCCGGCCCGTCGCGGGCCTTGGGAGCCATCCGCGACGCGGTCGGCAGTTCCGACCACGCCGCCGGCGTCCGCGCGGAAGTCGGCGAAACGCAGGTGGCTGTGGACATTGAACTCATTGCGGTCTACGGCGCGCCCCTGCACGCACTGGCTGACCAGATCCGTGCCGCTGTCTATGCCGCGGTGGAGGAGCTCGTGGGGCTCCAGGTCATTGAAGTCAATATCGAAATCAATGATGTTTATGTGCCGGGCCCGGCCAAGCCCGCCGCGTCCGTTGAGGCCCGGCCTGCGAGGGAGGCAGTCCTGTGAATCTGACCGTTGTGGGGATCGCCGTGGGCGCCTTCGTGGCTTTCATGTCCTTCCAGTTTGGCGCGTGGGGTTTCCTCGGCGCGTTGCTGTTCATGGGCGTCGGCGCCCTGCTTGGCCGAGCCGCGGAAGGGAAACTTGACCTGCGCAGCGTGCTCGATGCCATCACAGGCCGGCGTTCCTCCTCATGACCGGGACAGCGGCCGCGCCGGTCCGTGGCGTCGCGATGGCTGGACACAACCGGATCAGCACCCAGGCCCTGACGAGTGTGGCCCGGGCTGCCGCAGGGGAGGCCCTCGGCGTCCCGGCGCAGGATGTGCGTGCCGAATGGTCGGACGACGACGGTTTGCTGGCCCTATCCCTTGTCACCCCCATCACCGTTCCGTCGCTGACCGCCGTCCTTCGCGACCCGGGGCGGGTCGCCGGGTTCGGCGGCTCCATCTGGGACCGGGCCGTCGCGGCCAAGGCTGATATTCTGCGCCGCGTGACCGAGTTGAGCGGCGCGCAGCTGAGCCGCGTGGACATCCGCATCAGCGGCGCGAGCGTGCGGGAAGGAGGGCGGGTGCGGTGACCCGCGAGACCGACGTCGATTCCGCAAGCCCCGGTTCCGCCGCCTACGGCTCCGTTGTACAAAAAGGCGCCGCAGACCCCGGTTTCGGCGCAGCAGGCATGGAAGGGATCCTCAAACGCGAGACGCACTCCTCTAGGGCCGTTGCCTCTGTGATTGCGGCCGTACTGGTCATTGTCTTCTGCGGCTACGCCCTCCTGGAAACTGCCGTCCGGGCGATCGGGCAGCCGCCGTGGCTCATCGACCCGGAAACCGCCGCGGAGCGGATTGTCGCGCTCCCGGACGGCATTCCGCCGCTCCTGCTCACCGTCACCGGCGCGGTAATGGCCATGGCCGGATTGTTCTTTCTTCTCAATGCCGTGCTGCCGGGCCGCAGGGCCCGCCACTTGTTACGCGACCGCCGGGCCGCCGTCGTGGTCGATGACGAGGTCATTGCCTCCGCCCTGGCGCGCAGGGCACGCCTGGCCGCAAACGTGACACAACAGCAGGTCATGGTGATCGTCTCGAAGCGTCAGGTGCTCGTAAACGTCCGGCCGACCTCCGGCGTGCCGCTGCGCGCAGAAACCGTTCTCGCGGCCGTGCGCCGGGAGCTGGAGGAGATGGGGCCCTCGCCCATGCCGGACGTCAGGATCAATGTGGCCACGTCAGGGGTGATCGGCGCTTGAACAACACACCCCGGCTCCTCAACCGCATCCTGATCGGCATCCTTGGCATCAATCTCCTCGCCGTCGGTGTCCTCCTGGCCCTGCTTGCGGACGTGCCCGCCGTCGCCGCGTGGTGGCGGGACTGGGCCGGCGGCGTCTGGAGCATGTGGCGCGGATTCTTCGAGCGCACCCGTTTCCCGGGCAGCCAGGAGAGCTGGTTGTGGCTCGGCATTGCCTTGGTGCTGCTGCTGGTCATCGGCGCGATGGTGGCGTGGGTCGCCCAGCAGGGCAAGGGCCGGGCCAACCTGCTCGTGGCCGAGGAGGACCCAGGCGACGTGCCCGGCAATGTCAGGATCGGCGGCGGCGTGGCGGAACAGGCGCTCCGCGCGGCGCTCGCCGACCGTCCCGACCTCGCCGGAGCCTCGGTGGCCACCTACGAGATCCGGGGGGAGCCGTGCCTGAGGATTCGGGTCCAGCCCCGCCAGGGCGTGGCTCCCCATATCCTGGCGGCAGAACTCTCCGCCCTCGTCGAAGCGCTCGATGCGGTGATCGGCAAGCGTACTCCGGTGCTCATCCATATCGGTTCGGGGGCCCGTTCCCGTTTCGGCAGGGCCGAACGGGTCCGCTGACGCCGCGGCCCCGGCGCCCCCTCCATTCTCCGTTGCATAAACGTTTCATGTAAACGCTTGCATTCGCCACCGCCTGTTGATTAGGGTGATGGTCACCACACCAACTGCACCGCCGATTTTCACCGGTACTCAGCGAGGAGACCCCACAGTATGAAAACCCCTAAGTTCCTGCTTCCTGTCGCAGCGGCAGGCGTTCTAGCCCTTACCCTTTCGGCCTGCAGCGGCGGAGGAGGCGGAACGACCGGCGGTAGCGACGGCGGCGACGCCGCGCAGGGCCTCGACGGCCGCGGCCCCATCACGTACGTCCAGGGCAAGGACAACAGCAACGTCGTCCGCCCGCTCATTGAGAAGTGGAACGCCGCCCACCCGAACGAGAAGGTCACGTTCAAGGAGCAGACCGACCAGGCCGACCAGCAGCACGACGACCTCGTCCAGAACTTCCAGGCCAAGAACGCCAACTACGACGTCGTCAGCGTGGACGTTGTCTGGACCGCCGAGTTTGCCGCCAAGGGCTGGCTGCAGCCGCTCAAGGACAAGATGGCCATAGACACCTCGGGGATGCTGAAGCCGACGCTTGACGCGGCTTCCTACAAGGGCACGCTTTACGCGGCTCCCGAGTCCTCCGACGGCGGCATCCTGTACTACCGCAAGGACCTCGTCCCCACGGCGCCCAAGACGTGGGACGAGATGATGAGCATGTGCTCGATCGCCAAGACCAACAACATGGGCTGCTACTCGGGCCAGTTCTCCAAGTACGAAGGTCTCACCGTCAACGCTTCCGAGGCCATCAACTCCTCCGGCGGCTCGGTCCTGGATAAGGACGGCAAGCC
Source organism: Arthrobacter sp. 05T442 (assembly GCF_056395945.1). NCBI lineage: Bacteria > Bacillati > Actinomycetota > Actinomycetes > Micrococcales > Micrococcaceae > Arthrobacter > Arthrobacter sp. 05T442. Next base: position 311,486 of record NZ_JBFTKM010000002.1, on the reverse strand, counting down.
CAGCCTGAACACGCCGGAAGCCAAGAGCGGCCTGGAGAACCTCGCCAAGGCCTACGCCGATGGCAACATCCCGAAGGAGGCCATCACCTACAAGGAAGAGGACTCCCGCCAGGCTTTCCAGGACGGGAAGCTCCTGTTCCTGCGCAACTGGCCCTACGTCTACAACCTGGCCACCACCGAAGGCTCCTCCAAGGTCAAGGACGTACTCGGCATGACCGCCCTTCCCGGCAAGTCCGGCCCGGGCGCATCCTCGCTCGGCGGCCACAGCGCCGGCATGAGCGTCTACTCGAAGAACAAGGCCACGGCCGCGGACTTCCTGAAGTTCCTCACCACTGAAGAAACCCAGAAGTTCTTCGCTACGCAGGGGTCCTTGGCTCCGGTGCTGACCAAGCTCTACGACGATCAGGAACTCGTCGCCAAGCTCCCGTACCTGCCGGTCCTGAAGACCTCCATCGAGAACGCCGTCCCGCGCCCGGTGACCCCGTTCTACCCGGCCGTCACCAAGGCCATCCAGGAAAACGCATACTCGGCCATCAAGGGCGAGAAGGCAGTCGACGCAGCGCTGTCTGACATGCAGAAATCCATCGAAACTGCCACTGCAGGAAAGTAACCAAAGCCATGGCAACCGAATTGGGCCCGACGCCGGTCAAGACACCGGCGTCGGGCGGTACCCCGATCCACCACGCGCCTAAGGGTGTTGGCGAGGACAACCGGATAGCAAGCCAGGGCCGCTGGGCATCCTGGCTGCTTGCCCCCACCATCGTCGCCCTCGGTGTTGTGATCGTTTACCCGATCATCAGCGCCATCGTCATGTCCTTCCAGGCGGACGCCGGCCTTGACCCCGTTACAGGGCTCTTCACGGCCGGCGGCCCCGCCGGATTCTCCAACTACGTCAACTGGATCGCACAGCAATGTGCAGCCGGGGGCGGCGGTACGATCGCCTGCCCGCCCGGAACCCTGGGTTCCCAGTTCTGGTCCGCCACCGCCACCACGTTCTTCTTCACAATCGTCACCGTGACCCTGGAGACCGTGCTCGGCTTCTGGATGGCACTCATCATGGCCCGGACCTTCAAGGGCCGCAGTGCCGTGCGCGCCGCTGTCCTGGTTCCGTGGGCCATCCCCACGGCCGTCACCGCCAAGCTGTGGTTCTTCATCTTTGCCTTTGAAGGCATCGCCAACAAGCTGTTCAACACCACGATCCTGTGGACGGGCAGCGAGTGGCCGGCCAAGTGGGCCGTCATCATCGCCGATGTCTGGAAGACGACGCCGTTCATGGCACTGTTGATCCTGGCAGGCCTGCAGATGATTCCCGCGGAAGTCTACGAAGCCGCTAAGGTCGACGGTGCCAGCGCCTGGCAGCGGTTCCGGATGATAACCCTTCCGCTGGTCAAGCCGGCGCTCATGGTGGCCATCCTCTTCCGTACCCTGGACGCCCTGCGCATGTTCGACCTTCCGTACATCCTCACGGGCGGGGCGAACAACACCACCACGCTGTCCATCCTCGTGATCAACCAGATCCGACAAGGGTTCAACGCGGCGGCGGCTCTGTCCACCCTCACGTTCATCATCATCTTCCTTGTCGCGTTCATCTTTGTCCGCTTCCTGGGCGCAAACGTCGTCGAGCAGCAGACCGGCACCGGTAAGGGGAAGAAATGACCGCCGCAGCAACCCAACTCCGGGCACAGCAGGACCGTGGCCGCAAGGCTGCCCAGAACCGCGAGAAGTGGGCCCAGGGCCGCACGTACGTCAGTGCAGCCGTGATCCTGATTTGGTGCCTGGCTCCGGCCTACTGGATGGTGGTGACGGCATTCAGGGAAGTCGGCTTCACTTACGACACCTCGCTCCTGCCCACCCACGTCACGATGGAGAACTTCAACACCGCCTTCGACACCTCGTTCGGCAACCACTTCGGGCAGGCCCTGCTCAACAGTGTGTTCATCGGCCTGGTGGTGACCATCGTGTCGCTGCTGATCGGCGTGTTCGCCGCCTACGCCCTGGCACGATTGAGCTTCAGCGGTAAGTTCCTGGTCCTCGGGTTCATCCTGGGGGCCTCCATGTTCCCCGGCGTCGCCCTCATCACCCCGCTCTTCCAGCTGTTCACCAACATCGGCTGGATCGGCACCTACCAGGCGCTCATCATTCCGAACATTTCGTTCGTACTCCCGCTGACCGTGTACACGATGACGTCGTTCTTCCGCGAAATGCCGTGGGAGCTTGAGGAATCGGCGCGTGTGGACGGCTGCACCCAGGGACAGGCGTTCCGGAAGGTCATCATGCCTCTCGCGGCGCCTGCCATCTTCACGACGGCGATCCTGGCGTTCATCTCCTCCTGGAATGAGTTCCTGATCGCCAGCCAGCTGTCGAACGACAAAACCCAGCCGGTCACGGTGGCAATTGCCAACTTCGCCGGAGCGCAGCCTATGCAGATCCCGTACACGGCCATCATGGCGGCCGGAACCATCGTCACCATTCCGTTGGTGATCCTGGTTCTGGTGTTCCAACGCAAGATCGTGGCCGGCCTCACCGCCGGCGCAGTCAAGTGACGCGGATCCAATGACAGCCAAGCCCGACTTCGGCCATGTTCGCCGCGAGCACCGCCGCGTGCGGTCCGGGGAGGATTTCGACATCATTATCGGATTCCTGGGCTTCTGGGCAGTGGTGCTGCTCGCAGTCACCGTCTGGTCGGAGGTGACCGCCCAGCCGGCCCTCGGCTGGGCGGCGGGTTTGCTGGCCACGCTGCTGGCCCTGTACGGAATGGTCAGGCTGCGTAGGCGCCTGCCGCGGAGGACGGCGACCCGACGCCGCTGACGCGGCACAGCTGAGGGCTGGAAAATCATTTATTCGGTTGCCCTGGGGAGGCGAGGCAGAGCCCTTCTGCTGACGGCCGACAGATCGGACAGCCGAAAAGGGGATACGGTGGCACGGACAACTGACAGGGCTCAACGGGGCGGCCACTCCGGAGTCAGCATCGACGATGTGGCCGCAGCCGCCGGGGTCTCCACGGCCACCGTGTCCCGGGCAGTGCGCGGACTGCCCAGGGTTTCCCCGGCTACACGGGAGAAGATCCTGGGCATCGCCGAATCCTTGGGCTACGTGGCCTCCTCCTCCGCATCGGGACTGGCCACCGGCCGCACCAAGACCATCGGCGTCCTGGCGCCCTTCGTCAGCCGCTGGTTCTTCTCCAAAGCCATCGAGGGCGCCGACCGGGAACTGCACTCCCGCCAATACAACCTCTCCCTGTTCAATCTGGGCGGCCACGGCAGCCACCGTGAGCGGCTTTTCAGCAAGACCATGGTCTACAAGCAGATCGATGCGCTGCTTGTCCTCTGTATGGCGCTGTCCCACGAGGAAATCGAACACCTGCAGAAAATCGATATCCCGCTCGTCATCGTGGGCGGACATGTCGAGGACTGCCCCTACATCGGCATTGACGACTACGCCGCGGCGGCCGCCGCCGTCCGCCACCTGATCGGCCTCGGACACACGGACATCGCCCTATTGCACGGCGACGACGAAACGGACCTGAACTTTGACGTTCCACGGGTCCGCATCCGGGCCTTCCAGGACGTGATGACTGAGGCTGGCCTGCCGGTCCGGCCCGAGTGGGACGTTTGGGGGGACTTCACCGTGCGCAGCGGCCAGGCAGCCTTCAACCGTCTCTGGGGCGTGGCCGGGGGGAAGCCAACCGCGATCTTCTGCGCCTCGGATGAGATGGCCATGGGCGTCATCTTTGAGGCCAACAAGGCCGGCGTGCGTGTCCCGGAGGACCTGTCGGTGATCGGAATCGATGACCACGACTTCTCGGAGGCCGTGGGGCTCACCACGGTCGGGCAGCGCCCTGATGAGCAGGCCGAGCTCGCCACCAAGATGCTCCTGGACGAACTCGACGGCATCGCCGGGGCGGTGCGCTCCGTCGTGGCGCCCCACCGGCTCATCGTCCGGAGAACGACGGCGCCGCCGCGCCTGATGTCTTCAGCCAGGCTGCAGGAGCCGGCCGGCCAGTCCTGAACGCCCGGCCAGCCCACGCCTGCGGGCCAGGAACGCGAGTCCCGGCTGCCGTTCAGGACGCGCGTGCCAGCTGCCGGATCGGGATCCAGCGGGAAGCCAGCCGTCGGTACGCTGCGGCTGCCCCCGTCATATCGCCTTCGGCCAGGCACTCAATGCCCAGCCGCACGTCCAGCGGGGAGTCATCCGGGTAAACCTTGTCGGCGACCGCGCCATAATCGAGTTCCACAACCGAATCCGGGTGGAACAACTCCAGCCACTCGGTGAGCTGGGTCAGGTCCTCGAGCATGTCCAGGTCGGGCGCGGCGATGGCCAGATGCGCCACCGCGTACCGCACCCGATCCAGCGCTTCGCTGATGCTGGCCCGGATGCGGACGGTGGCGATATGGCCCTCGGACTCCACGACGTCCGTGGGATCCGATTCCTGGAACAGGCAGAACCAGCTGAACGGGATGCCCCACGTGGAAGCGCGGGTGTGGACGCGGCTCACGCCCTCATGGGCGCGCACTTCGTCGATGCGTTCCTGGTGCTTGTCCCGTTGCTCCTCCGGGATCAGGAGCTGGGCCAGGGGCCCGTGGATCCCTTCCATGAGGGCATTTGCCGCCAGTCCGGCGCGCAGGACCAGCTGGCTGGGGCAGTACAGCAGCCGCTCGGGCTTCGCAGGGGCGGCGGGGCTGCCGGGATCGGCCGCGGACCCGTCAAGCGTGCTGATCTTGGCCGATGCGGGTTTCGCCGGTGCCGCGACAACGCGCACCAGATCCGTCCGTCCGGTGGGAAACGGGTCCCCGCCCGGGCGGGTGATGCGGCCCAGGGAGGCGAGCAGCTCGGCATTCTCCACGGCGGCTCGGGAGGCCGTTCCCGCGGCCACCGCCTTCAGGGCCTGCTGCTGGTCGGGGGCGAACGCGTCCAGGGGCTCATAGATCCGAAGCGCGGACGAGAACGGCAGTCCGGCCTGTCCGCGGTAGAGGTTTCCTGTCATCGGATCACGACGCTTCCCGGGACCTTGCCCATCAGTCGGCCAGCTCCACTACCACCGGGGCGTGGTCCGAGGCGCCTTTGCCCTTGCGCTCCTCGCGGTCGATCATCGCCCCGGTCACGCGCGCTGCCAGGGCGGGGGAGGCCAGGACGAAGTCGATCCGCATGCCTTCCTTCTTCGGGAAGCGCAGCTGCGTGTAGTCCCAGTAGGTGTAGACGCCGGGCCCCGGCGTGTGCGGGCGGACCACATCCTGGAACCCGGCGTCCTGGAAGGCCCGGAAGGCTGCCCGTTCGGGCTCGCTGACGTGGGTGAGGCCTTCGGTCCGGAAGTAGTCGATGTCCCAGACGTCCTCGTCCTGGGGGGCGATGTTCCAGTCGCCCATCAGGGCGATCTGGGCCTCAGGGTCCGCCTGGACCCACGCCTCGGCATGGGACTTGAGCGTGTCCAGCCAGCTGAGCTTGTAAGGCATGTGTTCGTCATCGAGGGCGCGGCCGTTGGGGACGTACAGGCTCCAGACGCGGACGCCGCCGCATGTGGCGCCGATCGCCCTGGCTTCCTGCACGGCATCCTTGCCGTTCTTGCCGAAGACAGGCTGGTCCATGAAGGTGCGCTCGACGTCGTCGAGTCCCACGCGGGAGGCGATCGCCACCCCGTTCCACTGGCTCAGGCCGAAGTGCGCGACCTCATAGCCCATGCGCTCGAACAGTTCCCAGGGAAAGTTGTCGTCCTTGCATTTGGTTTCCTGGATGGCCAGGACGTCACAGTCGGTGCGCTGCAGCCAGGCCTCCACGCGGTCGGCACGGGCGCGGAGCGAGTTCACATTCCAAGTAGCAATCTTCACAGTCCCTAACTTACCGAACTTGTCAGCGGGGCGGAGCGGCCGGGCCTCCCCGGGCGCTCTGGAAATTAGTAGGAAGTCCGAGTATATTCAGAACCGGGGATGATCTGGGTCACACTTCGGCGAGGTCATCCAGGCCATCGACGCCGGCAGCAAGCCAGGCAACCACAGGTGCAAAGGAGCATTCGATCATGGTTCGTGAGCTATCCCATTACATTGGCGGAGAGCATGTGGAGGGCACCTCGGGGCGTTTCAGCGACGTCTATGATCCCTGCACCGGCGAGGTCCAGGCCCGCGTGCCGCTGGCCAGCGCCGAGGAAGTGCGCAACGTGGTCGCCAACGCGGAAAAGGGCCAGCTCGAATGGGCCGCCATGAATCCGCAGCGCCGCGGCCGGATCCTGCTCAAGTTCGTTGACCTCGTCAACGCGAACATGGACGAACTCGCCACCCTGCTCTCCTCCGAGCACGGCAAGACCTTCCTTGACGCGAAGGGCGACATCCAGCGCGGCATCGAGGTCGTGGAGTTCGCCGCGGGCGCCCCGCACCTGCTCAAGGGCGAATTCTCGGACAGCGCCGGCACCGGCATCGACGTCCACTCAATGCGCCAGCCACTCGGCGTCGTTGCCGGGATCACGCCGTTCAACTTCCCGGCCATGATCCCGCTCTGGAAGTCCGGGCCCGCCCTCGCCGCCGGCAACGCCTTCATCCTCAAGCCCTCCGAGCGGGACCCCTCCGTGCCGCTGCGCCTGGCCGAGCTTTTCACCGAGGCCGGACTGCCGGACGGCGTCTTCAACGTGGTCAACGGGGACAAGGAGGCCGTGGACGCGCTGCTGGAGGACTCCCGGGTCCAGGCCATCGGTTTCGTCGGGTCGACGCCGATCGCGCAGTACATCTACGCGACCGCCGCAGCCCACGGCAAACGCGCCCACTGCTTCGGCGGCGCCAAGAACCACATGGTCATCATGCCGGACGCGGACCTGGACATGGCCGCGGATGCCCTGATCGGCGCAGGCTTCGGCTCCGCCGGCGAACGCTGCATGGCGATCTCGGTCGCCGTGCCGGTCGGCCGGAAGACCGCCGACGCGCTCGTGGGCAAGCTGCAGGAGCGGATCGCGGACCTCAAGGTCGGCCACAGCCTCGCCAAGGACTCCGACTTCGGCCCTGTCGTGGCGCCCTCCGCCAAGGATCGGATCGAAGGCTACATTGCCTCCGGCGTCGAGGAAGGCGCCAGCCTGCTCACCGACGGCCGCGGCCTCAAGGTGGAAGGCTACGAGGGCGGTTTCTGGGTCGGCCCCACGCTCTTCGACAACGTCACCAAGGAAATGAAGATCTACAAAGAGGAGATCTTCGGCCCGGTGCTCAGCGTGCTCCGGGCGGAAAGCTACGACGAAGCGCTGCGCCTCTGCAGCGAAAACGAGTTCGGCAACGGCGTCGCGATCTTTACCCGCGACGGCGACGCGGCCCGCGACTTCGCTAGCCGCGTCCAGGTGGGCATGGTGGGCATCAACGTCCCGATCCCGGTACCGATCGCCTACTACACCTTCGGCGGCTGGAAGGCCTCCGGCTTCGGCGACCTGAACCAGCACGGCGCGGACGCCTTCCGTTTCTACACCAAGACCAAGACGGTCACCACCCGCTGGCCGTCGGGTATCCGGACCGGCGCCAGCTTCGTGATGCCGGAAGGCAGCTGATGGCGGAGCTGCCCGAAGTCTCCGGACCTGCCGCCGGCGAGGTGCTGTTTGAACGTCGCGGCCGGCTCGGCGTCGTCACCCTGAACCGGCCCAAGGCCGTGAACGCCCTGACCGCCGGCATGGCCTCCGCCATGCTGGAGCAGCTCACGCAGTGGGCCGACGACGACGCCATCGCGGCCGTGCTGGTCCGCGGCGCCGGCGACCGGGGCCTCTGCGCCGGGGGCGACATCGTGGCCATCTACCGGGACATGCTCGCCGGCGGGACCGGCACGTCGGAATTCTGGCAGGAAGAGTACCGGCTGAACGCCCTGATCGACGCCTTCCCCAAGCCGTACGTGGCGCTCATGGACGGGCTGGTCCTGGGCGGCGGCGTCGGCATCTCCGCGCACGGCTCGGTCCGGATCGTCACCGAACGCACCCGGATGGGGATGCCCGAGACGACGATCGGTTTCGTGCCCGACGTCGGCGGGACCCTGCTGCTCTCCCGCTCGCCGGGGGAGTCCGGCACCCATGCCGCCCTGACCGGTGCGCACCTCAGCGGTCCGGACGCGCTGTACCTGGGGCTCGCGGACCACTTCGTGCCCTCCGCGCACCTGGCGGAGCTCGCGGCGGCGCTGGAAAGCGAACCGGCGGACGCCGCCGTCGCGCGCTTCACGGAGCAGGCCCCGCCGTCCAGCCTCGAAGGACAGCGCGAATGGATCGACGTCTGCTACTCCAGTGACGACGCGGAGGAGATCGTTCGCCGGCTGCGCACTTTTGGGGGAGCAGCAGCCGCCGAGGCCGCCGACACGATTACCGCCAAGTCGCCGACGGCTGTGAAAGTCGCGCTCGAATCCCTGCGCCGGGTCCGAGGACTGAACCTGGCCCAGGCCCTGGAGCAGGAGTACCGGGTGGGCCTGCGGTTCCTGGCCGGCCCCGACTTCCGCGAGGGCATCCGGGCGCAGGTGGTGGACAAGGACCGCACGCCGCACTGGCAGCCCGCCGCGCTCGCGGACGTGACACGGGACGACGTCGAGTCCTACTTTGCGCCGCTGGGCGAGCGTGAACTGAAGCTCTCTTCAAAGGAGAAGAACAATGCCTGAGACCACAGCAAAGGAAGGCCGCATCGCCTTCCTCGGGCTCGGCCACATGGGCGGCCCGATGGCCGTCAACCTGGTCAAGGCCGGCTACAGCGTGACCGGATTCGACGTCGTGCCTGCGGCCATCGAGGCGGCAACGGCCCACGGCATCGCCACGGCCGGCACCGCCGCCGAAGCCGTAGCCGGCGCCGCCGTCGTGCTGACCATGCTGCCCAGCGGCAAGCACCTCCTGGATGCCTACCGCGGCACCGGCGGCCAGCCCGGCCTGCTGGACGTGGCCGGGCCCGACACCATGTTCCTGGACTGCTCGACGATCAACGTGGACGAGGCCCGCGAGGCCGCCCAGCTGGCGGTCGCCGCCGGCCATCGCGCCGTCGATGCGCCTGTCTCCGGCGGGGTCGTGGGTGCCGAGGCAGGCACCCTGACGTTCATGGTGGGCGCCCTGCCGGAGGACTTCGGGACCGTTCAGCCGATGCTGGAGGTAATGGGCAAACGCGTGGTCCATTGCGGGGAACACGGTGCCGGACAGGCCGCGAAGATCTGTAACAACATGATCCTGGGCGTCTCCATGATCGCGGTCAGCGAGGCCTTCGTGCTCGGCGAAAAACTGGGGCTGACCCACCAGGCGCTGTTTGACGTCGCTTCCGCCGCCTCGGGACAGTGCTGGGCGCTGACCACGAACTGCCCGGTGCCCGGACCGGTCCCCACGAGCCCGGCCAACCGGGATTACCAGCCCGGTTTCGCGGGAGCGCTCATGGCGAAGGACCTCAAACTGGCGCTGAACGCGCTGCAGAGCACCGGCGTCGCGGCCCGGCTCGGCCCGCTCGCGTCGGAAATTTACGATACGTTTGCCGCGGAAGGCGGGGCGGGCCGGGACTTCTCCGGCATCATTACCGACATCCGGGACAAATCAGGCTCCGGCGCGGCCGGGCGCTAGGCCCGGACCGAAGCCAAACCGGCACCAGATCCGGAACCAGACTCAAAACCAGCTAAGGGGAACACTCATGACGGATCAGTACGCCAACATCCTGGTGGAGCGCCGCGGCCGCGTGGGCCTCGTGACGCTAAATCGGCCGGAAGCCCTGAATGCCTTGAACAAGGCCACGATGGACGAACTCGTCAAGGCCGTCACCGCGATGGACGCGGACCCCGCGGTGGGTGCGGTGGTGGTGACCGGTTCGGCGAAGGCCTTCGCAGCCGGCGCCGACATCAAGGAAATGCAGTCCAAGGGGTACATGGACATGTACGCGGCGGACTGGTTCCGCGGCTGGGAGGACTTCACCCGGCTGCGTATCCCCGTCGTCGCGGCCGTGTCCGGATTCGCCCTCGGCGGCGGCTGCGAGCTGGCCATGATGTGCGATTTCATCATCGCCGGGGACAACGCCAAGTTCGGCCAGCCGGAAATCAACCTCGGCGTGCTCCCGGGCATGGGCGGCTCGCAGCGCCTGACCCGCGCGGTGGGCAAGTCCAAGGCGATGGACATGATCCTGACCGGCCGCTTCATGGACGCCGAGGAGGCTGAACGGGCGGGCCTGGTCTCCCGCGTGGTCCCGGCCGCGGATGTTGTCGAGGAGGCGCTGAAAGCCGCCGAGGTGATCGCGTCCAAGTCGAAGCCCGTGGCGATGGTGGCCAAGGAAGCGGTTAACGCCGCCTTCGAGACCGGACTTGCCCAGGGCGTGCTGTTTGAGCGGCGCGTCTTCCACTCGCTGTTCGCCACCGAGGACCAGAAGGAAGGCATGGCCGCCTTCACGGAGAAGCGCCAGCCCGAGTTCAACCACCGCTAGGCTGCACCGCAGGCCCTCCCCGAAAAGAGGTAGCCATCATGAACACCGGTTTCCTGGGCGTCGGAGCCTCCCCGGAGGAGGTCCATGCCCTGGTGGCCGGTGACGGCCTTGTCCCCGCACCTGACGTCGTCATGGACCGGGCCTTTGACCTGCCCGCAGCACCCGAAGCGGTCTGGCCGTGGATGCTCCAGCTGGGCAAGGAGCGCTCCGGCTGGTACCTGCCCCGCTGGGCGGAGCGCCTGGTTCCGCCCGGCCGGCGCGCCCTCCGGCACATCGACCCCGGGCTGCTGGACCTGCGGGCCGGGGATGTGATCGCCGACTGGGGCGGCCCGGGGGCCAGCTTTGAAATCGTGGGTATCGACCCGCCCCGGGCCCTCGTACACCGCTCCCGCCGCGGCACGGTGTCCATCAGCTGGGCCATCGTGCTGCGGCCGGTCCCGGCGCCGGTTCCGGCGGCCGGGCTGTCCACCCGGGTGCACCTTCGGCTCCGGCTCGCGGGCGTCCGGCGGCGCCGTCTCGTGGAGACGGGAGGAGGGTTGTTCGACCTGCTCACCATCGCCGGCCTGGCGGCAGGCCTGCGGGAGCGGCTCAGCCGGTGATGGCCCTGCCGTCGCGATCGGGCCGGATCCCGGAGTGCGCCGGCGCTGGTGCGCTGGATGCCAGCAGCGGCCCGCGTCAGGTGCCCGGGACGTCCCCGGGGAACTCTTCCCGGTACACGAGGTAGTGCCGGTCCGTCAGGGCCAGCGTGCCCCGGACCATGCGGTGCGGCCGGTACAGGTGCCCGTAGGGGTCCTGCAGGATCGTCTCCTGCAGGTCTTTTGCGGTGAGCAGCAACGCATTGACGTCCTCCAGCGACCCAAGATGGTGTGTCCGGCCCGGCTGGCGCACGATCCACGCCCTGCCTTCCTCTGTCCCGGCGGCCGTTTCTTCCAGTACTTCGAAGAGGGAGGCCAGGAACCCGGCCTCGGAGTCCGGCGTCAGCCGCTCCAGGGGGTACCTGCGCGGGTTCTCCTGCTGCGCGGCCTCCCAGGCCGCCCGCAGCCGGTCAATATCCGCCTTCCCGGTGGGGTGCCCCAGCGTGAGGTGTCCGCCTGCACCGGCCAGCAGCGGGTAGCCATTGCCTGCCCTGTCGATGATGCTGTCAGCATTGCCGGTGGATTCGAAGTTGCGGACCGCGGCTTCGGCAGAGGCTGCGTAGCCGAATAAGCTGCCGCCCACCGTAATGAAGTCCGTGTCCCCGGATCCGGGCCCGGCCCCAATTCCCTGCCATGTCCCCATGTGATCCTCCCTAGCCGCTGAAGTCCCCGGCATTCCGGCGGAATGTGCCCAGGATCCGGATCAGCTGGTCGACGTCCTGCTCGGCGAAGCCGGACTGGCCGAAGACTTCGGAGTTGAGCACCGCCGTCGCCCGCTTGGCCAGGGTGCGCCCCTCGGGGGTGAGCTCAATCAACGTGGTGCGCCCGTCGGTGGGATGCGGCGAACGGATGACGAGGCCGGCGTCCTGGAGTCGGTCGACGGCGTTGGTCACGGAGGTGGGGTGGACCTGCAGGAGGGCGCTGGCCTTGTTCATCGGCAGGGCGCCGCTGCGGGCGAAACTCAGCAGCGCCAGGAGTTCGTACCGGGCGAAGGTCAGCCCGAACGGTTTGAGAGCGGCTTCGATTCGGGCCAGCAGGATTTGCTGGGTGCGCATGATGGCGGTGATGGCGGCCATCGGTGCGGCAACGTCGGCCCAGCCGTGCCGTTCCCAGTTCAGCCGGGCCTCGGCGATCGGATCACGCGGCAGCGGCGTTGCCACGGTCAGCCCTGGCCTTTCAGGCCCGGGAAGTCCGACTCGGAGTACTCGACGCCGAGCCCGGCCGGAACAGTGCCGCCGCCGTGCCGGAGTTCCTCGTTGTGCCGCAGTTCCACGCGCCGGATCTTGCCGGAGATCGTCTTGGGCAGCTCGGCAAACTCGAGCCGGCGGATCCGCTTGAACGGGGCCAGATGGTCGCGGCAGTACCGCAGGATGTCCTCGGCGAGCTCGGGCCCGGGCTGGTGCCCGGCGGCCAGGACCACAAAGGCCTTGGGTACCGAGAGCTTGAGCGGATCGGGGGAGGGGACGACGGCGGCCTCCGCGACCGCCGGGTGCTCGATCAGCACGCTTTCGAGCTCGAAAGGGGACAGCCGGTAGTCGGAGGACTTGAAGACGTCGTCGCCCCGGCCCACGTAGGTGATGATGCCGCGCTCGTCCCGGCTCGCCATGTCCCCCGTGTGGTAGTAGCCGCCGCGGAAGGCGTCCGCCGTTTTTTCCGGGTCCCCGTAGTACGCTTTCATGAGCCCGACGGGCCGGGGATCGAGGCGCAGGCAGAGCTCGCCGTCGTCGCCATCTTCACCGGTGGCGGGGTCGACCAGCACGACGTCGTACCCCGGCAGCGGCCTGCCCATGGCGCCGATCTTGATCGGCTGGCCGGGGGTGTTAGCGATCTGCACGGTGGACTCGGTCTGGCCGAAGCCGTCACGGATGGTCTGCCCCCAGGCACGGTTAACCTGGTCGATCACCTCGGCGTTGAGCGGCTCGCCGGCGGACACCACCTTCGTGGGCGGGTTCTTCAACAGTGTGAGGTCGGCCTGGATGAGCATGCGCCAGACGGTGGGCGGGGCGCAGAAGCTCGTCACGGCCTCGCGGTCCATCTGCTCCATCAGGGCCTTCGCGTCGAAGCGCTCATAGTTGTAGATGAACACGCAGGCCTCGGCGATCCACGGCGTGAAGACGTTGGACCAGGCGTGCTTCGCCCAGCCCGGGGAGGCCACGTTAAGGTGCACATCGCCGGGCTCCATCCCGATCCAGAACATCGTGGACAGGTGCCCTACCGGATACGAGGTATGCGTGTGTTCCACCAGTTTGGCCTTGGACGTGGTGCCGGACGTGAAATACAGCAGCAGAGTCTCGTCGGCCAGGGTCGGGGCGTCGGGGGTGAAGTCCGGCGAAGCGGACGAGGACTCCAGATACTGCAGGGCCCCGGCCGTGCCGGTCCCGCCGTCGCCGATTTCGATCAGCGCATAGTCGCCGGGTACGTCGGCGAACTTCGCGATGTTGGCGCTTCCGGCGGCGGCCCAGGTGGCGCCGCCGCGCTCCACCCGGTCCAGCAGGTCCGCCGGTCCCATCAGGGTGGTGGTGGGGATCATGACGATGCCCAGCTTGATGCCGGCCAGCATGAGCTCCCAGAGCTCCACCTGATTGCCGAGCATGATGATCATCCGGTCCCCGCGCCGGACACCCTGGCGCCGCAGCCAGTTGGCGACCTGGGACGAACGCTGTGAGAGGTCCGCGAAGCTGCGCCGTGTCGCGGAGCCGTCCTGCTCGACGATCACGAGGGCCGGTCTGTGGGCCTTGGCCGGGTCCGCCGCGATCTGGTCGAACCAGTCGAGGGCAAAGTTGAACTCCTCAAAGCGCGGCCACCGGAATTCGCTGCGCGCTGCGTCATAGTCCTGGCGAAGGGCGAGCAGCCTGTCCCGTGCGGCGCGGAATTCCTCAGTGACGGTCATGGTGCACCTTTCGACGTCTTCGCGCGGAGCCGTCCCGGGCCCGGCGCCATTGCCTGATGGGCGCACGGCCCGGCACGAAGCCCTGCCTAGTGATCCCCATCACTCTGCAATATACTAGGACATCCAAGGGTTTGGAAGAGCGGCGCTGCCCAGCAGGCGGCGCATGAGGAAGGGATACATGCCCGTGCAGCCACAAGGACGTGCCAGCGGACAAACGCTCGTCTCGACGGGGGCCCGGACGGGCGCCGACACGGCGGAGGGGCCCGCGGCGGTGCCGCCGTTTCCGGACGCGGACCTGATGTACATCGTGGACCTGCTGCCGCCGGAGGAACGGATCCGTTACCAGGAGATCCGCGACTTCCTCCAGTCCCGGGTCCGGGCGGCCTCGATCGAATACTGGAACCGTGAGGAATTCCCTTTCGACCTGCTGGCCGAACTGGGCAAGCACGGCCTGGGCGGGCTACAGACCGACGGCACATCCAAGCTCTTCAAGGGCTTGATGTACGTCGAAGTGGCCCGCGCCGATGTATCGCTCTCGGCACTCGTCGGCATCCACAACGAACTGATCGTCGGCATGATCGACCAGCTCGGCTCCGCAGAACAGAAATCCCGGTGGCTGCCGGGACTCACCGCCTTCACCGAGTTGGGAGCCTTTGCCCTGACGGAGCCCGACCATGGCTCGGACATCGCCGGCGGCCTGGCCACCACGGCGCGGCTGGAGGACGGCGAATGGGTGATCAACGGCGCCAAACGATGGATCGGTGCCGGCACCATCGCAGACTTCGCGCTCGTCTGGGCGCGGGACGTCGCCGACCAACAGATCAAAGGCTTCATCGTCGAGACGGACAGGCCCGGCTACACCGCCACCAAGATCGCCAACAAGATCGGGCTGCGGATCATGCAGAACGCGGACATCGTGCTCGACGACGTCCGCATTCCCGAGTCCAACCTGCTGCCCGGGGCCACCGACTTCGGCAAAGCCAACGAACTCCTGCGCGATTCGCGCGCCTGGGTGGGCTGGCAAGGTGCCGGGATCCAGCTGGCCGCGTTCGACGTCGCGCGGTCCTACTCCCTTGAGCGCAAGCAGTTCGGCAAGGAGCTGGCCCGTTTCCAGCTCATCCAGCAGCAGCTCGCCGAGATCCTGGGCAACGCCACTGCCTCGCTGGCCCTCATGGCGCAGCTGGCCCGGATCCAGGAGGACGGCAAGCTGGAAATGGTCCAGGCGGCGATGGCCAAATCCACCACCACCCGGCTGGCCCGGGCCTCGGTGGCCATGGGCCGGTCGCTCATGGGCGGCAACGGGATCAGCAGCGACTACGAGATGGGCAAGCTCTTCGGCGACGCCGAAATCCTGTACACCTACGAGGGCAGCTACGAAATCAATTCCCTGATCGTGGCCCGGGCCGTGACCGGGAAGTCGGCGTTCGTCTAAGCGCTGCGGCCCTGGTTGGCGGCGGAGCGCCCGTCGGGTTCCCCCTCGGCGTACCGCAGGCTGCGGTTGCGTCCGCCATGCTTGGCGGCGTACAGCGCACGGTCCGCACAGGCCAGGAGGCTGTGCGAGCCGGCCTCGCGCAGCTCGCAGACTCCGGCCGAGACCGTAATGGAGCCCGCCTCGCCGAAGGGTGCGGACGCGATCGCGGACCGTGCCCGTTCCGCAGCCTGCAGGGCAGCCGTGCTGTCGGTTCCGGGCAGGAGCCACACGAACTCCTCGCCGCCGAACCTGGCGATGACCTCTCCCTGGCGGGCGACCTGGCGCAGCCTGGCGGCGACCTCTGCGAGCACGGCGTCCCCGGTCAGGTGGCCGAAGGAATCATTGACTTTCTTGAAGTGGTCGATGTCGAGGACCACGGCGCTGAGGCTTGTGCCGCGGGAGGTGGCCAGCTCCGTTTCCCGGTCGAGATGCTCTTCCAGGGCACGGCGGTTCGGCAGCCCGCTCAGGGCATCCGTGCTGGCCTGAAGCTCCAGGCTGGACCGCGCTTCGGCGTTGCCGATCGCGATTTCCACGAGTTCCGCGAACTGCGCCAGCCGGTCCACCATGGCCCCGGTGACCCCGGCCGGGGACTTGGAGGTCAGTGTGACGACGCCCCAAAGCCGGCCGTGGACCCGGATGGGAGCCGCCGCCGCCGAGCGGAAGCCTCCGGCGAGCATCTGGTCCGAGGCCGGGCCGCCTTCCGGACCGTAAACCACCAGGGCAGGCTTGCCCGTCACGGCAACGCGGACAGTGGCCGACGCGTCCGTGGGGGAGAAGATCTGCTCGCGGCTCAGGGCCAGCGGACGGGCCGGTGCCATCGCCACGATTTCCGCCGAGGAGGCGCCCGTTAGACGGACGACGGCAGCCGAGTCCACACCGAAGAGCGAGCGCACGATGAACGCGACCTTCTCGGAGATGTCCGTGGGGGCGGCATTGCGGGCTACTGCGGTGGCGATCTCGTGCAGTGCCGCCCAGGTCTGCTCCTGCTCGAGCCGTTCGGTCATGTCCACGGCCACCACCATCCCGGCAGTGGCCTCGCCGGCCGAGAAGACCGGGCCGGCCGTCAGCCGGTACGTGCGGTGGCCGATCTGCCGGCCCCATGTGACCTCCTGCCCGGCCAGGGCTGCCCGGTACCGAGGCTCGAGCTCGTTGGCCAGATTGCCTTTCAGGACTTCATGGATGAGCCGGCCCTCGAGATCGACGGTGTGGTAGCCGAACGTCTCCAGCTCCTGTCCTTCGGCGATGAGATAGCGGAGGTCGGCGTCGAAGAGGAGCACAAAGACGCCGGGGACGCTCCGCGCCAGCGCCCGGTACCGGTCCATGTCCCGCTGCCTGTTGCGGTCGGAGAGCACCCGCTCGGTGATATCGGTGACCAGGACGAAGAAACCGTGGACGACGCCGTCGCGCAGGTCCGGCATGTAGGAGGCCTGGGTGTAGCGCGTCTTGCCGGCGGCATCAACGAGGGTGCGGTCGAACAGCTGCGGCTCTCCCGTGAGCACCTTGACCATGTAGGGATGGTTCGCCGCGAAAAGCTCGTCGCCGAGCAACTCCCGGATATGCATGCCGCGCATCCTGGCCGGGGCCACGCCGAACCATTCGCGGTAGGAATCGTTGGCAAGGCAGTTGCGGAGGTCCCTGTCCCAGTACCCCACCATCGCCGGGATGCCGTTCAGCACCGCCAGCACTTGGGCGGGCAGTTCCGGCATGGGCTGCAGGTCTGCATCCACCCGGTTGGGAGACGTGCGAATACTCATCGCCCCAGTATCCATGGGACGTCCCGCCATGGGGAAACCGTCACGGCATGAACCGGTACCCGATACCTGCCTCGGTGAGCAGATGGCGGGGTTTGGCGGTGTCCGGTTCCAGCTTGCGCCGCAGCTGGGCCATGTAGACCCGGAGGTAGTTGGTTTCCTTGGCATACGCGGGACCCCAGACCTCGGAGAGCAGCTGTCGCTGGGTGATGAGCTTCTCGGGATTCCGGACCAGCACCTCCAGGATGTTCCATTCGGTGGGGGTCAGCCGCACATCCACGCCGTCGCGGATGACGCGGTGTTTGCCCAGGTCCACGGTGAAGGCCTCGGTGGTAACCACGGGTGCCTGCTCCGGGTCGACGCTGCGGCGCAGCAGGGCGCGGATCCGGGCCAGCAGCTCATCGAGGCCAAACGGTTTCGTGATGTAGTCGTCCGCGCCGGCGTCGAGTGCTTCCACTTTGTCCTCGGAGCCGTGGCGGGCGGAGAGCACCAGGATGGGGACCTGGCTCCAGGAGCGGAGCTCCCGCAGCACTGTGGTGCCGTCAATGTCGGGCAGCCCCAGGTCGAGGATGATCAGCGCCAAGGGATGCTGGGATGCCGTCAGCAGGGCAGAACGGCCGTCAGCCGCAGTCGTCACCGCGTAGCCGTGGGCCTGCAGCGTGATCCGGAGCGCCCTCAGCAGGTGCGGGTCGTCATCGACCACCAGGACGGCGGTCATCCGGCGTCCGGTCCAGGCGTGAGCGGCAGGGTATGGCGGCGGCGCCCCAGGACCGACTGCGGCTCGACCGGGGCCTGGGCGCGGCGTGCATCGAACGGCATGCCTGCCGACAGGGGAAGCCGGATGACCATGGTCAATCCGCCACCTGGTGTCTCTTCCGCAGCCAGGCTTCCGCCCATGGCCTCGGTGAATCCTTTCGCCACGGCCAGTCCGAGTCCGATTCCGGTGGCCTGCGGCGTGTCATCGAGCCGCTGGAACGGACGGAACATCTCGACCACCCTCTCCGCAGGAACGCCGCGACCATGATCAATGATCCGCAGCTCGCCCGCCGGGCGTCCTTCGAGAGCCGCCGGGCTGAGGCCGCCGGCCGTCCCCGCCAGGACAATGCCTGAGTCCGGGGCGTATTTCACGGCGTTTTCGACGATGTTCGCAATGACCCGTTCCAGCATTCCCGGGTCGGCGTCGATTTCGGGCATGTTGGCGGGAAGGTCCACGCGGACCCTGCCCTCGGGGACGGCGCTGAGGGCTGCCGGGATCACTTCGAACCAGCGCACCGGCCTGAGCAGGGGATTGACGGCATCCGAGGTGATCCGGGACATGTCCAGCAGATTCCCCACCAGTGCGTCCAACCGGTCCGAGCACTCCTCGATGGTGGCCAGCAACTCCTGCTCCTCTTCCCGCGTGTAGCGGACGTCGTCATGCCGCAGGCCGCCGACGGCGAGCTTGATCCCGGCCAGCGGGGTGCGCAGGTCGTGGGACACGGCGCGCAGGATGGAAGTGCGCATGGTGTTGCTCTCGGCCAGGCGCAGCATCTCCCGACGGCTGGCAACGAGCTGCTGGCGTTCGAGCTGGGCCGCCACGTGGACACCGAAGGCCCCCAGGAGGCGCCGGTCGCTGGCCGGCAGGATCCGTCCGAACAGGACAAGGCGCGTGGCGGCATCGATCTCCTCAACGTTCTCGCCCCTGGCGTCGCCGTCCCGTCCTGCCTCGGCGGCGACCGGGATCTCGCCGGCCGTGGCGAGCAGCCGCCACGGCCGCCCGCTGGCCGCGCTTGTGGTGCCGTCACCGCCGTTGGACTCACGGGTGAACAACGCGGTGCCCCGGACCTGGAAAACATCCAGCGCCTGCTCCAACAGCGCCTGGACGGTGTCCTCCGACCCGGCGGCGCCGCGGGTCAGGTCACCCAGCGTTGTAGCCTCGGCACGGGCCAGGGCTGCCTCCTTGGAACGGCGGGCAGAAAGGTCGACGACGACCGCGACAGCTGCCGAGACACCAACGAACACCAGCAGGGCGAGGAAGTTCTGCGGATCCCTGATAGTCAAGTTGCCGAGGGGTGGGGTGGAGAAGTAGTTCACCAGGAGGCTGCTCCAAAGTGCGGCTAGGATCGCCGGCCACAGCCCTCCCACTAGGGCCACCGCGACAGAGCCGGTGAGCTGGACCAGCATCGCCGTGGCCACGTTCCGCTCCGGGTTCAGGACCAGCAGCAGGAACTGCAGGAGGGCAGGGAGCGCCACGGCCAGGACGAGCCCCACCGCGACCCTGACACGGCCCAGGTCCCGTTCCCGGGAGGGCCGGGTGCCATGGCCGCCGAGCGGATGGGAGACCATGTGGACATCGATGTCGCCGGAATCCCGGACCACCCTGGTCCCGACCCCGCCGCCGAGCAGGCTTCCCAGCAGCCCGGCGATCTTCTTGCGCCGGGAGATGCCGACGACGATCTGGGTTGCGTTGACGCTGCGGGCAAAGTCCAGGAGGGCGTCGGCAGGGTCCTCGCCCGTCACGATGTGGTAGCTGCCGCCCAGGTCCTGGATCAAGTGGCGCTGGGCGTCCAGGGCCTGGGGCGATTCGCCCGCTACACCGTCCGCGGCCCGGACGTGCACGGCCAGCAAGTCCCCGCCGTTGACCCGGTTGAGGATCCTGGCGCCCCGGCGGATCAGGACGTCCCCTTCCGGACCGCCCGTCAGCCCCACCACGATGCGCTCGCGGGCCGGCCAGCTTTCCTCGATGCCGTTTTCGGCCCGGTATTTGGCCAGGCCCTCGTCCACGCGGTCCGCCAGCCATAGGAGCGCCAGCTCCCGCAGGGCGGTGAGGTTGCCCAGCCGGAAGTAGTTCGAGAGGGCGGCGTCGATCTTCTCGGGCGCGTAGATCTTGCCGTCGCCCAAGCGCTGGCGGAGCAGTTCCGGGGAGATATCAACGAGGTGGATCTGGTCCGCCCGGC
This sequence comes from Arthrobacter sp. 05T442, assembly GCF_056395945.1. NCBI lineage: Bacteria > Bacillati > Actinomycetota > Actinomycetes > Micrococcales > Micrococcaceae > Arthrobacter > Arthrobacter sp. 05T442. Next base: position 291,430 of record NZ_JBFTKM010000002.1, on the reverse strand, counting down.
GGACGACGTCGTCGGGCACCGTCTCCGCCTGGTGGACGTCGGTGATGGCACTGACGACGTCGCCCAGGGACGCAAGATGCTGGATATTGACGGTGGAGAGCACATCGATGCCCGCGTCCAGCAGCGCGTCAACATCCTGCCAGCGTTTGGGATTGCGGCTGCCGGGGATGTTGGAGTGGGCGTATTCGTCCACGACGGCGGTACCCGGCGCCCGTGCCAGGACGGCATCCAGGTCCATCTCGTCAAACTCGGTGCCCCGGTAGGGCAGGCGCTTGGGCGGGATGACTTCGAGACCACCCAGGAGCGCGCGCGTTTCGCTGCGCCCGTGGTCCATGGCGAACGCCACCACCACGTCCTCACCGCGCCGGCCCAGCCGGTGCGCCTCTTCGAGCATCTCGTAGGTCTTGCCGACCCCAGGTGCGGCCCCCAGGAAGATGCGCAGCGTTCCACGTGCCATGCCGTCATTCTTTCACTTGGATTGGGGCGGCGGCGACGCCTTGGCAGCGGCAGCCACGTCGAGGTTCAAGGCCGTCACATTGACAGATGCCTGGCCGAGGAAGGCCTCGAGGCCGTTGCTGGTGTGCCGGTCCACCAGCGACGCGACAGCGTCGGTGCTGAGGCCCTGTGCTGCGGCTACCCGCGAAACCTGGAGCCGGGCGTACGCCGGGGAGATGTCAGGGTCCAGTCCCGAACCGCTGGACGTCACGGCGTCCGCTGGCACTTCCGCCTCGCTGACCCGTTCAGCCGCCGCGACGGCGGACCGGCTCGCGGCCACGGCGTCGAGCAGTTTCGGATCGTTGGGGCCGAGGTTGCTGGCCGAGGACGACGCCGGATCCCACTTCACGGCGGAAGGCCGGGCGTGGAAGAACCGCGGGTCCTGGGCTCCGGCGTCGTCGGCGGAGGCCTGGACGATCAGCGCCGACGCGGCCGGCGCGCCGGTCCCGTCTTTGATGATGGAACCGTTTGCCTGGTACGGGGCGATCAGCTGCCCGACGCCGAAGACGGCCAGGGGGTATGCCACGCCGAGGACAAGAGTGGCGAAGAACAGGAACCGGACGGCGGTGCCTGCCTGCCGGAGGTAGCCGGTGAGAGTGTTCATGGGGATGTTCCTAGCCGATTCCGGGGATGAGCGAAATCATGAGGTCGATGATCTTGATGCCGATGAACGGTGCGATAAGTCCGCCGAGCCCGTAGATCAGCAGGTTCCGGGCCAGCGCCTGGTTCGCGGACACGGCACGGTATTTCACGCCGCGGAGCGCGAGCGGCACCAGGGCGATGATGATCATGGCGTTGAAGATCACCGCCGAGAGGATGGCTGAGGACGGTGTGGCGAGGCCCATGATGTTCAGCAGTCCGAGCCCGGGGAAGGTGGCCGTGAAGAGCGCGGGCACGATCGCGAAGTATTTGGCGACGTCGTTGGCGACCGAGAAGGTGGTCAGGGCTCCGCGGGTGATGAGCAGCTGCTTGCCGATGCCGACGATGTTGATGAGCTTGGTGGGGTCGGAGTCGAGGTCCACCATGTTGGCGGCGTCCTTGGCGGCGGGGGTGCCGGAGTTCATGGCGACGCCGACATCTGCCGCGGCCAGGGCCGGGGCGTCGTTAGTGCCGTCCCCGGTCATGGCCACGAGCCGGCCTGCGGCCTGTTCCTTTTTGATGACCGCGAGTTTGTCCTCCGGGGTTGCTTCGGCCAGGAAATCGTCGACCCCGGCCTCGGCGGCGATGGCCTTGGCGGTGATGGGATTGTCGCCGGTGATCATGACGGTCCGGATGCCCATTTGCCGCAGTTCGGCGAAGCGGGCGTGCATGCCGGGTTTGACGACGTCGGCCAGATGGATGGTCCCCAGGACATCGGCGCGGCCGTCCTTGCTAACCTGGGCGACGAGCAGGGGTGTGCCGCCCTGGGCGGAGATTTCGTTGACCCTGTGGTCGACCTCCGCCGGGGTGTGTCCGCCGTATTCGGCAACGAATGCCGTCACCGCGGAGGCGGCGCCTTTTCGGATTTGGAGCCCGTCCAGGTCCAACCCGCTCATGCGGGTGCTGGCGCTGAACGCGACCACGGCAAAATCGCGGGAGCTGCGTTCAAGGATGGCCAGATCCTGCCCCGTTACGCCCTTGTCCGCGGCGAGGTCCACGATCGAGCGGCCCTCGGGGGTATCGTCGGCCAGGCTGCAGACCCGTGCCGCTTCGATGAGCCGGGTCCGCTCCACATGGTTGGCGGGGAAGAAATTGACGGCGCGGCGGTTGCCGTACGTGATGGTCCCGGTCTTGTCGAGCAGGAGCGTGGTGATGTCCCCGGCGGTTTCGACGGCACGGCCGGAGGTGGCCAGCACGTTGTGCTGGACCAGGCGGTCCATGCCGGCGATCCCGATCGCCGGGACCAGCGCGCCGATGGTGGTGGGGATCAGGCAGACCAGCAGGGCCACCAGCACGATCGGGGACGGCGTGGCGCCGGCCAGGGCGGCAAACGGGGCCAGCGACATGGTCACGGCCAGGAACACGATGGTCAGGGATACGAGCAAGACGTGAAGCGCGATTTCGTTGGGGGTCTTCTGCCGCACTGCGCCCTCGACCAGCTTGATCATCCGGTCGATGAACGTTTCGCCGGGCGCGGCGGTGATCCGGATGACGATCCGGTCCGAGAGGACCTTGGTGCCGCCGGTGACGGAGGAGCGGTCTCCGCCGGATTCGCGGATGACAGGGGCGGATTCGCCGGTGATGGTCGATTCGTCGACGCTGGCCAGGCCTTCGATGATTTCGCCGTCCGAGGGGATGACGTCCCCGGCTTCGCAGATCACAACGTCGCCCCGCCGCAACTCCGCGCCGGGGACCTCTTTGGTGGTGCCGTCGGGCTGCCGGAGCCGGGCCTGCACGCCTTTGCGGCTGGCGCGCAGGCTGTCGGCCTGGGCCTTGCCGCGGCCCTCGGCGATGGATTCGGACAGGGTGCCGAAGAGCACGGTGAGCCACAGCCACACGGTGACTGCGATGCCGAAGACCGAAGGCCGGTACAGGGAAATCGCCGTACACAGGGCCGCCCCCACCAATACGGTGAACATGACCGGGGAATGGATCATCTGCCGGGGCGCGAGCTTCCTGACGGCCAGCGGCAGGGCGGCTGCGACGGACGCGAGCGTCAGTTTTGCCGGGGCCTTGGTGTGGTGCTTGTGCTCGCCGGGGGTGCCGAGAGGGTTGCCGTCGGCATAGGTGGCGGCCGCAGTGTCCGTACGGGACGGGGTCATTTCAGGAGTCCTTCTGCGAGGGGGCCCAGTGCGAGGGCCGGGAAGTAGCTCAGAGCGGTGAAAATCACTGTGACACCGAGCAGCAGTCCGGTGAACAGCGGGCCGTGGGTGGGGACGGTACCTGCGGAGGCGGGAATCTTGCCCTGGCGGGCGAGGGAGCCGGCGAGGGCGAGGACCAGGACAATCGGGAGGAAGCGGCCCAGGAGCATCGCCAGGCCCATCATTGTGGAGAGGTAGGGGCCCGAGGTGGTGATGCCGCCGAAGGCGGAGCCGTTGTTGTTGGCCCCGGAGGTGAAGGCGTAGAGCACTTCGCTGAACTGGTGCGGGCCGGTGGCCGGAGCGTTGGCCATGGTGTCAGGGAGCAGGACGGTGATGCCGGACAGGGCCAGGACCACGGTCGGGGTGACGAGGATGTACATCGCGGCCAGCTTCATTTCCGTCGGGCCGATCTTCTTGCCCAGGTATTCCGGCGTGCGCCCGACCATGAGGCCGGCGATGAACACGGAAATGATGGACAGGATCAGCAGGCCGTAGAGCCCGGACCCGGTTCCGCCGGGGGCGACTTCGCCGAGCATCATGTTCACCATGGCCACCCCGCCCGCCAGCGGCGGCAGGGAATCGTGGGCGACGTTGACCGCCCCGGTGGAGGTCAGCGTGGTGGACGTGGCGAAGATCGCGCTTGGCACAGGGCCGAAGCGCTGCTCAAAGCCTTCGCCCAGGCCGCCGGCCGCCGCCGTCGCGGTTCCCTGGCCCGAGGAGACAGCCCAACCCATCAGGGAAACCGACGCCAGCCACAGGGTGCCCATGACAGCGGCAACCGTGTAGCCCTGCTTCTGGTCCCCGACCATCCGGCCGAAGGCGTAGGGCAGCGCCGAGGGAATGAGCAGGAGCAGGAACACCTCGAAGAAGCTGATGAGGGCGCTGGGGTTCTCGAACGGGTGGGCGGAGTTGGCATTGAAGTAGCCGCCGCCGTTGGTCCCGAGTTCCTTGATGGCCTCCTGGGACGCGACAGGTCCGCCGGGAATGCTCTGGCTGATCCCGGAAACCTGGTTGGTGACGTCGGTAGGCCAGAAGTTCTGCACCACGCCGCCGATGACCATCACCGCCGCCGCGACGAACGCGAGCGGGAGCAGGAGCCGGAACGACGTCCGGGCCAGGTCCACCCAGAAGTTCCCCAGCCGGTTCGTCCGGGCGCGGGCGATGCCTCGGATGAGGGCGACGACGACGACGATACCGACGGCGGCAGAGAGGAAGTTCTGCACCGCCAGCAGGGTCATTTGCACGAAGATGCCGACGGTGGTCTCCGGCACGTAGGTCTGCCAGTTCGTGTTGGTCACAAAGGAAATGGCGGTGTTCATGGCAATCCACGGATCCACGCCGGGCAGCGATCCGCTGCCGGGCAGGACGCCCTGCAGGCGCTGGAGGCCGAACACAGCCAGGATAGAGACCGCGGAGAACGCCAGGACGCTGCGCAGGTAGACCGACCATGTCTGGTCGGTGTCGGCGTCGATCCCCGCGAGCCGGTAGAAGAGCCGCTCGGGCCGGCTGGAGGTGGTGCCCTCGAAAACCCGGGCCAGGTAGATGCCGAAGGGTTTGTGCAGGGCTGCCAGGACAATGAGAAGTGCCGCCACCTGGATGACAAAGGATGCAGTGTTGAAGGTCATGATCCGCTCACCACTTTTCCGGATGGATCAGGACCGCCAGCAGGTAGCCGAAGAGGCAGAGTCCCGCGATCAGCAGGCCCAGCCACATGATCGCGTCGGCGCTCATTGCCCGCCCTCCGGCCGGGCATCGGCACTGCTGACCATTCGGGCCAGCAACTGGCCGATCCACATGACGAACCCCATGGACACCATGAAGATTCCGATCACAGCCACATCGGCCATAACGGCTTCCTTTCCTCCGCGCCCCGTTTGCCGGGCTAGGTCCAGTCAAACCCCGGAGAACCCGGAGAGGGCCGGCGCTAATGGATTCTTAATGCTGTCCGGCAGATCTTGACGGATTCCTTACGATGCCTCCGGGTTACGCTCGCGGATGCAGCAGCGTCAAGGAATCATCAAGATCGGCCGGAATCAGCCCAGCAAGGCCTGCCGCGGTGGTAACTTCGGCGTAGCCGGTGTGCGGTGCCGTGCGGCGCCCTGTGCCGTGACGAGAGGAAACCATGACCACACTGAGCAGGCCACCGGCCGATCCGTCGGCAATGCGGCCCGGCCACCGGAGCACCTTAAGGAACTGGCTGCTGTTCGGGCTGCAGGACAGCAAGGGAATCCACCAGGGCCCCGGTGCGGTGAGCGACTCCCACGTGAAGAAGCATTCGTGGTGGCAGGTGATGTGCCTGACCGGCGTCGACTACTTCTCCACCCTCGGTTATCAGCCCGCAATCGCCGCGCTGGCCGCCGGGGTGATCTCCCCCCTGGCGACCCTCGTACTGGTCGCCGTCACCCTCCTGGGCGCCCTGCCGGTCTACCGCCGCGTTGCCGGCGAGAGCCACCGGGGCGAAGGCTCCATCGCGATGCTTGAGCGGCTCATGCCCCGCTGGAGCGGCAAGCTCTTCGTCCTGGTCCTGCTCGGCTTCGCCGCGACGGACTTCATGATCACCATGACCCTCTCCGCCGCGGACGCCACGGCCCACCTCGTGCAGAACCCGATAGTGCCCGGCTGGCTGCAGGGACAGAACGTGCCCATCACGCTTTTCCTGCTGGCGCTCCTGGGCGCCGTCTTCCTGCGGGGGTTCAAGGAGGCCATCGGCGTCGCGGTCGCCCTGGTGGCGCTGTACCTGGGCCTGAACGTGGTGGTGGTCGCATCCTCCGTCCTTGAGGTGATGAACCATCCGGTTGCCGTGGGGGACTGGTGGCAGGCGCTCTCGACCTCGCACGGCAACCCGGTGATGGTGGTCGGCCTGGCCCTTCTGGTCTTCCCGAAACTCGCCCTCGGCCTGTCCGGCTTCGAAACCGGCGTTGCCGTGATGCCACAGATCCGCGGCCATGCCACCGACACGGAGGACAATCCGGAGGGCCGGATTAGGGGCACCCGCAGGCTCCTGACAACGGCCGCCGTCATCATGAGCTGCTTCCTGATCGTCACGAGCTTCACCACCGTGGTGCTCATCCCCGAGCAGGAGTTCCAGCCTGGCGGCCAGGCCAACGGCCGCGCCCTGGCGTTCCTTGCCCACGAGTACCTGGGCGTGGGTTTCGGCACCGTTTATGACGTCAGCACCATCGCCATCCTGTGGTTCGCGGGCGCCTCCGCCATGGCGGGGCTGCTGAACCTCGTGCCCCGCTACCTGCCCCGCTACGGCATGGCCCCGGAATGGGCCCGGGCCGTCCGGCCGCTGGTCCTGGTGTTCACCCTGGTCGGCTTCCTCATCACATACCTTTTCGACGCCGACGTCGACGCCCAGGGCGGCGCGTACGCCACCGGCGTGCTGGTGCTGATGACCTCCGCCGCGGTGGCCGTGACGCTCTCGGCCCGGCGCCAGAAACAGCGCAAGCGGACCGTGGGCTTCGGCGTCATCGCCGTCGTATTTATCTACACCACGGTGGCCAATATCTTTGAGCGGCCCGAGGGCATCCGGATCGCCTCGATCTTCATCGTGGGCATCATCGTCATTTCCCTGCTGTCCAGGGTCCGGCGGTCCTTTGAACTGCACGCCACCCATGTCCACATGGACCGTCAGGCGCTGGAATTCATGTCCGACGAGGTGGACGGGCCGCTCCGGATCATCGCCCACGAGCCGCTCCGCCTGAGCCCGGAGGCGTACCGCCAGAAGCTGGAATCGGCCATGGAGGTCAGCCACCTGCCAGTGGACTACCGGGCGCTGTTCCTCGAAGTCATCGTGGATGATTCCTCCGACTTCGAGACAGCGCTTGAGGTCCGGGGCATCACCCGGCACGGGTACCACATCCTCGAGGTGCACGGTCCGGTCGTGCCGAACACGATCGCCTCGGTGCTGCTGCACATCCGGGACGTCACCGGGCTGATGCCGCACATCTACTTCCGGTGGACGGAAGGCAACCCGGTCACGAACCTCCTCCGGTTCCTGTTCCTGGGCGAAGGCGAAATCGCGCCGGTCACGCGCGAAGTGCTGCGCGAGGCCGAGCCCGACGTCACGAAACGCCCCTGGGTCCACGTCGGCTGAGCGCCGCGATTGTGTTGAGCTCCCGTCAGGGGACTAGCACACGGGGAACACAAACGCCCCTCCGGAGGAAACCTCCGGAGGGGCGTTGTGGTCTTCGGGGAATGTCCCGGCCGAGCGGCCGGGGCGCTTTCCTGAGTACTTAGAGCGGGCGGATGTTCTCAGCCTGCGGGCCCTTCGGACCCTGCGTGACGTCGAACTCGACCTTCTGGTTCTCGTCCAGGGAGCGGTAGCCGCTGCTGGCGATTGCCGAGTAGTGGGCGAAAACGTCGGCCGACCCGTCATCCGGGGCAATGAAGCCAAAACCCTTTTCGGCGTTGAACCATTTAACTGTGCCTGTAGCCATGCCATATCCTTCTGAAATGCTGCTGATCTCCGGCGGCCATAAGGCCAACGGCTGCGGAGACATTCGTCCGCTGTCCCCCAACGTACGGGGCGATCGCCCGCGGTGCAAGAGGCTGGCGACCGCATTTCGGCGCAGCCGGCCGCCATAGCCGGCCCGCCATGTCCACAACCTCGGTGGTTATCCCTTCCCGGAACGACGCCGAAAGGCCGGCCGTCTGCCGGACAGCGCCGCCGCTGGGAACGGGATCAGGCCGGCGGCCCTGATCCGTCGAAGAGGGCGATGAGATCCCTGCTGATCTGGTACGGCGACGTTTCACTCGGGCTGTGGCCGCCGCGGTAGACCGTGATCCGGGCCCCGATGGACTGTGCGAAACGGCGGTGCAGCGCCAGCGGCCAGAGATCGTGTTCCCCGACGGCGACAAACTTCGGCAGCGTCGCTTCGGCCAGGACCGCGCGGAGATCGGGTGCGTGCTGCATGAGGCCGAAGATGTCGTCGACGGATGCGCGGCGGGTCAACCGGAAGCGGCCCTTCACGAACTCCAGGCGCTTCGGGGGGACGCGGTTGATATTGCGGCGGATGCCCCAGATCGTCAGTGCCGCGCCGACGCGGCTGCTGGCGTAGGGGGTAAGCCGGCCGATAAGCCGCACTCCGCGGAAGCTCTGCCCTGGTTCGGGCGGGCAGCTGATAAGGGTCAGGCTCCGGAACATCTCCGGGCGTTGCGCGAAGGTGATCTGGGCGACGACCGCGGCGAAAGAGTACCCGACCACATGGGCGGGGCCGTCGCCGGCGTCGAGCATGGCGATCAGGTCATCGCGGAAGAGATCGTACGTGTAGCGGGTCCGGGGTGGCACGAGGTGCTCGGGGCCGGCCCCGGCCGATTCATACTGGCCGGCGATGTCGCAGGTGAGCACAAAATACCCGGCGGCGGCGAGCTCGGGCAGCATGAGCGAGAAGTCCTCTTTGGACCCGGTTGCGCCCGGGATCAGCAGCACCCGCGGGTTGCCGGGATTGCCCATGGCGATGGTGGCCAGTGTGCCGCTGGGGGCCTCGAACCGGCCCCGCACCACGCCCTCGGGAAGGACGGCCCAGTCGAAGTCAGGCAGTGCGGCGTCCCTGCGGGCAGCATCGTCAACGAGCCCCGAGCCGAAGCCCTCAGGCTCCGGTTCCGGGGCGCCTCGGGTGTTGCTGCCAGCAGACGCCATGCACTAAACATAGCGCGGGTGTCCACCGCCGCCCCCGACGCGGGCGCCAGGACACCCTGTGAACGAAGGGCCCCACGATGGAAACCGGCACTGAACGCCTTCGCCATCAATGCCCCGGGAAGAATCACCTAAACGCCAACTGCGGATCCGCCGCAAAACAGACACTCTCGTCAACGGACCCTTCCCGTTGGTCCAACCCATTGACTTGCTGAAACTCCTTCAGGAATTTCTGACGAAGCGCAGGGTGACGTGCTGGAAGGACGCAGCGTTGGTTGAACGGTCGTGCCGGTGGTGTCCACGGCCGGGGCGCTGGGAATCTCGCGTACCAAGTGATGACGCGCCCAGGGTGAAGAGTCCGGCCAAATGTCGGGAATTGATTCTCGCCCACGTAAATCCATTTGGATGACTTAGTCAGGAGATACTTGATCCCACCGCCGCGCCCTCGAGAAGCAACCCCTCCGGGCGCGGGGAAAGAGCATGGTCCAGGACTATGCAGGCGGCGCCCACGGCAGCAATGTCCTCACCAAGGAGCGACCCAGTGACCTGTACTTGGTGAATGCTGCCGACGGCGAGCCGATTCGCCAAGGTGGATCGGAGTATTCCCAGGTAGCGTTTGCTGATCGGCGACCAAGAGGGGCCTCCGAATACAATGCGGTCCACGTCCACCAGATTGGCTATGTCTTCGACCGCCCAGGCTAATCGGGCTGCTGCGCCGTCTAGAATTTTGGCGGCGCGGGCGTCCCCCGTGTCGGCCTGCGCCGCAAGTTGCCGGAACTGGGCGGCGATGGCCTGAAGGTCGGAGTCGTCGAAAGGTTCATCGATCACTCCTGTCGCGACACCTTCCCCTACGAGGTACGCGGGCATGATGGCCAGTCCCACGCACCCTGTCCGGCCGCAGCCGCACCGCGGGCCGCCCGGGCCGGTGGAAAAGTGCCCGATTTCCCCGACATTGTTCGATGATCCGCGTACAACCTCGCCATTGTTGACCAGCCCGGAACCCATCCCTGTTCCCAGGTAGATAAACGCGAAGTGCTGGGCCGTCCGGTCTTCGCTGATCCACAACTCGGCATGTGCGGCCGCGGTCGCGTCTTTGTCCAGGAATACGGGAAAGCCCGTTGCCTGCTGCAATGACGCACGCAACTCCACCCGGTCCCATCCTTTCAGCTGAGGCGGGCCGACCACGGCACCTCTCTGCTGATCGATGGGGCCCGGAGACGCGATCCCGACGCCGAGAACCCGATCCCGTGATATTCCCGCCTGATGGACGAGGCTATCTACGGCCGAGGTCATCTTTTGAATGGTCGTATCCGGGTCGGCCACGGACTGGATTGGCACATGCGAACGGGCCACGACCGAACCTGCCAGGTCCAGCAAAACAAAGGTAATGACGGACGGATCCAGATGAATACCGACGGCGAACCTGCTGCTCGGATCGATGTTGAGCACGGTCCGGGGCTTGCCGGTCCGCCCGCTGATCTTTCCGGTTTCATTTATCAATCCCAGATCCAGCAGCTTCCGGACGATATTGGAGACCGTCTGGGTTGACAGCCCGGTGATCCGGACGAGTTCCACCCGGCTGAGGCTGCTGTCCGAGCGCCGCACGTGGTCCAGCACGACGGCCTGGTTGAAGGTGCTGACACGCTCCAGATTCGACCCACGCGGCATGAAAGCTCCTATCTCAATTCAGTTGACTAATACTATACGGTGACTATAGTGGTCTGGGTCACACTGATTGTCAGGTGGTACGGACAATCGATCAAAGCCGCTCCGCCTGAGGCGGAGCCCTTCAGACCAGGGAACCTCATATGACTCGGAAGAGATTTGTTGTGGCTGTGGCAGGCGTACTCGCGGGCACCGTTGCCCTCACTGCCTGCGGCGGCTCGGATGCGGGAAGTTCAAACGCAAGCCAGAACGCGGATGCCAAAGATGTCACTCTCACCATCACCGCAAACTCGATTTCCGGCGGCAAGAACGCCGCTGGGGCCGACTGGATCACCAACTATGTGATCCCGAAGTTCGAGGAAGCCGAGAAGGCAAAGGGTGTCACCGCCAAGGTGAACTTCCAGCCCAATGGTGTTGACGATCAGGCGTATAAGACAAAGATTTCCCTGGATCTGTCTACCGGCCAGGGTGCTGACATCGTCTCCGTCGACGGCATCTGGCTGGGCGAGTTCGCCGATGCCGGGTACATCAAGCCCCTGAACGATGTGGTGGGCAAAGACAAGGTCACCCAATGGGACGGCTGGAAGCAGATCAAGCCCGCCGTGCAGCAGGTGACCAGCTATAACGGCGACCTCTACGGTGTTCCTGACGGTACCGACGGCCGGGTCATCTACTTCAACAAGAAGCTTTTCGCCCAGGCCGGCCTCCCGGCCGACTGGCAGCCCAAGAGCTGGAATGACATCCTGGATGCGGCCCGCAAACTCAAGGGCATCTCGGGTGTGACGCCCCTGCAGGTCAACGCCGGGACGGCGATGGGCGAAGCGACGACTATGCAGGGCTTCCTGCCGTTGTTGCAGGGCACAGGCCAGCCCGTCTACAAGGACGGCAAGTGGCAGGGAAACAGTCCGGCAGTCCAGGACGTCCTGAACTTCTATTCCAGCGTTTACGGGTCCGAGAAGCTGGGCGATCCGTTGCTGCAGCAGGATGCCAAGGGCCGGGACAAGTCGTTTCAGGAGTTCTCCCGGGACAAGCTGGGTATCCTCATCGAAAGCGACTATCTGTGGCGTGGCGTGATCAACCCCAAGTCCGGCATTGACCCGATGGCTGACCGGGATTCGTCGGTCGGTTGGGCCAAGATTCCTGCGCAAGCGGCAGGAAAGGGTCCCGGCGGAGCCGATTTCGTGAGCATGTCCGGTGGTTCGGGGGAAGTCATCAATCCCAAGTCCAAGTACCCGCAGCAGGCGTGGGAACTTCTGCAATTCATGAATTCCGCCGATGCCATCAAAGCACGTATCGGTGCGAACCCGCAGATATCTCCCCGTGATGACGTCAACAGCCAGATTCTGAGTGCGGATCCTCTCTTGTCGTTCATATCGACGCAGGTGCTTCCGATCACCGCTTACCGTCCGGGTCTCGCGGACTACACCCAGGTTTCCGCGGCCTTGCAGGGCGCTACCGCCCAGGTCTCCGCCGGCAAGTCGGCCCAGGATGCCGGATCCGGGTATGAGAAAACGCTGGAGGGAATTGTCGGTGGTAATGACAAGATCTTCAAGTGACACGCTCGTAAAGGACTCCGAGGCCTCTGAGGCCGCCTCCGCGGCGGCCTCAGGCAGGCCCGCCCGTGCCGTCCCTGATGACGGAGACGTGGCGGGCCTGGGCAAGGCCCGGGCAGCGGCGTTCCTGGCTCCGGCGTTGTTGCTGATTTCGATTTTCCTGGTCTTTCCCGCGTTGTGGACGCTGTACCTGGGTGTCACGAACTTCCGGCTGAGCGGATCGGCAGCCAAGAATCCGGTCTTCGTGGGCCTGGATAACTACATCAACGCCCTCACCGACGACCGGTTCCTGAACTCGCTCGGGCTGACCCTCGTTTTCGTGTTTTGCTCCGCGGTGCTGGGCCAGTCGCTGCTTGGGTTCACGATCGCCTGGACCATGAGCAGGGTCCGGAAATCGGTGCGGGCCGTGGTCGAGTTCTTCGTGCTGCTGGCCTGGATCATCCCCAGTTCCGTCACCACGTTTCTTTGGTACGCGCTTCTGGACCGCAGCAATGGAACGTTGAACGCGATGCTCTCGAGCGGACACGTGGCGTGGCTGCTCGACTACCCGCTGCAGAGCATCATCGTGTTCAACACGTGGGTGGGAACGGCGTTCTCGATGCTGCTGTTCAGCTCTGCCTTGGCTTCGGTGCCGCCCTCCCAGCTCGAGAGCGCGCGCATGGTGGGGGCGGGTGCGTGGGCTCAATTCCGCGATGTAGTTTTCCCCCACATCAGGGGACATGCGCTGACCAACACACTGCTGATCACCCTCTGGACGTTCAACACCTTCACCCCGTACCTGCTCACGGCGGGCGGCCCTGATGATCGATCGAACATCCTCCCGATCTTCATCTATCGCCTGGCATTGAACGACGGTGCGCTCGGCCAGGGCTCGGCCATTTCGCTGATCATGATCATCATCAACCTCGTCATAGCCACCGTCTACCTGCGTCTCTTGAAGGAGAAGAAATCATGACCGGCCAGAGAGGCTCCAGTGTTGTTGTCAACCGTGAAAGCCGGCAGATGATCGCCCATTTCATGGGCTTGATGGGCAAGACGGTGTTTACAGCGCTGATCCTGGCTTTCTTCGTGGTTCCGGTGCTGTGGCTGGTGTTTGCTCCGTTTGACGCGCATCCGAGCCTGAACGTGAAACTGCCTGACTTCACTTTCAATAACTTCAAGGTCTTGTTCGAGAACCCCAATGCCGTCGCGTCGTTGGGGAACTCACTGATTCTGGCGTTGGGATCAATGGTCCTGGTACTGGTTCTGGGGTCCCTGGCGTCCTATTCCCTGTCGCGCGTGAGAATCCCCGGACGGGATGTGCTGCTGTATACGTTGTTGCTGCTGTCCTCGATCATCACGGGCACCGCGGCGATGGTGCCGACCTTCCTGCTCATGGTCAAGCTAGGGCTGATCGACTCCCAGTTCGGCGTCATCCTGGTGCTCAGCGGCGGCATCTTGCCCACGGTCATCTTCATTCTCAAGGACTTCATGGACTCGACCCCGAAGTCCTACGAGGAATCGGCCCGCCTGTACGGGGCCAAGCCCCTGCAGATCCTTTGGGACGTGGTCATTCCGCTGGCCAGACCAGGGCTTGCAACCATCGCAGTCTGGGCGGTTGTTCAGGTGTGGGGAAACTTCCTGGTCCCCTACATCCTCCTGCGTTCGCCCTCGAAATCACCGGCCGCTGTGGTCATGTACACGTTTTACACCGAAGGCGGCCAGCCAAACCTTGCCCTGATCTCTGCCTTCTCCCTGCTCTTCTCAATTCCCGTCATCGCTATGTACTTCTTCGTCAACCGGCGCTACGGGTTCCGTTTCCATGGAGGTATCAAAAGCTAATGGCCAGTATCACGACCAGCTCCCTGATCAAGGAGTATCCCGGCGGGGTCCGCGGCGTCGACGAAATGGACGTCACTATCCACGACGGTGAATTCTTCGCCCTCCTGGGCCCGTCCGGCTGCGGAAAAACCACTCTGCTGCGCACTATCGCCGGGCTGGAAAAATCCACCTCGGGCAGCATCAAGATCGGGGACCGGGAGGTCACGAACCTCGAACCCGGCCAGCGCCGGGTGGCCATGGTGTTTCAGGACTACGCTCTCTTCCCGCACATGTCCATCGCGGAAAACATCGCCTACCCGCTGAAAATCCAAAAGATGGCCAAGAAGGACCGTCTTTCCAACGCCGAGGAGGTGGGGAACAGTCTCTCCCTTCAGGGCCTCATGGAAAGGCGGCCTGGCCAGCTCTCCGGCGGCCAGCAGCAACGCGTCGCCCTTGCACGTGCCGTGACGAGCCGGCCAGATGTGTTCCTCTTCGATGAACCGCTTTCGAACCTTGATGCGCGCCTCCGGCTCGAAGCACGCACGTTCCTGAAGAAGCTGCAGCTGGATCTTGGCATCACCACCGTGTTCGTCACCCACGACCAGGCCGAGGCCCTCGCCCTGGCCGACCGCATCGCGATCATGCGGGCGGGCAAAATGCAGCAACTGGGCACGCCCCGAGAAATCTTCCAGCGCCCGGCCAACACCTTCGTGGCGTCGTTCGTGGGCTCGACGTCCATGAACCTGATCAAAGGCACCGTTGCGGGCAACAAAGTCGTGATCGGCCAGCACCACATCCCGTTGCCATCCGCCGCTCAAGACAATGTCGCCGAGGATCAAGCAATTACGTGGGGAGCCCGGCCGGAGTACCTTGCAATCGAAACCGAACCGGTGCCCGATGCCCTCAGCGGAACCGTCACGGTATCGGAAAACCTCGGGGCGGCGGTGCTGCTGACTGTGGATCTGACTGGCGGCGAGAACCAGGTCCAGGTCGTCGTCGGCGAGGATGAAGAGCCCGCGATCGGAACAGCCGTGTGGGTGACAATTGAGCCGCGCCGGACCCTCCTGTTCGATGCTGAGGGATTGCGGATCGGAGACTAAGCATGCGTCTGGCACGAACCCTCACTCCCGGGGACCGGATTGATACGCCCTATTTCGAAGTGCCCTTCGATATCAAGGGCGGCCGGTCCCTGGAAGTGCTGCTCGAGTACGACAAGTCGCGCGCGGTCATCGACCTGGGCTGCCAGGGCCCGGCGGGCTGGAGGGGCTGGTCCGGCGGAGCCAAAGAACGCTTCGTGATCACCGCGGCAGCGGCTTCCCCCGGCTACTGTCCGGGTGAAATCGAAGACGGGGAATGGAAGATTATCCTCGGACTGCACCACGTGCCTGCGGAGGGGATCGCAATTGTCCTGACTATCAACACCCCGGCGGAGGGGAGTGTGGAAGCCGAGCCCGATGCCCCCGTCCCGGCCGCGGTCCGCCCTGCAAGCGGCCGCCGCAACCTCCCGGCCGGAGCAGGTCTGAGCTGGTTCGCCGGGGACTGCCACGCGCACAGTCTTCATTCGGACGGAACCCTCAGCATCCGCCAACTCGCGGCGCAGGCAGCCGGGGAAGGGCTCGACTTCCTCGCCGTCACGGACCACAACACGGTCAGCCATCACCGTGGGCTGTCACCTGCCGGAGCTGAATACGGCATCACGCTGCTGCCGGGACAGGAAGTCACCACGGGACGCGGTCATGCCAACGCCTACGGCCGGATCGGCTGGGTCGATTTCCGCCGCCATCCCGACACTTGGCTGGAGCAGGTCGAGGATCAAGGCGGTTTCCTCTCCGTCAACCACCCCGTCGCCAGCGACTGTTCCTGGCAGTGGTCCCTGTCCCGCAAGCCCACGCACGTCGAAATCATGCACTCAACCTGGCTGCGGGACCGCACCGACACGAGCATCTGGTCCTGGTGGAATGCCTGGGGCACAGACATCATCCCGCTCGGCGGCGGAGACTTCCACAGGCTGGAAGACGGCTACCTGCCGGGACTGCCCACGACGTGGGTAGCGGCCGAGGACCCCGGTGAAGAGGGGATTTTCGCCGCCCTGAAAACCGGTCCCACCGCGCTGAGCATGGGCATTGACTCACCCCTTCTTCTTCGCGTCGACGGCGAGCTTCTGGCCGTCGACGCCGAAGGGGCCGTCCTGATGGACTTCGAAGGGCGTCGGCGGATCATCCGGAGCCCGCTTCAACGTTTAGCGGATGCGAACTGCGGACCCTACCGGCTCGAAACGCCAGAGCGCAGAATCCTGGCCATCAGTCCGTGACCGCCAGGGCGGGACGGGAAATGTCCCGCTTGGACCATTATTTGTAAGGACATGCGGTGTTGCCCTTCCCGACTGAATTTTCATGGTCCGGCCGGGGGCCGCTGGCCGCAATCCATTTTCCCTATGAAGGAGTATGACGTGATCTCTGTGGCAGGTGCACCGGTGAGTTTCGGGGTGTTCGAACTGGGGGCGGAGCTTGGAGCCGTCCTTCCCGGTCCGGACGAGGTATGTGAGATCCTGCGAAGGCACGGCTACACGGGCATTGACCTGGGACCTGTGGGGTTCCTGGGGTACGGCGGCGCCCTCACCGACCGCCTTCGACGGTACGGGCTTTCCCTCGCCGGCGGCTGGATCGATTTGCCGTTCAGCGACGACGAGGCCTTCTCCGGCGCCGTAGCGTCCCTCGCGGAAACGTTGGACATCTTTGCGGATGCAGCATCAGTGGGCGCTGGGCCCGCGCCGTTGCCCACTCTGGCGGACCGCGGTTCGGACCGGCGTCGTGCCAATCCCGGCGGCGGCGGGGATTTGGCGCTGGATGAACAAGGCTGGGAGGTCTTTGCCCGTAATCTTGAGACCGCTGCGAGATTGGTGCGGGAGCGGGGCCTGGAGCCGACATTCCATCACCATGCCTGCACGTTTGTTGAAACACCGGAGGAAATTGACCGCCTCCTTCAGTGTTCAGATGTGGGCCTCACCTTCGACACGGGTCACCTTATCCTCGGCGGAGGAGACCCCGTCGCTGACCTGAAGCGCTGGGGAGCCCGGATCAACCATGTTCACATCAAGGACGCCCGCGTTGAGGTCCTCAGATCCGTCGTGAGGGACAAGGGCGCGATGCTCGATGTGTGGTCCGGCAAAGCTTTCGTGCCGCTGGGCCAGGGCGATCTCGACGTCGACGGTTTCATGGATGCGCTGCTGGCGACGGATTTCGGCGGCTGGCTGGTTGTGGAGCAGGACACCATCCCGTTGCCGGGTGAAAGCGTCGATATCGCAGACCGGGATCACGCCATCAACCGTGAAGTACTCAGAAAGTGGATACCGTAATGACTTTAATTCGAATCGGCGTGATCGGGCTTGGCGCCGTAGCGCAGTCCGTCCACCTGCCGCTGATCAAGCGTCGCTGGGACCTGTTCGATCTCGTCGCCCTGGCTGACCTCTCGCCCGCGCTCCTGGGGCAGGTCTCCGACCAGTACGGCATCGCATCGGAACACCGCTACACAAGCCTCACCGGCATGCTGGCCGGAGAGCAGCTGGACGGGGTTATCCTGCTGACCTCGGGCTCCCATGGCGGTCCTGCGCTGGAGGCCATGGAAGCCGGAGTGGCCGTCTTCTGCGAAAAGCCGATCGCCTTTTCCCTCGCGGAGATCGAGTTACTACGCAAGGCGGAGAGCAACCAAGGACGGCCGATGCTCCTGCTGGGCTACATGAAAGAGTATGATCCCGCAGTCCGGACCCTGAGGTCGGTCCTGCCCGCCGGCGTCGACCTTCGTTATGTCAACGTTGAAGTGTTGCATCCCAGCGGTGCGGCGCAGCTGGCCTACGCCAATCTCCGGCCACCAGCCGGCGACGTCCCGCCCGCGACAATTGCCGCCCTGGTCGCCGCCGATGAAGCGCGCCTCGACACGGCACTCGGCAAGGGCACTCCGGCCCTGGTTCGTCGCCTCTACGAAAACGTCATCCTTGGGAGCCTGATCCATGACGTCGCACTGATCAGGGCGTTAGTCGGCCCGGTCCGGACGGTCGATGCTGTTCACTATTGGGCCCAACAAGACGACCCGGGGTCGATCGAAATTTCGGGGACCATAGGCGACGGCCTCCGGGTCCATGTCAACTGGCATTTCCTTGCGGATTATCCGATCTACAAGGAAACCGTGACGGTGCACCACACGCGGGGATCGGCGGAACTGGAATTCACCGTTCCCTACCTGCTGAACGCTCCCACCCAGTTGCGCCTGACCGAGAAAGCCGGAGACGGCGCCTCCACGCGGACCGTCCGGGACGTCACGGAGCCCTTCGAACTTGAACTGGCCGCGTTCCACGAAATGGCGGCCAACGGGGTCCGCCCCCCTACGGGGATTGACGAGGGCGAAGCGGACGTCCGGGTGGCCCAGCTCATTGCTGCTGCGCTGGCAACATCATTGAACATCACTCTTGACGGAGAGGCCATCGGTCGATGAACCCCACGGACGAAACCGGCATTGTTCTGGTACCGCACACCCACTGGGACCGGGAATGGTACGAGCCGTTCCAGGTCTTCCGTTTCCAGCTCGTCCGGATGTTCGACGAAGTCCTGGAGACAGCCGAGGCCGATGCCGGGTTCCGGTTCACCCTCGACGGACAGACGGCAGCGATTGAGGACTACCTGGAGATCCGGCCGGAAAACCGGGAGCGGGTCAAGGCCATGGTCACCCGGGGACAGCTCGCACTCGGGCCCTGGCAGATTCTGCTGGATGAATTCCTGTGTTCGGGCGAGACCATTATCCGCAATCTCCAGATGGGCATCTCCGGCGCACAGGCGCTCGGCAGTTACATGAAGGTCGGCTATCTTCCTGACATGTTCGGGCACGTGGCCCAGATGCCCCAGATCCTGCGAAGTGCCGGGATCGGGCACGCCTGCCTGTGGCGGGGCGTCCCGTCGGCGGTTACCGGCCACTCGTTCCGATGGGAAGCGCCTGACGGCTCCGCAGTGCGCGTCGAATACCTCTTCGACGGCTACGGCAGCGCCCTGGACCTGTTGGCCATCCCCGAACAAATTCCGCACGCACTCTCCGACTACCGCCGGATGACATCACAGCGCTACGCCGGCGACCCTATCCTAGGCATGGTCGGTACGGACCACATGGCCCCGGATCCGAAGCTGATGGACTGGGTTCGCGCATATGACAGCCCGGAATTCCCCATCCGCGTTGGTACCTTGGAAGAGTACGTGCGCAGGTTCGACGCGGACGAGCCGCTGCCGACCGTCCATGGCGAACTCCGCTCCCATGCCCGCGGCAACATTCTGCCCGGCGTGTTCTCGATCCGCCGCAACCTGAAGACGGCCATGGCCCACGCCGAGCGCATGGTCATGGAAGCAGAGCGCCTGGCCGCGACCCACACCCGGATCGACTTCGAGCCGTTCATCAGCATGGCCTGGCGGCGCATCATCGAATCCACCGCGCACGACTCGGTCGTCGGCTCCGGCACGGACGAAACCGTGGACCAGGTTGACGCCCGCCTCCGTGAAGCCGAACAAATTGCCCGCGCCGTCCGCGACGAGGTGACACGCTCCGCCGCCGGGCACGTTTCGAATGATTCCTATCTCGCGGTGAACACCCTTCCGACCGGCCGAAATATGATGGTCGAACTCGAAGTACCCGCGCCCCGGCAGGACGTTCCCATCGTCGCGGAAGCATCAGACGGCACGGTCCTGATGGTCCAGGAAACGGGACATGCCCCCACGCTGCTTGGCGACGAGGTCATGGACTCGCCGCTCCTCATCGAACGCATCATGAACCGGATCCATGGCCGGGAACTATTCGGCCAGCAGATCGAGGCATACAGGGTGGCTCCGCACACACTGGAGTTCGACGTGGCCGAAGTACCCTCGGCTGGGGTTTTCGATATAGCAGCGCTCAGGACGGAACTCGAGGCTGCCATCGACGTGCACCCGGGAGAGTGGAAGGTAAGGATTACCGCCCAGCCCCGTCGCCGTATCCTTGTCGACGTCCCGGTGCCAGCCATGGGCACCACGCCTTTCAGGGTGTACCAGGCAGAGCGTCCGGCGCAGGGGGGAGTTATCTATGGGGACGGTCTTTTGGACAACGGACTCGTCACCGCGCAGGTCAGGCCCGACGGCACTGTGACATTGACTGGAACCGATGGCACCGTCCTGACGGGGCTAGGCAAACTCGTCGACGGCGGCGACTGCGGTGACAGCTACAACTACGGTCCGCCCGCCTCGGACGTGCTGGTGGAGGAGCCCTCCCGGATCCGGGTCGACGTCGTCGAAAACGGCCCCGTGCGGGCGGTCCTGAAAGTCACGCGCCATTACCGGTGGCCGCGGTCCCTGGACCGGCCCAACGGGTGTCGGGACACGGACGTCATGGATGTTCCAGTAACCCTACTTGTCGAGCTGAGGCGCGGGGAGCCCTTCGTTCGCCTGCGTGTGCAGTTCACCAATGAGGCCTCCGACCACCGGCTCAGGATGCATATCCCGCTCCCGGGAGCAGTCCAGGGGTCGGCAGCCGAAGGCCAGTTCTCGATCACGGCCCGAGGGCTGGACGCCGAAGGCGGCGGCGGGGAATACCCGCTTCCGACCTTCCCCGCCTACAGTTTCGTCTCCGCGGGACAGGCCACCGTCCTCGTCCACGATGCCACCGAATACGAAATCGTTGGCCGGAATGAGCTTGCCCTTACTGTGCTGCGCGCGGTCGGCTCGATCAGCGTGAACGTGCACCCGTTGCGCGACGAGCCCGCCGCGTCGGAGATCCCAATTCCGGGCGCACAGGAACAGGGCACCGGCATCGATACGGAATTCGCCGTCATGGCGTCTTCGGCCGGGTATCGCAACGCCGATGCCGTCCGATTCTCCGATCATTTCAACGCCGGCGCCCTTGCTGTTCGAGGCCGGGGCCGGCGCGGGGTCGGCCTTCCGGCAGCGAGCGAAGGCTTGAAGCTTCGCGGCGAAAATGTGCGGATGAGCAGCCTGCGGACCGTGGACGACGGAGTCGAAGTGCGCGTCGTCCTCCTATCCGGCGAGGGGACCTCCGCAGTCCTGGAAGGTGACTTCGACCAGGCAGCGACGGTGGACCTCACCGGGCAAACCCTTGACACGGCGCAGGCGGACGGTGAATACAAATTCACGCTGGCACCGTGGGAGATCCGAACCCTGATGCTCCGCAAGGCAGGCACGCGATCCTCGACGCGCGCGTGACCAGGGGGCACGTGCGGACCCGCATCCGGCACGGAATGTCGATCCGCGGGGGTCATCCAGCCATTCTGCCGGCGATCTCGGCCGGGGACTGGAGGTCTTCAACCAGCGTCACTGTTCCGGCCGCGCCGTCCACCGTGACTCTCTGGCCGGTGCGCAGGAGCGTAGTGGCGTCCGGCACGCCGACGACGGCAGGGATGCCGTACTCCCGTGCCACTACGGCCCCGTGGGAGATGACCCCGCCCATCTCCATGACAAGGGCACCGGCGGTCATGAACAGCGGAGTCCAGCCCGGATCGGTGGAGGGCGCCACCAGGATTTCGCCGGGCTCAAGGTGGGCGCCCACGGGGTCCGTGACCACCCGGACCGTCCCGGTCGCGGTCCCGGCCGATGCCGGCGTCCCGGCCAGCGCGCCCGAAGCCGGGGACTTCGTCATCATCGCGGCCTCGACATCCGTACCGTCAGAGAGCAGAAGCCGCGGAATCCGCCGTCGCCGCAATTCCACCTCGTAAAAGCGGCGGCGATCCGCGACGATACCGGCCAGATTGGCGCCGCGCAGGCCAACGCGCACCTCGTCGAAGTCCAGGAAGAAGACATCGTCCGCGGCCGCGACGGCGCCGGAACGATTCAGCTCGGCGCCGACGACCAGGAGCTGCCGGTGCATCTCGGCGAGCGCCAGCACAATGTAGTACTTCGGCAGCTCCCGCAGACCCGAGAGCTGGCGTGCGCGGCGCAGGCTCCGCTCCACCATCCGCGCGCGCCACGGGCTCCGGGCCCGGGTCCGCTCCACCAGGTCGCGGATTCTGTCCTCGGCATGCTCGACTGCCCGGGCGAACTGCCGGTCGGGGGCCTGTTCGGGATCCTCCACGCGAAGGTAGTTCGAGATCATGCCCAGAATATGGTCCGGTTTCTCCGACCACCGCGGCATGCCGAGGTCGATCTCGGCCACGGCGCGGTGGCCGTAACAGGCCAGAAAATCCCGCAGGCCCCCCTGCGCCACCGCAGGAAGCGTACCGGCCCCATAGCCGGCGGCCAGATCCTCAGGGCGCTCCGCCAGGAATGCCTCGCGGGCGCCGGCATCCGTCCCGATCGCGACCGCCAGCTGCCAGAGGTCAAGGTCCATCTCGGTGGTCACGTTGTGGGGGAGCCCGCGCAGTACCGCCTCCAGCTCCCGCGGCTTCGCGATGCCGCGGAGCAGCCGGCGGGCCACGGCCAGCATGATGTAGCCGATCGAGGGGGCGGGCAATGTGGCGAGGATCAGCCCGTCCACGGTGCGGTCCAGGATGCGCTGGGTGTGTTCGAGCCGGCGGAAGGCACTGGCAGGTTCGGGCAGGGCAAGCTCCGCTTCGAGCCGTTTTCCGTAGGCCTCCGCCCGCTCCAGCTCCGCCTCGGGCCGCAACGCGGCCCTGATCAGGCCCGGAACCAGCCGGGCGATCAAGGCAAGACTCGCCGTTCCCTCTGAGCCGGAGAACCCCCGGTCGGATATTACCCTGGCGACGGATTTCCGGCGCTGGGCTTTGACGACGCTGAACCGTGGGTCTTCCAGCAGCGCAGGAAAAACCGAGGCTGACCTCGCGTCCGCCAGCGGGAGAATCAGCTGCAGATAGCGCCGCCCATATTTGTTGCGCACGATCGGCGTCAGGTCCACGTACATGCGCAGGCCCGGGTTGATGTACTGCCAGGGCCCCTTGCGGTTCCGCATCGCGCCCAGCGCCGCAAGGCCCATCGGCGTAATGGGGCGGGTGAGTCCCTGGAGAAGTGTGCCGCACAGGTACACGCGGGTTCCGGCGGACGGCGCCGATTCCAGTCCGGAGGGTTCCGCGGCGGCCGGGTCGGGCAAGGGATACAGGGTGGTGATCGGCCGCGACTGGGTCAGCCAGATCCTGCCGCCGGCATCGATGACCCATTCCACGTCCTGGGGTGCGCTGAACAGGCGCTGGACGGCGTCCCCGAGCGTGGTGAGTTCCCGGATCTGGGGGTCGCTCAGGCTCGGCCGACGTCCGGCGTCGTGCCCTCCGGGGGAGCGGAGCAGGACCCTGCCCGTGGCCGTGTCCACCACAAAATGGTCGGGGTTCACCGCGCCGGAAACCACGGCATGTCCCGGGCCGGGGCTGGCATCGATGACCGTCTCCGTTCTCGTGCCGGTGACCGGGTTAGCGGTGAACAACACCCCCGCGCTGGCGGCGTCGACGACGGCCTGGACGACGACGGCGAGTGCCACCTCCCGATGGCTGACGCCGTTGGCGGAGCGGTAGGTCACCGCCCGTTCGGTCCACAGGGAGGCCCAGCAGCGCCGGACTGACTGGACAACGGCGTCGGCGCCGACGATGTCGAGATAGGAGTCCTGCAGCCCGGCGAAGCTGGCGAACGGCAAATCCTCTGCCGTGGCCGAGGACCGGACCGCGACAACGGCCGCCGGGCCCATCGCGGCGTAGGCCGTCCGTACGGCGGCATCCACATCGGCAGGGATCGGTGCTGTCACGATCATCTCGCGCGCCCGTCTCGCCAGCTCACCGAGCGTCGGCTCGGCCACGGCCACGGGCCTTCCCGGAGCGGCAGTTCCCGCCGCTCCGGCGTCGGCGCTTCCGTCGCCGGAGGTCCGTGGGCCCAGGCTGTCCAGGTGCCCCGCGAGCGCGTCGAGCCCCGCGGGGGCCGCCTTCCGGTACGCGAGGGTGGTCAGGCAGAAGCCGTGCGGGACGGCGAACCCGGCTGCGGTGATCTTGCCGAGGTTCAGCGCCTTGCCGCCCACCAGCGGCAGCGGTGCCGATCCCACCTCACTGAGGGCTATGACGAGACCGGTCGGCGTCCTGCTGTCTGCGGCGACCCGTTCCCCTGATCCCTCACTCACCGGTCTCGCCGGTGTCCTCCCATTGGACGTCCAGGTTGCGGAACACGGGCGGGCTGTCGCACAGGGCCGCCATCTTCGCGGCAAAGTCGGAGGTCTCGGGCCGGTTGGAGTTTTCCATGGCCGATTCGTAGGAATCGAATTCGACGATGGTTAGGTACGTTCCCGGGCGGTCGCGGTCTGCTGTGGCCATGATGCGGCGGAAAGTCGGGGCGGTGGTGCCCTCGGTCCGCGACGGGCGGCCAAGGGCTTCGACCTCCTCGATGCGGGACGTCTGGATTTCAATGATCTGCACAAACCTTGCCATGACGGCTCCTCGACGGCGGCGGCGGATGCTGATGCGCTTCACGCTAGACCCGCGCAGTTGGCAGTGCAAGAGCCAGTGCAGCGGCGGGGCACAAGAGCCCGGCGTCGCCGCCGTCGGGGGCCGGCTGGTGGTCCGGCGGCTCGTCCGGTTAGGGGGTGAGCAGGACCTTGATGGCGCGGCGTTCGTCCATGGCGCGGTAGGCCTCCGGCGCCTCCTCCAGCGGCATCACAACGTCGAACACCCGGCCCGGGTTGATGCTGCCGTCGAGCACGTCGGCCAGCAGTTCCGGGATGTACGTGCGGGCGGGGGCCATGCCGCCGGCGATGGAAATGTTGGTGTCGAACAGGTAGCGCAGCGGGGCCTCGGCGCCGCCGGTCGGGACGCCGACAAAGCCGAGGGCGCCGCCCGGGCGGACGCTGTGCAGCGCCTGGTCCATGGATTCTTTGGTTCCGACGCACTCGAGCACGGAGTCGGCCAGGACGCCGCCGAGGAGTTCGCGGACCTTGGCCACGCCCTCTTCGCCTCGTTCCGCGACGATGTCCGTGGCGCCGAACTCGCGGGCGATGGCCTGCCGGTCGGCGTGCCGGGACATGGCGATGATCCGCTCCGCGCCCAGACGCTTGGCTGCCAGGACGCCGCAAAGCCCCACGGCGCCGTCGCCGACCACAACGACGGTCCGGCCGCGGCCGACCTTCGCGGCCAGGGCGGCGTGATGGCCCGTGGCCATCACATCGGAGAGTGTCAGCAGGCTGGCGCGCAGGGCATCGTCCGGCTCCGCTACGCCGGGGACCTTCACCAGTGTGGAGTCGGCGAGCGGCACCCGGACGGCCTGGCCCTGGCCGCCGTCGATGCCCAGGCCGGTGTCGTCCTTGCCGCCCCAGCCGGCCAAGTGGTCGCAGGCGACGGTGACGCCGTCCAGGCACTGCGGGCACTTGCCGCAGCTGACCACGAACGGTGCGATCACGAAGTCGCCCACGGCGAGGGTCGTGACGTCGTCGCCGATGCTTTCGACCGTCCCGATGAATTCGTGTCCGATTGCCGACGGTTTGTGGGTGGGCTTGACCCCGCGGTAGGGCCACAGATCCGAGCCGCAGACGCAGGAGGCGGTGACCTTCACGACGACGTCGGTGGGCAGCTGGATGGCGGGGTAGTCGCGGTCTTCGACGCGGATGTCGCCGGGGCCGTGGATGATGGTGGCGCGCATGGGGGCTCCTCGCAGGTGGTGGGTGGGCTGGAACCGAGTTTAGTCCGCCCGGCCTGCAGAGGTCGCTTCGGGCCCGAGCAGCCGGGCGATCCTGTCCCGGACGCGCAGTTCGGGCGCGGATTCGTGATTGAACAGGATCCGGTAGATCACGGGCGCCACGACGACGTCGATGATCTCCTGCGCGGCCGGCGCGGTTTCTCCTCGCGTCCGGGCGAGGTCCCGGATCTCCTCGACATGGCCCTGCATCAAGGCGAAATAATCCCGGGTCACCGCGCCGTCGGCGAGCATGTCCCGCAGTACCTGGCGGCCGAGCGTCGAGGAAAACTCCTCGACATAGGGCACGAACCAGGCCTCCATGTCCGCTTTCAGCGACCCGGTGTCCTCCACCTGCTCGGGCAGCATCCGGTTGGAGGCGACGGCGGCGAGTAACCGCTGCAGGTCGCCCCACCGCCGGTAGACGGTGGAGGAGTTCACGCCGGCGCGTTCAGCCACGAGAGGCACCGAAAGGGCCGTGCGGTCCCCGCCGTTCTCCTCCAGCAGCGAACGAACAGCTCCGTGGACTGCCTGCTGGACCCGGGCGCTGCGGCCGCCGGGCCGTGGTGTCGCTGTAGCCATCATCACACCATGTTAATGCAGATTCTCCGCTTTAGTTGGCATTCTGAGTGTTAGTCTCTTAATGCACAGATTGTGCTTTTAGTAGGTTGGGAAGAGCATTGAAGAACACCCGCACCGCGTTCTGGCTGCACGCGGCCCTCCTGACGGTCTTCATCGGGGCCTCGTCGGCCCCGTCGCCGTTGTACGAGTTATATGCCCGGGAATGGGGGCTGGGCTCCGCTGCCGTGACGGTGGTGTTTGCCGTCTACGCCGTGGCCGTGCTGCTGACGCTGCTGGTTGTGGGGTCCCTCGCGGACCACGTGGGCACCCGCCCGGTGCTCCTGGGGGCCGTGGGACTTCAGGTCGCGGCCATGATGACGTTCGCCTTCGCCGCCGGCCCGGAGGTCCTCATTGCGGCCAGGGCGCTGCAGGGGATCGCCACGGGAGCGGCCATGGGCGCCGCCGGAGCGGCGCTGCTTGC
This sequence comes from Arthrobacter sp. 05T442, assembly GCF_056395945.1. Classification (NCBI taxonomy): domain Bacteria; kingdom Bacillati; phylum Actinomycetota; class Actinomycetes; order Micrococcales; family Micrococcaceae; genus Arthrobacter; species Arthrobacter sp. 05T442. The sequence continues at coordinate 264,842 of NZ_JBFTKM010000002.1, read as the reverse complement.
CTTCGAAGGCGCCAACCGGCGCGGCCGCGGGTCTCTCGTGAACAGCGCGGCTTCCCCGGTGGGACTCTCCATCGGGGCACTTGGCTCGGCCTCGCTGGTCCGGTTCCTGCCCGAACCCACCAAGGCCGTGTACTTCCTCGTCGCAGCCCTCCTGCTCGTCTTGGGGGCAACCCTGGTCTGGATGCCCAGCGCCGGCGCGAAGGCCCCGGGCGGCTTCCGGTCCCTGGTTCCGGAGGCGAGGATTCCCCGTTCCGCCCGCCGGACGATGGCCTCAACCATGCCGGTCGCGCCCGCAACCTGGGCCCTGGCCGGCTTTTACCTCTCACTCGGCCCGTCCCTGGCGCACGCCATCACCCGGGACGGATCGGTCCTCGTCAGCGGACTGGCCCTTTTTGCCCTCTTCGTCCCCGGCGCGCTGGCCATTCTCGTGGTCCGGCGCTGGTCGGACCGGAACACCCTTCTCACCGGCGTCGTCTCGCTGATTGCGGGGATCCTGGTCACCGTGCTGGCCGTCCAACTCGGCTCCGTGCCGCTGTATTTCTGCGGCACGGTGATCGCCGGCATCGGGTTCGGCAGCGGCTACTTCGGTGCGATGCGCATGACCTTGCCCTTGTGCAGGCCGGAGGAGCGGATCGGAATGCTCTCGAGCATCTACGTCATCTGCTATCTCGGCTTCAGCGTTCCGGCCGTCGCCGCCGGTCTGCTGGTCCCGTTTGCCGGAATGAAGAACACCACCCTGATCTACGGTGCGGCCCTTGTGCTTGCCGCCGTTCCTGCCCTTGTATTGATCGCCAAGGGCACCCGCACGAACCGCATCAATCTGGCAGCTGCATCGTCAGCGGCCTCCTGAAAGGAATTGACATGACCTACACGCTCCCCGCCAACATCGCCGACCGGCCCATGACCGTCATCGGCGGCGGCACCCTGGGCCGGCGCATCGCATTGATGCTTTCGCTCCAAGGCGCCGAAGTCCGCGTCTACGACACGAACCTCGCGGTGGCCAAGGCCGCCGTGGAGTTCATCGCAACACAGCGCCACCGCGCCGTGGAAGAGCTTGGGGGCACCCCGGCGGTCCGGCTTGCGGCCAAGGACGATCTCGCGGACGCCCTCCGGGATTCGTGGCTCGTGGTCGAGGCGGTCCCCGAGAAACTCGGACTCAAACAGGCGATTTTCGCTGACCTTGACCAGTTGGCAGCCTCGGACGCGGTGCTGGCCAGCAACTCTTCCTCGTTTGCCTCCTCCGAATTCATCGGCGGCGTGAGCAGCCCGGAGCGCGTCCTGAACATGCACTTCTACATGCCGCCGGCAGTACGTTCGGTGGAGCTGATGTCCAGCGGCCACACCGATCCGCGGATCATCGAGCTGCTCATGGCCCAGCTGCCGAAGTACGCGCTGATGCCCCACCGGGTGCGCAAGCAGAGCACCGGCTTCATCTTCAACAGGATCTGGGCAGCGATCAAGCGCGAATCGCTGCTGGTCGTCGCCGAGGGCGTGGCGGACCCGCAGGACGTGGACGCCCTGTTCTCCGACGTCTTCAAGTCCGACACCCCCCCGTTCCGCTTCATGGACGAGGTCGGCCTGGACGTCGTCCTGGACATCGAGAACCATTACTGCGAGCTGGCCGGTGTTGAGAACAAGTCGGCCCCTATGCTCCAGGAGTACATCGACAAGGGCTGGCTGGGGATCAAGAGCGGCCGCGGCTTCTACAGCGACTACTCCTGAAAGCAACGCGGGGTCAGCTACGGCCCATTAAGCCCCGGCACCGGCCGTAGCTGACCCCGCGTTGCGTGTTAGAGCGCTTCAAGCACGCTGACGTAGTTCGCGATGCCGACGCCGCCCATGTTCTGCACCGCCGCGCGGCGCGGGCCGGCCAGCTGCATGTCCCCGGCGGTGCCCGTGAGCTGCATCGCGGCAATCACGTGCTGCGAGACGCCGGTGGCCCCGACCGGGTGGCCTTTGGCCTTGAGGCCGCCGGAGACGTTGACGGGCAGCTTGCCGTCCTTGAAGACCCAGCCTTCCTCGAGCGCGCGGGCGCCCTGGCCGCGTTCGGTCAGTCCCATGGCCTCGTACATGAGAAGTTCGGCGATGGTGAAGCAGTCGTGGACCTCCGCGAAGTCGAGGTCCTCCAGCCGAACGCCGGCCATCCCCAGGGCGCGCTGCCAGGACGCCCGGGTGGCGGCGAATTCGGTGGGGTCCCGGCGGTCGGCCGGGAAGAAGTCGTTCGCCTGGCCGAAGCCGGCGAGCCGCACCGGCGTGGTGGCCCCGCCGGTGCGGGCGACGCTGAGCACGACGGCGGCGGCGCCGTCGGAGACGGGGGAGCAGTCGGTACGGCGCAGCGGATCGGCGACCATCGGGTTCTTGTCCGAGACCGTTCGGCAGAACTCCTCGCCCAGATCCTTGTGGAGCTGCGCGTAGGGGTTGTCGACGCCGTTGCGGTGGTTCTTCGCCGCGATGGTGCCCAGGATGTCGGACAGGTTTCCTGCGCCAGCGCCGTAGCGCTTCTCGTAATGCTTGGCCACCTCGGCGAAGAGGCCCGTGAATCCGGTGGTGGAGGGCTTGCCGGCCATGTCGTAGTCCGCTCCGAGCAGGGCCGCGCCCACGACGTCGGCGCCCGCCTGGGTCATCTTTTCGGCGCCGATCACCAGGACCGTCCTGGCGGTGCCCGCCAGGAGGGATTTGGTGCCCTGCTGGAACGCGGCGGAACCGGACGCGCAGGCGTTCTCGACCCTAGTGGACGGCACGTTGGCGAGCTGCTCCGAGACCTGCAGGGCGAGGGAGGACGGGAAGGCCAGCGGCATCATCCCGGAGTTGAACTGGCCAAGGTAAATCTCGTCAATCTGGCCCGGTTCGATCCCGGCGTTGCCGATCGCCTCGGCGGCCACCTGCACGATCAGGGACTCCAGGGTCTCGTCCGTGAGTTTTCCGAACCGGCTGTGTCCCCAGCCGGTGAGCAGGACGTCCTTGCCGAACTGGTCTTTGAGGCTCATGCGGGGGCACCTTCGAGGCTGGGCGTTGCGTCGAGGGAGGCTTCGACGGCGAACTCGGCCCCGGTCTTTTCGCGGATCTCCTCCACGCTGACCCCCGGGGCGAGGCGGGTGAGCGTGAGCCGCCGCGCGCCGCCTGTTTCTTCATGCTTCACCAGATCGAAGACCGCGAGGTCGCTGATGATGCGGTCCACACAGCTCAGCCCGGTCAGCGGCAGGGTGCATTCCTTGACGATCTTGGCGGTGCCGTCCTTGGCGTTGTGTTCGGTGAGGACAACGACGCGCGGGGTGCCGGCGACGAGGTCCATGGCGCCGCCCATGCCCTTGACCATCTTGCCGGGGATGGTCCAGTTGGCGAGGTCGCCGGCGCCGGAGACCTGCATGGCGCCGAGGATCGCGACCTTCACGTGCCCGCCGCGGATCATGCCGAAGGAGGTGGCGGAGTCGAAGATGCTGGCCCCGGGCAGGACCGTGACGGTCTGCTTGCCGGCGTTGATGAGGTCCGCGTCCTCCTCGCCCTCGTAGGGGAACGGGCCCATGCCGAGCAGGCCGTTCTCGCTCTGCAGGACGACGCGGACGCCCTCGCGCAAGTTGTTGGCGACCAGCGTGGGGATGCCGATGCCAAGGTTGACGTAGTCGCCGTCGTTGAGTTCTTCGGCCGCGATGGCAGCCATTTCGTTGCGGGTCCAAGCCATGATGATCTCCTGAAGAATTGTGGGGCGGCGCTCGGGCCGGATTAGACGGCGGCGGCGGATGCGGCGCCGGCCGCTTCTGCTTCCGATTCGGGGCGCGGGCGTACCGTGCGCTGTTCGATGTCTTTGGGCCGGCCGCTTGCCTGGACGAGTCGCTGGACGAAAACGCCCGGGGTGATGATGTGGTTCGGGTCCAGCTGGCCGGGTTCCACGATCACCTCGGCCTCCGCGACGGTCACGGCGCCGGCCGTGGCCACGACGGGGTTGAAGTTCTGCGCGGTGTAGCGGTAGATCAGGTTGCCGTCGGTGTCGGCCGTGTGGGCGTGGACCAGGGCGACGTCTGCCTTGATGGCGCGTTCCAGGAGATAAGTTTCGCCGTCGAACTCCGCCAGGGGCTTGCCCTCGGCGACGAGGGTGCCGACGCCGGTCTTGGTGTAGAACGCCGGGATGCCGGCCCCTCCCGCGCGGAGGCGCTCCGCGAGCGTGCCCTGCGGGGTGAACTCCACTTCCAGCTTGCCGGCGAGGTACTGCTCGGCGAACAGTTTGTTCTCACCGACATAGGAGGCGATGACCTTGCGGACCTGGCCGCCTTCGATCAGTACGCCGAGGCCCTTGCCGTCGATGCCCATGTTGTTCGATACCACCGTGAGGTCCTTCACGCCCGAATCCCGCACGGCCTCGATCAGGTCCGCCGGGATGCCGCTGAGACCGAAGCCTCCGACGGCGAGCGTCATGCCGTCCCGCAACACGTCCTGCAGCGCGGCGGCTGCCCCGGATTTCACCTTTGACATTGCATCTCCTCATTGAGCACTTCCGGCACCAATCCACTTTGTGGACTGTTCGTCTGAAGAAGGAGCCTATGGTGTGGCGTGGAGCACTGTCAACGCCAGGATTTCGCGTCAAAAAGTGCATTTCTACAGTGTGGACGCTAGGCTTGGGACTGTCCATATTATGGACGATCTACGGAGTTTCGTGGGGGATCTATGAAATCTTTACCCGTCCAAGGCGCTGTCCAGGGCGCCCAGGTGGTCAGCCGCGTCGCAGCCCTGCTGAGGATCGTGGGGCGGAAACCGGAAGGCTCGCCGCTGGTGGAGCTGGTCAGGGAGTCCGGCCTCACCCGGCCCACTGCCCACCGGCTGCTCAGCTCCCTGGCCGCGGAAGGCCTGCTGGACCAGGACCCGCACAGCGGCAACTGGGTGCTGGGACCGGAGATCCTGCTTTTGGGCTCCGTGGCCTCGGCGCGTTTCCCCCTGGAGGACATCGCCAGGCCCAGCCTGCGCCGTCTCGCCGAGGAGACCGGCGAAAGCGCCTTCTTCTCCATCCGCCGCGGGAATGAGACGGTGTGCCTGCTCCGGGAGGAGGGCAGTTTCCCGGTGCGGTCCTTCGTGCTGCACGAGGGCGTCCGGTTCCCCCTGGGGGTCGCCTCGGCCGGGACCGCGATCATGGCGTTCCTGCCGGCCGGGGAACAGGAAGAACTGCTCGCCGGTTGGACCGCCCATGCGGGCAGTTTCGCGGCGGCGCACACCGAAAAGCTGGTCCGGAAGAACCTGGAAGCGACGCGGCAGGCCGGATATTCAGTGAACCCGGGCCTGGTCCTGGAAGGCAGTTGGGGGATGGGCGCGGCCGTGTTCGACCGGCGGGGACGCCCTGCCTGGGCGCTGTCCCTCACCGGCATCGAGCCGCGCTTCCGGGAGGACCGGCGGCCGCAGCTGGGGCGCCTGCTCATGGACGAGGCGCACCGGATTTCCGTTCAGCTCCAGAGCGCCTGACGGAGCGCCGGGAACTTAGCCGGAGACCTCGACAAACCCGTCCTCCGCGGAGCACGATGGGAAATGCATTGGCAGTTGCGCCCCGCAGCTGCCGAAACCGCGTCTATTCACTTGTCCGGGTGGCGCGACGGGTCCGAGGACTGCTTCCCCGCCTTGATGCTGGGTAATTGTGGGAACCGAAGAAGCGCGGCGGCCGCACGCCATGCCGGTGCGTGCCGGCGTCGTGAACGACGCCGGGCGTCAACCTTCCCAGCCGGTTCCCCGGCCGCTTCACCCCACCATTGAAGGAATGAGTCTCATGACTCCCGTGAACAGAATCCACAGAATGCCGCGCCTGCTGCGCATGCTCATTGCGTTCGCCGCCGCCCTGCTGATGCCACTGGCGGTCAGCGGTGCCGCCGTCGCCGACGGCGGCAAATCGGCCAGGACCTGGACCGTCCAAGTCGGTTCCGAATCATCGGACCAGGCGATCCAGGGCATGGCCTTCCTGCCTGCAGACATCTACGTCAACGCCGGGGACAAGGTCACGTGGAAGGCCCACTCGGCGGAAATCCATACAGTCACGTTCCTGGCCGCCGGCCAGTCCCTGGACTCCACGCAGCCGTTCAACCCCATGGATCCGCAGGAACTCTTCAAGCAGGGTGGTGACGTCTATGACGGCCACTCGTATTACAACTCCGGGGTCATGACGAACGTGTCCAACAGCGGGTTCAAGGAATCCCGCAAGTACACGCTGGCATTCCCCGACGTCGGTGAATTCACCTACTACTGCCTCGTGCACGGGATGGCGATGAAGGGCACCGTCCACGTCCGGGATGCCGGAACGGACTACCCGTACACCCAGTCGCAGTATGACAAAAAGGCCCAGAAGCAGGAGCGGGACATCCTGCGCGACGGAGACAAGTCCTGGGACGCGGCCCGCGGCCACGCCAACAACCACACGGTGATCGCCGGCACGGACAACGGGACCTCCATGGTCATGCGGTTCGTGCACCAGGAGATCAAGGTCAAGGTCGGCGAAAGCGTGACATTCGTGAACAGCGGCATGGGTGCCCCGCACACAGTCACCTTTGGCACGGAGCCGGCCAACATCTTCGCCCCCCTCGGCGATCCATCCGGTTTCGCGGGCGGGGATCTCAACTCGGGACTCATGCCGCCGGACACCAGCTTCACCGTGACGTTCACGAAGGCCGGGGAGTTTGACTACATCTGCGCCCTGCACGATTTCATGGGCATGAAAGGAACGGTGGAAGTCCGGGACTGACCGGTCCGGTATGCGGTCGCGTGCAGGAACCGTCTGGGGCGACTTTGACACGGACACGCCGGCATTCGAATCTCAAGGTGCCGGGGGTGAGGCTCAAAGCGCCCCGGGGCGGGGCCGTCCGGTGGGCGGGCGACGGCTTCCCGGCGGAGTCCGCCTCGACGTCGTGGTTCCGCTCAGCTCAAAGACCTGCCCGCGGTTCCTCCGGGCCTTCGTGCATCCACCAGGTGTCGCTGAGCGTGACCGGGACAGTGCGCTTGTGACGGGTGCGGAGGTATTTCTCCTCGATCCGCTCGGCCACCTCGTCCGCGACGTCCCGGCCTTCAAGGTAGTCGTCGATGTCGTCGTACTTGAGGCCGAGTTCGTCCTCGTCGGTGCGGCCGGGCTTGCCGTCGAGCAGGTCGGCGGTGGGCACCTTGTCCCAGACCCGCGCCGGGGCGCCCAACTCGGCCAGGAGGGCGCGGTTCTGGCGCTTATTGAGTCCGAACAAAGGGAGCACGTCCGCGCCGCCGTCGCCGAATTTGGTGAAGAACCCGGTGACCGACTCGGCACCATGGTCTGTGCCGATGACGAGGTAGTTATGCTCGCCGGCCAGGGCGTACTGGGCAATCATGCGGGAGCGGGCCTTCATGTTGCCCTTGGTGAAATCGGAAACGGGCGCGCCGGTCGTCTTCTCGAACTCGGCCTCGAAGCCCTCTACGGCCGGGGCGATGTTGAAGGTCCACTCGGTCGTGGCGCCGATGAAGTCCAAGGCCACCTGGGCGTCTTCTTCGTCGTGCTGGAATCCGTGGGGGAGCCGCACAGCCACGAAGCTCGCCTCGGTGCCCTCGGCTTCCAGTTCCTCAACGGCCAGCTGGGCCAGGCGTCCGGCGAGCGAGGAATCCAGTCCGCCCGAGATGCCGAGAACAAACCCCGTGGTGTGGGTTGCCTTGAGGTATTCCTTCAGGAACGTCACCCGCTTGCGCACCTCCCCGGCGGGGTCGATCCGGGGCTGCACGCCCATTTCCTCAATGATCTTCGCCTGGAGTTCACGCATGACTCAAAGCCTAGCCAGCGGTGTCAACCGCGCTCAACTGTGACCGGATGATTGGTGCAGGCCCGGTGGAGCCGCGCACGGTCAGGTGGGTTGGCATGACGGCGAGCCGCCGTTTCGTTCCCCCCTGGAGCGGATTGAGCTGGGACAGGAGCATCGAGACCGCCACCCGGCCGGCCTGCTCGATTGGTGAAGCAATGGTGGTCAGGGGCGGATTGCAGAAATCCGCACCGAAGATGTCGTCGCAGCCAATGATGCTCATGTCCTCGGGAACGCGCATCCCGCGCTCGCGGAGCCGCTGCAGCATGCCGATCGCCAGGAGGTCATTGAAGACAATGCACGCCGTGGCGCCGGTGTGCGCAGCTGCGTCCGCCGCGGCTGCGCCTGATGTCATCATGGGAGCGAACGGCCCCACCCGGGACGTTGCCAGCCCGCGTACCCGGGTTTCGTCCTCGAAGGCCTTCCACCGCTTGGCATTGGACCAGGAGCTGGCCGGACCCCCCACGAAGCAGATCCTGGTGTGGCCGAGTGAGGCCAGGTGTTCCAGGGCCTGGACAATGGCCGACGGCGTGTCGATGACCACCGTGGGCACGTCCGCGGACGCACGGTTGATGGTGACGATGGCGTGCTGGGCGGCGGCCCCGGCCAACTGGGCATCGGTGAGCCGGGACGCGGCCAGGATGTAGCCGTCCGCCGTGCTCTGCATCTTATGCAGGGCGTTCTGCTCCACTTCGGCGGATTCTTCAGTATCAACCAGCACTTGTGTGTATCCAGCCGCGCGCAGCTCACGTTGCGTTCCGCGGATGATGTCGAAGAAGAAGGGGTTGGTAACGTCGGGGACCAGGAGGGCGATGGCCTGCGTCCGTCCGGAGCTGAGGCCCCGGGCCTGCGAGCTGGGCACGTAGTTGAGTTCGGCGGCCACCTCCTCGATTTTCTGGCGCGTCACCGGGTTGACCCTGCCGGGATTAGACAGTGCCCGGGACACCGTTGACGTTGCGACGCCGGCGCGCTCCGCCACGTCTCGAATGGTCGGCGGCCGGGCGGGCGACGGGATGTGCGGGTCTGCCATAGTGTTGCCATTCCTCATGTGCGGGGATTCTTCGCGGTGAGCCAAGGGCATCCGGTTTGTCCGTCAATTGCAACACTTTTGGCAACATTTGGCAATCGCTTGCCGTCGGAGAATTGCCGACCGTAGACTCAACGCCGAAGACCCATGTGACTCATGCCACTCCCTGTGGCTGATGGGTACCCAAGGAGGAAACAATGAGGTTTGCATCTTCAGTCAAGCTTGCGGCCGTGGTATCGGCGGCGGCGCTGGCCTTGACGGCTTGCGGTTCAGGAACTGCCGATTCCGCCAGCAGCGGCGGAGCCGTGGATGGAAAAGGCAAGAAGCTAAGCGTCCTGGTCAACGTCAGCAGCCAGTACCCCGAGCAGCAGAAGCAGTGGTTCAGCGACATCGCCGCCAAGTTCAAAGCCGAGACTGGCGCCGACGTGGCTTTCGAGACCTTCGCGTCCGGCAACGACGAACTCACTCGCATCCAGACCTCCGTGGTTTCCGGCCAGGGGCCGGACGTCTACAGCCTCGGCACTACTTTCACCCCCACCGCCTACGCCACCAAGGCGTTCGTGACCTTGACCGATGATGACTGGAAGAAGGTCGGCGGCAAGGACAAATTCAACCAGGCCGCGCTCGGCATCTCCGGACCGGACCCGGAACACCAGGCCGGGATCCCGTTCGTGAGCCGCCCCTTCGTGATGGCCTATAACAAGGAACTCCTGGCCGCGGCGGGCATCGAGAAGCCGGCCTCGTCCTGGGACGATCTCGCCGCGCAGGCAAAGAAGCTCACCAACCCCGGCACCGGAACTTTCGGCATTGCCACGGGCTACAAGGACAACTTCGACCCGTGGAAGTTCATCTGGGCCATGTCAGTCCAGGCCGGCAACCCGCTCGTGGACGGCAAGAACCTCAAACTTGATGACCCTACCGTCAAGAATGCCTACGAGACGTACTTCGGCTGGCTGACCAAGGACGAGGTAGTTGACCCGAATGCCGTGGGGTGGAGCAACAGCAACGCCGTCGCGGCCTTCGCAAGCGGCAAGGCGGCCTATCTGATGATGACCACCTCAAGTTCGCTCCCCACGCTGGAAAAGTCGGCCGTGGCCGGCAAGTACGCCTACTCGACCATGCCCACCACGGCCCCCGGGGAAACCGCACCCAAGGGAGACGGGGACAAGGCCGCCAGCATCCTTTCCGGGGACAACGTAGTGGTGGCCGACTACTCCAAGCAGAAGGACCTCGCCTTCGCCTACATCAAGCTCATTACCTCCAAGGATGAGCAGCTCAATTACCAGAAGATCTTCGGCGATCTGCCTGCGAACGCGGACGCCCTGAAGTCGCTGACGAGTCCCCAGCTGCAGCCCATCGCGGACGCGGCGGCCAAGTCCAAGGCAACGCCGTTCACCGGCGCATGGGGTGACATCCAGCTGGCGCTGCTCAATGTCACGGTCCAGTCGATTCCCGAGTTGTCGAAGGGCTCAGTGGACTCGTCGGCGCTTGAGGGCCGGCTCAAGGACGCGCAGTCCAAGGGCCAGGCTTCCCTTGACCGGGCCACGAAGTCCTAAGGGGACCGGTCATGTCCACCGATTCCTCCAAGGTGCCAGGGGGTGCGCCCGGCACGCTTGCCGTCGCCCGCGCCCAGGGCACCCAGGAAGCCGTGGCTGGAGCAGCTGAACAAGCCGCGGCCGCCCTTGCGGCCACGGTGGGGGCGCCGGCTCCGGCCGGCCCCCCGGCTGCCCGGCCAGGTTCGAGCGGACGCCGCAAAGGCCTGAGCGAACGCAACCGGCCTCTCTGGATGCTCATTCCCGGCGGAGCGCTGATGTTCGTCATCATCGTGGTTCCGCTGCTTCTGGGCATCTTCATGTCGGCGCTGGACCTGGATCAGTACACCCTGCGCAAGTGGGTCAGCTCGCCGTTCATCGGAGTGCAGAACTTCGTGGAGGCGCTGACCTCCTCGCCGTTGCTGCACTCCGTTTGGCTCAGCGTCAGCTACTCCCTTGTCGCCATGGTGGTCACCTTGCCACTTGGAATCGGTGCGGCTGTGGCCACCCAGAATGCCTTCAAGGGCAGGGCCCTCGTACGCTCAATCTTCCTCGTCCCCTACGTTCTGCCGGCATTCGTTGTCGCAACCGTCTGGCGGACGATGTTGCAACCGGACGGCGTGGTCAACTCGGTCCTGGCATCGGTCGGCGTTGACGCCGGATTGTGGCTGAACGGCCCCCAGACCTACTGGACCCTGATTCTTGTGCAGATCTGGGCTTCCTGGCCGTTTATCTACCTGCTGGCGCTTTCAGGGCTGCAGGCTGTGGACCACGAGGTCCACGAGGCATCCGCCCTGGACGGGGCCCTCTGGTGGAACAAGCTACGGTATGTCGTGTTCCCCTACCTCAAGGGCCCGCTGTCGCTGGCATTCCTGATCGGGATGCTGCACCACATCAACAACTTCACGCTGCCGTTCGTCCTGTTCGGCGTACCGGCCCCGTCCGACGTCGAAGTCCTTCCGATCCTGACGTACGTCACCAGCTTCCAAAGCTTCCGGTTCGGGCTGAGCGCGGCCATGGCGTTCGTCTCGCTGGTCCTGATCGCAATCCCCTTGTTCGTCTACCTGCGCGCCGTCAAACTTGACGACGCCGACACCCCGGGAGGAAAAAAGTGAGCGCCACCGTCACCTCCGTCCGCCGGTCTTCCGGGACATCCTTCCGGCCCGGGTCGAAACGCCAGAGCGAAGTCACCCGGCTCCTGCCGGGACCCCTGCTGGCCATCATCCTGGTCTTCCTTTGCGCGATCGTGCTCATTCCGGTGCTGTATATCTTCCTGGCATCCGTAAACTCCGACATCGGGGTGGCATCCGGTGAATTCTGGCCGTCGAGCTTTTCCCTGGAAAACTACTCCAAGATCTGGTCCAGCGTGGGGCTGGCCACCGGGCTGGCCAACAGCGTCCTGGTGGCGGGGACCACGGCCGTGGTATCGGCGATCATGTCCGTGTCGACAGCTTTCGTGCTGGTCCGGTACCAGTTCCGGGGCCGGCTCACGGTCCTCCGTGGCCTGCTCGCCCTGCAGTCCGTGCCAGGGACTCTGATGGTCCTTCCCGTGTTTGTCCTGTTCTCTTCGGCGGCCAGCTATCTGGGGATCCAGGTGATCGGCACCCAGTGGGGTCTCTTCGTGACTTACCTGACGTTCGCCATGCCGTTCTCCACCTGGGTCATGGTCACCTACCTGCGCGGGCTTCCCCGCGAGCTTGAGGAAGCGGCCAGGATCGACGGCGCCAGTAACCTGGGCGTCCTGGTGCGCATCGTCCTCCCGCTGAGCTGGCCGGGCATTGTGGTCTCCGGGATATTTGCCTTCCTGCTCGGCTGGAACGACGTCCTCTTCGCGTCCGTCATGACGCGTCCGGAAAGCCAGACGGCCGCCGTCGCGCTCCAGATCTTTGGAGCTTCCCAGGAAGGCGGCGCCATTCCGATGTACGGCCAGATGATGGCCGCCTCCCTGGTCTGCGCGGCGCCCGTGGTCATCCTGTACCTGATATTCCAACGTTACCTAGTCGGCGGTCTGACCGCCGGAGGAGTGAAGTAACCATGACCGACTCGCCAGCCGTCGAATGGGAGCTCTCGGGCTTCGGAGACGAAATCGACGACGACCCCAAAATCCAGATCGCGGTGCTGCAGGCACTGGGCGCGAACCATATCGAGGTGCGCAGCGCGTGGGGGACCAACATTGTGGACCTCGATGAGGGGCAGCTGCAGGAACTGAAGACGCTGCTCGATGCCGCAGGCATGGGCGTTTCCGCAATCGCCTCGCCGATCGGCAAGGTTGACGTCTCCCTTCCCGTCGAGCATGAGGTCGGCCGGCTCCGGCGGGCCGTCACTGCGGCCCGGACCCTGGAATCCCGCTACATCCGCATCTTCTCCTTCTACTACGGCGAGGGCGTGGAGGTCGGCAGCATTCGCGACGCCGTCATCGAGCGGATGCGGGCCCTGGCCGCGGTGGCGGAGGAAGCCGGCGTCGTCCTGCTGCACGAGAACGAGAAAGACATCTTCGGCGACATCCCGGAACGCGTCCTGGACATCATCGAAACCGTCGGTTCGCCGGCGCTCAAGGTGGCCTGGGACGCCGCCAACTTTGTCCAGGTGGGCGTGAAACCGTTCGATGAAGGCTATGCGAAGCTCCGCCCCCACCTGGAGTACTTGCAGGTCAAGGACGCACTGTTTGCCGATGCTTCCGTGGTGCCGGCCGGAGAAGGAGACGGCGACCTGCTGCGCACAGTGGAGGCTCTGAAAGCCGACGGTTACCGGGGCTTCGCCAGCCTGGAACCGCACCTCGCCGGGGCCCACGGCCTCGGCGGATTCTCTGGCCCCACGGCGTTCGGAATTGCCGCCCGGGCCTTCGCCAAGGTCCTCAGGGACGCAGGAGTACACACCAAATGAGCAGGGAGAACATGGGCACCCCAGAGGAAAACACCCAGCAGGCACAGCGAAGCGAAGAGCCCCTCCGGGTCGCGATCGCCGGGTGCGGCGTCATCGGACGCACGCATGCAGCCGTGGTTCGCGAGCTGCCGGAACTGCTGGTGGCGGCGCTGATCGACGAGGTCGACGACGCGGCGGATGCGCTCGCTTCATCCATCGAAGACCAGGGTGCGCAACGGCCTAAGACGTTCCGCACCCTTTCCGAGGCTCTCGCCGGCGCGCCGGTGGACCTGGTCATCATCGCCACACCGAGCGGACTGCACATCCAGCAGGCCCTTGAGGTGCTCGCCGCCGGCAAGCATGTCGTGATCGAAAAGCCGCTGGACGTGGACCTGAGCCGGGCCAAGGAGATCCTGGCGGCCGCGGAATCCGCGGAGGCCAGGGGCCTTGTGGCCAGCGTGATCAGCCAGCACCGCTTCGACCCGGCCAGCCGCGCGGTCGACCTGGCCCGCCGCGCGGGTCGCTTCGGCACGCTCACGTCGGCCATTGCTTCCGTCAGCTGGTGGCGCAGCCAGGCGTATTACGACTCCGGCGCGTGGCGCGGCACCTGGGCCATGGACGGCGGCGGTGCCGTCATGAACCAGGGCGTCCACACCGTTGATCTGCTGCTCTGGTTCCTGGGCCGTCCTGTGGAGATCAGCGCGAAGACCGCCCTGCTCGCTCACGACGGCGTCGAGGTGGAGGACACCGCCGTGGCCACCGTAACCTTTGAATCGGGCGCGCTCGCCGTCCTGCATGCCACCACCGCGGCCTACCCCGGACTCACCGTCCGGCTGCAGCTGATGGGCAGCAAGGGTTCGGCAGTAATCGACGGTGACCAGCTCGAGTACTTCCACGCAGCCGACGCCGGCGGCGAAGGCAGCGATATGGGACTCCTTGGCGCCGGCAACCAGGCAGCCGACGAACTCGCCAAGTTCCCGGACGAGCCCGTACAGGCCCTGGATCCCACCGTCTATCCGGCGGGCCACGTCCGGCAGTACCACGACATAGTCGATGCCATCCGTGCGGGGCGCCCCGCCGGAGTCACGGTCAGGGATGCGGTGACCGCCCTGGCCACCGTCCGCGCGCTCTATGTGTCCGCCACCCTGGGGCAGCCGGTGCTGATCGATGAGGTCCTTGCCGGCAGATACGACGACGTCGACGTGCGGACGGGCGGCAACGGGCCGGCCGACTCCGCGTCAGCACTGGAAGAGGTATCGGCATGAAGTTCTCCGTCTTCACGGCCTCCACCCCCGATTGGTCGCCCACAGAGGCTGCATCGACGCTTGCGGCGCAAGGCTGGGACGGCATTGAATGGCGCATCACGGACCAGGCTGACTCCCCGGAGCCCGGGTTCTGGGCCGGCAACCTTGCCACGTGGCCCATGACCGGGCTTGAGGAGAACCTGCCGGAGATTGCCAGGATCACCCACGCGGCGGGCCTTGAGTATTCAGGACTCGGTGGCTATGCCCGGTGCGACAACCATGGGCAGGTCGAACGCATCCTGGCTGCCACCGCGGCACTCGGCGCCCGGCAGGTCCGCGTGAACGTGCTGCCCTTGGGCAACTCAACAATGGGCGGGCAGGCCGCAAGCGGCATCCCATACCCCCAGCTGTTCGACTCAACCCGCGAACACTACGAATGGGTCGCGGCCCGCGCGGAGCACCATGGCGTGAAGGCGCTGGTGGAACTGCACCACGGCACCATCACGTCCTCGGCCTCCGCCGCCCGCCGATTGCTGGAAGGCCTGGACCCCCGGCACGTGGGTGTCATCCATGACCTGGGCAACCTGGTCATTGAAGGCTGGGAGGATCCGCTGCCGGCCCTCCAACTGCTCGGTCCGTACTTGGCCCACATCCATGTCAAGAACGCCCGCTGGGTCCGGCAGGACGAGAGGGACGAGTCCGGGGCCGCGGTGTGGAGAAACGAATGGGCGCCGTTGGCCGAAGGGCAGGGGAGCGTCCTTGCCTACTTCCAGGCGCTTGCCGACGTCGGCTACGACGACTGGGTCACCGTGGAGGACTTCTCCACCGAGCTCCCGCTCGGCGAACGGACGGCCGGCAATCTTGACTACCTTCGGCGCACGGCCGCTCTGGCCGGGCTCACGGCCCACGCGCCAGCGGACGCCACTTAGGGGTTTGAAGCGCGGTCAGTGGGTGACACTGCGCGTTCGGCCGGCCACCGGGTCCCTTGACGGGACCGGGCGGCCGGCCGAACGCGCTTAAGGGACGTCCGGCTGTCGCATCCCGACCGCAGGATTCCACCGCATGGCAACATTTTGGCAATTTGTGGCAACCGGTTGACACCAGATTGCCGGATTCACAATCATTGATCTATGTCACAGTCGATTGCCGCACACCCCGACCGGCTCCTGCCCGCGGATCCCGGAACCCGCAGTATTGCGCGTTCGTTGCTGGAACGGGTGCAGGATCTGCCCATCATTTCCCCGCACGGGCACGTGGACGCAGCGGTCATCGAACAGGACCTCCCGTTCCCCGATCCCGCCGCCCTCCTCGTCAGCCCGGACCACTACGTCACCCGGCTCATCCACTCCAGCGGCGTCCCCCTCGACAGCTTGCAGACGCGGCTGGACGGGCAGACGGGAACGGCTCCTGATTCCCGCAGCGTGTGGCGGGAATTCTGCGCGGCGTGGCCCCTGTTCGACGGCACCGCCTCCGGCTACTGGCTCCGCACCCAGTTCCACAGCGTCTTCGGCCTCGAGCAGGAAATCAGCGCCGAGACCGCGGACGCAAGCTACGATGCGCTCTCCGCCAGGCTCCGGGAACCGGGCTTCCGGCCGCGCCAGCTGTTCAAGGACTTCAATATCGAAGTGCTTGCCACGACCGACGATCCCCTGGCCGACCTCGCCAGCCACGCGGCGATTTCGGCGGACCCCACCTTCCACGGCCGTGTCCTCCCCACCTTCCGGCCGGATGCATACCTGAACATCGCCCACCCGGACTGGTCCGCGAACGTGGACCGCCTCATGGGGGAAGCGGGCGACGGCGCCGGCGGCTACGACGGCTACCTCCACGCGTTGGAGAACCGCCGCCGCTATTTTGTGGAGCACGGTGCTGTCTCGGCGGACCACGGGGTCCGGACGCCCTCCACCGTAAAGCTCGACGCCGGTGAAGCGGCCCGGCTCTTCGACCGCGCCCTCTCCGGCCGTGCGACGGCGAAGGACCGCGACCAGTTCGAAGCCCACATGCTGTACCAGATGGCGCGGATGTCCGTGGACGACGGGCTGGTGATGACCATCCACCCGGGCTCCTTCCGGAACCACCATGCACCCACCTTCGGGGCCTTCGGTGCCGACACAGGCCACGACATTCCCGTCGCCGTCAGTTACACCGAGGCCATCCGGCCCCTTCTGCAGGACTTCGGAACGGCCAAGGACTTCCATCTGGTGCTCTTCACCCTGGATGAGACCGTGTTCTCGCGCGAACTGGCACCGCTGGCGGGCTTCTACCCGTCCGTGTACCTCGGCGCTCCGTGGTGGTTCCTGGACGCCCCCGACGCGATGCTCCGGTTCCGCTCCGCCGTGACCGAGACCGCAGGCTTCTCAAGATCCTCCGGCTTCATCGACGACACGCGGGCCTTCTGCTCCATCCCGGCCCGCCATGACGCCTCCCGGCGGATCGAGGCCTCGTTCCTGGCACGTCTCGTGGCCGAGCACCGGGTCAGCGAGGACCGCGCCCATGAGCTGATCGTCGACGTCGTCGATTCGTCCCCCCGAAGGGTCTTTAAACTGTGAGCGCCGATCCCGTTGAAACGCCGCCGGAAACGGCATCCCCACGTCCTGATGCACTGCCGCGGCTGGGGCGCACGGCACGGACCGCGGCCAAAGCCCCGATCCGCATTGTGCACCTGGGCCTCGGAGCCTTCCACCGCTCGCACCAGGCCTGGTACACGCAGCACGCCGGCGACGCCGGGGAATGGGGGATCTCCTCGTTCACCGGCCGGCGCCCGGATGCCGCCGATGTCCTCACGGCGCAGGACGGCCTGTATACGCTGCTGGTGCGTTCGGATCAGGGCGACGACTTCGAGCTCATGGGCAGCATCGTCGAGGCCGCCGACGGTGCCGACCTCGACCGGCTCGCCGAACTTGTGGCCTCGCCGCGGACGGCAATAGTCACCCTGACCATCACGGAAGCCGCCTACGGGGTGCGGGAGGTTGCGGCCAGGACTGACAGACCGTCCACGCCGCTGGGGCGGCTGGCGTTCGCGCTCGACGCGCGCAGGGCTTCCGGGGCGGGCCCGGTCGCCGTCGTCAGTTGCGACAACCTCCCCGACAACGGCAGCGTCGTACGGCAGGCCCTGCTGGGGCTGGCCGAGGAATCCGATCCGGAGCTGGCGGCCTGGATCCGCAGCGAGGTCAGCTTTGTCAGCACCTCGGTGGACCGCATTACGCCCCGCGCCACGCAAGCCGATGTTGCCGCCGTCGCCGCCGCTTGCGGTTATCTGGACGAGGCACCCGTTGTCACCGAGCCCTTCCACGACTGGGTCCTGTCCGGGGACTTCCCTGCCGGGCGTCCGCGCTGGGAAGATGCCGGGGCCTTGTTTGTGGACGACATCGAACCCTACGAAAACCGCAAACTGTGGCTTCTCAACGGCGCACACTCGCTGCTTGCCTACGCCGGCCAGCTCCGCGGCCACGAGACAGTGGCCCAGGCCCTGGGGGACGACGCCTGCCGCACTGCAGTGGAGGCGTTCTGGGACGAGGCCTCCTCGCATCTGGCAGAGGCAGAAGCCAACGGTGCAGACCTGCGCATCCCGGAGTACCGGGCCGCGCTGCTGGAGCGCTTCGGCAACACCCGGATTGCGCATCATCTGGCGCAGATCGCCATGGACGGAACCACCAAACTGCGAATGCGGGCCTTGCCGGTGCTCCGCGCCGAGCGGGCCGCCGGGAGGACCGGCGCGGCTGCGGCCCTGATGCTCGCCGCCTGGGCGGACTTCGCCGCGGCCGCCCCCGAGCTCGCGGACCCATTGGCGGCCGAGGTGGCGGCAGCCAGCACCCTGGCAGGACAGCCCCGACTGGCTGCGCTGCTCACACTGGTGGATCCGGGTTTGGCCGAGGATCCGCAGGTCCTGGACCTGGTAGCCAGCCTCCTCGGCTGGTTTCGCCCCGGCGCCCCATCCCGCACGAATGCCGACCTTCGCTCGAACGCCGAGCCCCGCTCGAAAGGAACCTTGTGAAAATCATTGCCGCTGAAGTCTTCGTGACCAGCCCCTCCCGGAACTTCGTCACCCTCCGGATCACGACGGAGGACGGTGTGACCGGGATCGGGGATGCGACGCTGAACGGCCGTGAGCTGGCGGTGGCGGCGTATTTGAAGGAGCATGTTGCGCAGCTGCTGATCGGGAAGGATCCGCACCGGATCGAGGACACCTGGCAGTTCCTGTACCGGTCCTCCTACTGGCGCCGGGGTCCAGTGACGATGGCCGCGATTGCCGCGGTGGACATGGCGTTGTGGGACATCAAGGGCAAGTTGGCGGGGATGCCGGTGTACCAGTTGCTGGGCGGGGCGTCCCGGAACGGGCTGCGGGCCTACGGCCACGCTTCGGGGGCGGATCTTCCGGCGTTGTTCGATTCGGTGCGGGAACACCTGGAGCTGGGGTACAAGTCGATCCGGATCCAGACCGCAGTGCCCGGGATCAAGGCTGTCTACGGTGTCGCGGCGCAGGCGCAGGCCTCGGGGGAGCGGTATGACTACGAGCCGGCCGGCCGGGGGGCGTTCCCGGCCGAGGAGGACTGGGACACCCGCGCCTACCTGCGGCACCTGCCCACGGTTTTCGAGGCGGTCCGGAACGAGTTCGGCCCGGAGATCCCGCTGCTCCATGACGGGCACCACCGGATGACCCCGATCCAGGCCGCGAAACTGGGCAAGGCGCTGGAGCCCTACGACCTGTTCTGGCTCGAGGACTGCACCCCGGCGGAGAACCAGGACGCGCTGCGGCTGGTCCGGTCCCACACCACGACCCCGCTGGCCATCGGGGAGGTCTTCAACACCGTCTTTGACTTCCAGACCCTGATCAAAGAGCAGCTGATCGACTACGTCCGGGCCGCCTCCACCCACTTTGGCGGGATCTCGCCGTTGAAGAAGGTCATGGACTTCGCCGCGCAGTACCAGGTCAAGTCCGGCTTCCACGGGCCCACGGACATCTCCCCGGTCGGGTTCGCCGCGCAGCTGCACGTGGGCCTGGCGATCCATAACTACGGGATCCAGGAATACATGCAGCACTCTGATGCGACCAATGAGGTCTTCGAGCAGTCCATGACGTTCACGGACGGCTACCTGCACCCGGGCGAGACGCCCGGCATCGGTGTCGAATTCAACGAGGAAGCCGCGGCGGCGTACCCGTACCAGCAGGCCTACCTGCCGTACAACCGGCTCGTCGACGGAACGGTCCACGACTGGTAATGAGCAACGAACCCTCTTCCCCGACAGCCGGCGGACCGGCCAAGCCACGGGTCGTGGTCATGGGCGTCTCCGGCTGCGGCAAGACCACGATCGGGGACCTCGTAGCCCGCGAACTAGGCGTTCCGTTCCTTGACGGCGACTCACTGCACCCCGTCGAAAACGTGGCCAAAATGGCGTCCGGCAGTCCGCTCACGGACGCGGACCGCTGGCCGTGGCTCGCCACCGTGGGCGCCGAGCTTGCCGCCGCAGGGCCCGCCGGCCTGGTCCTGGCCTGCTCCGCGCTGAAGCGCAGCTACCGGGACGCCATCCGCGCCCAGGCGCCGGACACGGTCTTCCTGCACCTGCACGGCAGCAGGGACGTCCTCGGCGGCAGGATCGAGGGCCGCTCCGGCCACTTCATGCCGCCGGCGTTGCTTGATTCGCAACTTGCAGCGCTGGAACCGCTCGAGGCCGACGAAACCGGTGTCGTCGTCGACGTCGGTTACGCCGTCGACCAGGTGGTCGGTGAGGCGCTGGCCGGCATCGCCGGTGTGGCCGGCACTGCCGTCGGTGCCGCCGGCACCCAACCGCGCCAGTTCGACGTCGACCTCCGGGCGGCGCCGTTCAACCTCGACGACGACGCCGTCGCCTGGGTGGTTTCCACGATCGGCTCCATGTCGCTCGAGGAAAAGATCGGCCAGCTGTTCATCAACCACAACAACGACTACTCCCCGCAGTACCTCGACAAAGTGTTGGAGCAGTACCACGTGGGCGGCATGCGGTACCGGCCCGGCCCCTCGGCCGCGGTCCAGGAGCACATCCGGTACGCACAGTCCAAGACCCGCATCCCGCTGCTGGTGGCTTCCAATCCGGAGATGGGGGGAGCCGGAAGCTGTGACGATGGAACGTTTGTATCCACGCACCTGCAGGCCGGCTCGCACCCGGACAAGGCCATCGCCCGCCAAATGGGGCAGGTGGCGGGTGTGGAAACCGCCGCGCTGGGCTGCAACTGGGCCTTCGCGCCGATCGTGGACATCCACTACAACTGGCGGAACACGGTCATCTCGACCCGGGCCTTCGGCAACACCCCGGAGATCGTGGTGGAACGGGCCAGGGAGTACTTCGACGGCATCAGCGAATCGCCCACCGTGTGCGCCATGAAGCACTTCCCTGGCGACGGCATGGATGAGCGCGACCAGCACGTGGTCACGTCCTACAACACGCTGGGCTACGAGGACTGGAACCGGACCTATGGGCACGTGTACCGGGAGATGATCGGCCACGGCGTGCAGTCCATCATGATCGGCCACATCGGCGCGCCGGAGCTCTCCCGGCACTTCCGGCCCGGCATGGCGGACTCTGACATCCTGCCCGCCACCTTGTCGCCGGAACTCCTCCAGGACCTGCTCCGCGGCGAACTCGGCTTCAACGGGCTCGTCCTCACCGACGCCTCCCAAATGGTCGGCCTGACCCAGGCCATGAAACGCAGCGACCTCGTCCCGGCGACCATCGCGGCCGGCTGCGACATGTTCCTCTTCTTCCGGAACCCGGCAGAGGACTTCGGGTACATGCTGGAGGGGTACAAAACCGGGGTCATCACGGAGTCGCGGCTGCACGACGCCCTGCGCCGGATCCTGGGCCTGAAGGCGTCGCTCGGATTGCACAAGGCGGCACGGGAATCCCTCGTCCCGCCGGTCGAGGCGCTGCAGGTGATTGGCAGCGCGGCCCACCGTGCTGTTGCCGCCGAAATCGCGGACAAGACCGTGACGCTGGTCAAGGACACGGCCCACAACCTGCCCATCACGCCGGAGACGCACAAGCGCATCCGGTTGTACGGGATCTCCGGCGGCTCGGACTTCACTCGGGCTGACCCGCTGGCCTACCTGGACACTGTCAAGGAGGAGCTGGAAAGGGCCGGCTTCGAAGTGCATCTGTTCAAGACAGCGGAGCA
The DNA here is from genome assembly GCF_056395945.1 of Arthrobacter sp. 05T442. NCBI lineage: Bacteria > Bacillati > Actinomycetota > Actinomycetes > Micrococcales > Micrococcaceae > Arthrobacter > Arthrobacter sp. 05T442. The sequence continues at coordinate 243,249 of NZ_JBFTKM010000002.1, read as the reverse complement.
GCGCGAAGCCGCGGGGGAGACCGAGGTGAACTTCATGTCGATCATCTCCGAGGAAGCGACCGGCGACTATGCGGACAAGTATGACGCCGCCTTCGTGTTCGCCTGCGTCTTGGGCTTCGCGCAGGAAGCAGCGATCCGGATCAAGTGGTCCTCACCGATGGCGGCGGAGATCCCGTGGTACGTCACCGAGGTCCCCACCGTGTTCGTTTCGCTCAACCAGCCCAACCACCTCATTGACGTGCCGATGGTGAAGACGGCCATCCACGCCCATGCGGGCACCCGCGAGGCCATCCGGGCAACCATCGACAAGATCCAGGGCAAATCGGAGTTCCAGGGCACGTTCAACGAGAACGTCTTCTGCGGTTCCTTCGACACGAGGCTCTGACCCGGCGGTGACCCGGCGGTGGCCCGGCGGTCCGGCCCTCCGGTGCACAGGTTTCCGCTCTCCGCTACGGTTTCGGACTGGCGCTGCGCGGGTCCCCGCCGCGCCGGTCCGAAACCGCAGCACCGGTCCGAAACCGCCGCGAAAACCCCTCCCGCGGGGCCGGGTATTTTGCGTCCCGGGGCGCAGGCGTACCGTGGGCCCATGGAGAAGACCGGATGCGCGGTGGTGGGCGGCGGCCCCGCCGGGATGATGCTCGGCCTGCTGCTGGCACGCGCCGGCGTAAACGTGACGGTGCTGGAAAAACACGCCGACTTCCTCCGGGACTTCCGCGGCGACACGGTGCACGCCTCCACGATCCGCCTCATTGACGAGCTCGGCCTCGGGGCGGAATTCCGCCGGCTCCCGCAAAGCCGGCTGAGCAACGTGGCCTTCCCCGTGTCCGGCGGACCGCCCATCACCATGGGCAACTTCGACGCCCTCCGCCCGCCCTACAACTACGTGGCCATGATGCCGCAATGGGACTTCCTGAATTTCCTGGCGGATGCCGCCTCCCAGGAGCCCGCTTTCACACTGCTGATGAGCCACACCGCCACGGGACTGGTCCGCAACGGCGGCCGCGTACGGGGCATCCGCTTCAGGGCCCCGGACGGGACCGAGGACGAGCTCCTGGCCGACCTCGTCATCGCCACGGACGGACGCCACTCCGCGCTCCGCGCCGCCGCCGGACTGGCGCCGAAAGTGTTCCCGGTCCCGTTTGACACTTGGTGGTTCAGGCTGCCCCGCCAGGCCTCCGAGCAAGGCCAGGTCGCGGGCGTGGTTCCGGCGTTCGGCCGGGGGGAGGCCCTGCTGGCCCTGTTCCGGAACGATTACTACCAAATGGGCTACCTCGCACCCAAGGGTACGGACGCCAGAATCCGGTCCGAGGGCCTTGGCCGGTTCCGTGAACGGATCGCGGCACTCCGGCCGGACCTCGCTGACCGCGTGGATGCCATCACTTCGCTGGAGGACCTGCACTGGCTCGACGTCCGCATGGACCGGCTGCACTCCTGGCATATCAACGGCCTGCTCTGCATCGGCGACGCCGCCCACGCCATGTCCCCCGCCGGCGGCGTCGGCATCAACCTCGCCATCCAGGACGCCGTGGCCGCAGCGGAATGCCTCGCCCCCGCACTGCTGCGCGGCCAGGTGAGCGCTGAGGACCTGGAATGCGTGGAACGACGGCGGCGCATGCCCACCGTCGTCGTGCAGGCCGTCCAGCGGATCATGCACCGCGTGCTGTTCTCGCCCCTCATGACAGGCAAACGGTCCGGCGTGCCTCCTGCCCTGCTGTACGCGGCGCAGCATGTCCCGGCCGTCCGCAGCATTGTCCCGCGGTTCATCGCCTTCGGCCCCCGCCCCGAACACGCGCCCGCATTCGCCCGCCGAGCCGAGCCGCGGCCGCAACCCTAGCCAGGCAAGTGGCAAGAGGCAACGGCCAGCCACCCCCTCGTTGATTGCTCCAAAACCGCCCTTTAGAGCCTCCAAAAGGGCGATTACGGAGCAGTCGATGGGGTCAGCCGTGCGTGGCGAGGTACCCGATCAGGCCTTTGACGGTGGCCACCGCCGGGTAGTCGCGTTCGGGAATGTCAACACCGGTGGCGGTGTCGATGGTTTCGACGAGCCGCAGGAAATCCAGGGAATCGAGTTCCAGGTCCTGCCGCAACCGGGCGTCCTCATCCACGTCGGCCAGATCCACGTCCGGCGCGACCTTGCCGAGGGCGGCATGCACTGCCGCGCGGGCGTCCTGTTCGTTCATCTCTCCTCCGGTTTCACAGTGACTCGGGGTCCTGCAGCAGCTCCTCGATACGGGCGAGATAGCGCCCGCCGCGCAGCCCGTCGCTGACCCGATGGTCCGCCGATAGCGTGGCGATCACGGCGTGCCGGACGCCGAGAAGCCCGTTCTGCGCCCACGGCTGTTCCACCACCCGTCCGAAGCCGACCATCGCGACCTGCGGCGGGTAGATCACGCCGTAGACGCTGTCCACGCCGAGGTCCCCGAGATTGGTTACGGTCAGGGTCGGATCGGCCATTTCGGCACGCTGCAGCCGGCCGGCCCGGGCCCGGCTGACGAGGTCCCGTAGCTGTTCCATCAGCACGTCCAGGGGCAGGGTATCGGCGTCGTGGATCGCCGGCGCCACCAGGCCGCCCTGGCGCAGGGCGACCGCGACGCCCAGATGCACCGCGCTGCTCGGCCGGAACCCGCCGTCGTCGTAGAAACCGTTGACCTCCGGGACATCCCTGGCCGCCAGCGCCGCGGCCTTGAGCAGGAGCGCAGACGGGACCAGCCGCGCGGTCACCGGCCGTTGGGCATTGACGGTCTGCATCCAGCCGACGGCGGCCCGCAGGTCCAGCGTCATGCTCAGATAGTAATGCGGGATGGTCTTCTTCGAACGCGACATCAGGGCGCCGATGGCGCGGCGCAGACTCGCCACCCGCTGGCGGGCCTCCGATGCTTTCTCCGCACCCGGCTCCGCTGCCGGTTCCCCGGCCCGGGGCGCCTCAGGTCCCGGTGTCCCGGGCGCCTCCAGTCCCGGGATAGGCAGGCGGGCCGCTTCGGCGTGGGCCGCGGCATGCTGCACGTCTGACTCCGTCACGGCGCCTTGCGGGCCGGTGCCGACGACGGCGCCGAGGTCGAGGCCGAGCCCGGCGGCGAGCCTGCGGGCCCGGGGCGAGGAGCGAATCCGGCCGACGGGCCGGGCGGCGGCGTGCTCCACGTCGGCCCGCGTGATGGCCCCGTCCTTGCCGGTGCCCTGGATCCTGCCGGTATCGACGCCGAGCCGGTGCGCGAGATGCCGGACCGGCGGCGCAATCGGAGCGGCCGCCTCCGGCCCAGGGCCAGACGGTACAGCCGGCGGTACCGCAGACGGTACAGCAGAGGGGACAGCAGCAGGAACAACCAGGGCAGGCGGGGCCGCGGCCTTGACTGTTGCTTTCGCTGGTTTCCTGCCCGCGTGGGCGGCGGGCGCCCGGGACGGCGCCGCCTCGTGGACCGGTGGCGTGACCTCGGCCGGCGTCTGCGTGATCCGGGCCAGCGGCGTGCCCACCGGGACCGTCTCGCCGATGCCGACCAGCAAATCCGCGACGACGCCCTCCTGGAAAGACTCCACGTCCATGACGGTCTTGTCCGTGTCCACAACCGCCACCAGATCCCCGCGCCGCACGTAGTCGCCGGGCTTGACGAGCCACTCGACGAGCTTGCCGTGCTCCATGTCGGCCCCGAGCGAGGGCATCAGGAAGTCACCCACGGGTGCCCGCCGCCTCCTTGGCCGCGGCGACAATCCGCGCCGCGGAAGGCAGGGCGGCCAGTTCCAGGTGCTTGGAATAGGGGATCGGCACCTCGGCGCTGCAGACCCGGCCCACGGGGGCGTCGAGGTCGAAGAACGCGTGCTCGGAGATCCGGGCGCTGATTTCGGCGGAGATACTCCCGCTGCGCCATCCCTCGTCGACCACGACGGCGCGGTGGGTCTTGCCCACGGAGGCGAGGATGGCGGCGTCGTCGAGCGGGCGCAGGGTGCGCAGGTCCAGGACCTCGGCGTCGATGCCCTCGCCCGCGAGCTGATCGGCCGCTTCGAGCGTTACGGGAAGCGTACCGCCGTAAGTGATGAGTGAGATGTCGTTGCCGGGCCGCCGGATGGCCGCGGTGTCGATGTCCACGGGGCCGGCGTCGTCGGCGAGTTCACCCGGCACGTTGTAGAGCGAGCCGTGCTCAAAGATCAACACGGGATCGGGGTCCTCCAGCGCCGTCCACAGCATCCCGCGGGCATCCTCGAGGGTGGCCGGGGCGAGGATCCGCAGGCCAGGAATGTGCGCGTACCAGCCCTCAAGGCTGTGCGAGTGCTGGGCGCCCAGCTGGCGTCCGGCTCCCGTCGTCATCCGGATGACCAGCGGGACGTGGAACTGTCCGCCGGACATGTGCAGCAGGGAAGCGGCGTTGTTCACGATCTGGTCCAGGGCCAGGAGGCTGAAATTGACGGTCATGATCTCCACGATGGGCCGCATGCCGCCGAGCGCGGCCCCAACGCCGGCGCCGACAAAGCCTGACTCGGACAGCGGGGTGTCCCGGATGCGGTCCGGTCCGAACTCCTCCAGCAACCCGAGGCTGACCGCGAACGATCCGCCGTAGGCGCCCACATCCTCGCCCATGAGGAAAACCCGCCCGTCGCGGAGCATCGCGTCGCGGATTCCTGCCCGAAGGGCCTCACGGAAGCTGGATTTCATGGCGCCTTCCGCTCGCTGTAGACGAAGCGCGTGAGATCCTCCACCGGCTCCAGCGTCCCGGCTTCGGCGAAGTCGACGGCGGCGGCGATTTCCGCCTGCGCGCCCGCCTGCAGTTGCTCCCACTCGGGTCCCGTGAGCTGGCCTGCCGCCTCCATCCTGGCGCGGAGCAGCCCGATGGGATCCCGCTCAATCCACTTGGCCACCTCGGCCTTCTCCCGGTACCGTTCGGGATCGAACATCGAGTGGGCACGGAAGCGGTAGGTCCGCAGCTCAAGGAAATGCGGTCCGCCGCCGGAACGGACGCCGTCCACCGCGCGGCGCGCGGCCTCTTCGACGGCGAGGACATCCATGCCGTCCACGGCCCAGGCCGCGATCTCGTAGGCGGCGGCTTTAAGTGCGATATCCGTCTGCGATTCGGAGCGGACCAGGGCGGTCCCCATGGCGTACAGATTGTTCTCGCAGCAGAACAGCACGGGCAGCTGCCAGAGCGCGGCCAGATTGAGGCTCTCGTGGAATGCACCCTCCGCGACGGCGCCCTCGCCGAAAAAGCACGCGGTGACGTTGGAGCGTCCCGCCATCTTGTCCGCGAGCGCCAGCCCGACGGCGAGTGGCAGGCCCCCAGCGACGATTGCGTTCCCGCCGAAAAACCGGGTCGCGGCGTCGAAAAGGTGCATGGAGCCACCGCGGCCGCGGCAGCAACCTTCGAGGTAGCCGTACATCTCGGCCAGGATCGCCCCGGGAGCCACGCCGCGCAGCAAAGCGTGGCCGTGCTCCCGGTACGTGGCGACGACGGCGTCTTCCGGCGACAAGGACTCCAGGACGCCCGCCGCGACAGCTTCCTCACCGATGTAGACGTGCAGGAAGCCGCGGATTTTGGCGGCGCTGTACAGCTCGACGCATTTCTCTTCGAGCTGCCGCACCCGGAGCATCTGCAGCAGCAGGTGCCGCCCGTGTTCCGGGTCCACGCTGCTTCCGGGCATGCCCAGGGGGCCGGTCACGGCCGTGCCTCCTGTGCCGGCGTCTCCGGCGGCGCAGGGCTCGTCGGTGCAGGGTTCGGCGGCGGCGCTTCCGGCGGGGATTCAATGGTGGACGTGTCACCCTCCGGCAGCCCGAGTTCGCGGGCCTTGAGCAGGCGCCGGAGGATTTTGCCGCTGCGGGTCTTGGGCAGGGCCGTAGTGAAGTCCAGCAGCCGGGGTGCCACGGCCGGCCCCAGGCGCTTGCGGGCGAATCCGATGATGTCCAGCTGCAGCTCCTCGGACGGTTCCCAGCCGGGTCGGAGCTCCACGAAGGCTTTGACAACCTCGCCGGCCACGGGGTCCGGGACACCGATCACGCCGGCCTCGGCCACGGCCTCGTGCTCCATAAGGGAGCTTTCCACCTCGAAGGGGCCGATCAGGTGTCCGGAGGACTTGATGACGTCGTCACCCCGGCCGACAAACCAGTAGTAGCCGTCAGCGTCGCGCTTCGCGAGGTCGCCGGTAAGGTACCAGCCGCCCACGAAGCAGCGGCGGTAGCGCTCTTCCTCATGCAGGTAGCCGCGGAACATGGAGGGCCAGCCGGGCCGGAGCGCAAGCTCGCCCACCGCGTCCGGGTCCGTCACGAGCACCGCTCCGCCGTCGCGGAGGACCGGTTTGTCGTGCTCGTCCCGCGCCACGATGGCCGCTTCGACGCCGGGCAGCGGCCGTCCCATGGACCCCGGCCGGATTTCCGTGGCCGCGTAGTTGGAAATCATGATGCCGCCCGTTTCGGTCTGCCACCAGTTGTCGTGCACCGGCTGCCCGAAGGCCTCCCGGCCCCACAGCACCACCTCGGGGTTGAGCGGCTCGCCGACGCTCGCGACAAAGCGCAGGGCCGAGAGATCGTGGCCCGCGGCCCGGCCGGCCCCGGCCTTCATCAGCATCCGCAAGGCCGTCGGGGCCGTGTACCAGACCGTGACGTGCTGTTCTGCGAGGATCCGGTACCACCGGTCCGCGTCCATCTCCTCCTCGTCCACGATGGTGGTAATCCCGTGGCACAGGGGCGCGATCACGCCGTAGGAGGTCCCGGTGACCCAGCCCGGATCGGCGGTACACCAGTAGACGTCCTCCGGGTGCAGGTCCAAAGCGAAGCTTCCGGTTGCGTGGTGGGCCGTGACGGCGTCGTGTACGTGGATGGCGCCCTTAGGCGTGCCCGTGGTGCCGCTCGTGAAGTGCAGCAGGGCCATATCCTCCGCCTGGGTGGCCGCGATGTCCCCGTTCGGCGGAGCGTCCTGCATGAGCGCGGCGAGGTCGAGTGTGCCTGGTTCCGGGCTGCCGCCGGCGTCGGTCAGCAGGACATGCCGCAGGTCCGGGAGCGAGTCGCGGAGCGGGGCGATCTTCCGGCGGTACAGCGCCCGCGTCGTCACCAGCGCCCGGCCCGATCCCAGGTGCAGGCGCTGCCGGACCGGCTCCGGGCCGAAAGCCGAGAAAAGCGGGCAGAAGACGCTGGCGTTCTTGAGCGTGCCGAGCACCGCGACGTACAGCGCCGGGCTGCGGCCCGTCAGGGAGAACACCCGTTCCCCGCGGCCGACGCCGAGGCTGCGCAAAACGTTCGCGAAGCGGTTGGTCTGCTCGGCCAGCTCCGCGTAACTGAGTGAATGGGTGCTGCCGTCCGCACGGACAAAGCGCAACGCCTCGCGGCCGGCGCGCTCGCCGGTGGCATGCCGGTCCACGGCCTCGTAGGCGATGTTGACGCCGCGGCCGCCGGGGAGCCCGGACAGATCCCGCCGGGCCTCATCCCACGTGAAGGCGGCGCACGCCGCGTCGTAGTCCACCAGGTTCGGCCGGATCCGGAAGCTGCCGACATCCTTGGGGATCGCAGGCCAGCGGGTCGATGGTTCGGTTCCGGCGGTCATGGTTCCATCGGACTCCCGCCCGCCCGTGCTGCCTAGGGCAGAAAGGCCCGTGTGGAAAGCCCGTAGGGAAGGGCCCGTGAAACAGGGCCGGGAGGAATCTTCCGAGGCTTTCGACATCTGCGGAACCACCGCGAACCAGACACTAAACTGGGTCCCATGACTGCCACCCTTGACTCTGCTTCTGCCACCGCTGCCGCCCGCGCCCGACTTCTGGAACTGATCAAGGAACTGGCCGTCGTGCGCGGCAAGGTCATCCTCTCCAGCGGTGCCGAGGCCGACTACTACATCGACCTGCGCCGGATCACCCTGCACCACGAGGCCGCCAAACTGGTGGGCCAGGTCATGCTCGCAATGATGGACGACGCCGGGATTGGCTTCGAATGCGCCGGCGGACTCACCATGGGGGCAGACCCGGTGGGCACCGCCGTCATGCATGCAGCCGTGGATGCGGGCCGTCCGGTGGATGCCTTCGTGGTCCGGAAAACGCAGAAGTCCTATGGCATGGGCCGCCAGGTGGAGGGCCCCTCGGTCGAGGGCCGCAACGTCCTGGTCCTGGAAGACACATCCACCACCGGCGGCTCCGCGCTGACCGCCGTCGAGGGCGTCCGCAAGGCCGGCGGCAACGTGGTCGCCGTCGCCGTGATCGTGGACCGTGACACCGGTGCGAAGGAAAAAATCGAAGCTGAGGCCGGCGTCCCCTACCTCTTCGCGTTCGGCAAGGACGAGCTCGGCCTGAGCTAGCGATTTCACCTGCGGCTGACACGTGTGGACGGGTGCAGGACGGTGACCTACCATTTTCTTAAATACCCGTCAGTTCCTGCACCTGGAGAACACGCGCCATGCTCCCGTCCGATCAGTCCCTAAGTGTTGGAGAAATCCTGAGCACTGAATCCGCGCTGAGTACTGTCGACCAGATCCAGAACCTGATCCTGGACAGCGCGGACTTCGAAGAATTCCTGAACGAGCTCGCGCGGTTTTCCGCGCACCAGGTTGCAGGCTCCGGCGATGACGCACTGTGCGGGATCACGCTGCTGAGGGACCGCAAGGCCGCCACTATCGGCTGGAGCAGCGATTCCGCCCGGGAAGTCGACGAGATCCAGTACTCCCTGTCCCAGGGCCCCTGCCTGACCGCTGCCAAGGAGGAACGGGAAGTCTATGTCCCGGACCTCTTCGATGAAGACCGGTGGGGTCCTGACTACGCCAACGCCGTTGCTTCGCACGGGTTGCGCTCGGTGTTGTCTGTCCCGTTCCATCTCCAGGGTGAAGCCCAGGCGGCACTGAACCTGTACTCCGATGTACCGCGCAAGTTCGACGGCGATGTCGCCGCCCGTGCCCGCGGCTACACCCGTGAAATCTCCCAGGCGCTGCGCCTGGCTGTGCGCTTCTCCTTGCACACCGACAGTGCCACGAATTTGCGGGCCACGCTCGAATCACGCACCATCATCGACATGGCGATCGGGATCGTCATGGCGCAGAACCGCTGCAACCAGGAAACCGCCGTCCGGATCCTCACCGACGCGTCCAGCAACGGCAACGTGAAGCTGCGGGAAATCGCCGCATCGCTGGTGCAGTCTGTCGGTGGCGCCGGGACGCGGACGCACTTCGAAGAACCGAACCGCAAAGAGGCGGTCTGAACCGGCAGCAGCCTATGACTTGTGCGAGCCCTTAGCCGCCGTTACGCTGAATGAGGTTGAGCCGTCGGCCATAGACACCCTTTTTTGGAGTACCTATGGACCAGACACTGCAAGCCCATGTCAAACTCGACATCACGTCCGATGTTGTCCGGATCGATGTCCGGGGAAGCCTCACGCAGAACTCCCGACCCTCCCTGGTGCACACTATTCAGCGTGTCCGGCGCATGGGCATCACCTCCCACATCCGCGTCGACCTCGGCCGGGCCGCCTTCGTGGAGTCATCGGCGCTGTCGGGCCTCCGCAACGACCTCAACGCGGTCGACGGCGGGTCTATCCAGGCCGATATCTCCAGTGGGCTCAACCTCTCCAGTGGGTTCACGGCCGGCTCCGGGGTCTCCCTCGAGCTGAATCCGCACCGCAATGACTCCACCCTTGTCCTGCAGACGCTCGATCTGTCCGGCGACTTCATGGCATCCGTCGACACCACAGGCACGCGTCCGCTCACCCGATATTCCGACGACGAACTGCTGGAGGCCAGCGACTCGGTCTTCGGCATGCTCGACAACCCCGCCGACATGGCCCGCACGGAACTGCTGGCAACCTACGACGAGATCGGCCTCGAGATCAGCCGGCGTGAAATACGCGCCGAGCCAGAACCTGCCTAGTCCCGAACCTGCACCTGAGTGCCTCCGCCGACGTTCGGTCTGCCGCGCACCGATTGCCGTAACTCTTTCGCGAGCAGGCGCAAAGCCATCCGACGGATGAGCGAGCTAAAGGGACCAATGAGCAGCCAGTAGCGCCTGAACCGGCGGCGGCTCTTGTCGTCCGTGGTGGCGACACGCGTCTCCACCGTCAGGATCGATGAACCTGTCCCGTAGGGATCGATCCTGAGGCTGGTGGCAATCCTGGCGAAACCCTGTTCGTCGAAGCTGGTGAACTTCTCTGGAGTGGCCGGTGCACCGGTGGTGGCCGCAACCGATTTCCAGGGGCGGCTCACCTGGCCAAGGACCATCTCCTTACCGGGTGTCTCGCCGAGCAGAATCCACCCCAGATCGACCATGTCCTTGAGCCGGAACGTAAGTTGAGGAGTTCCCGGGACGGTTCTCTTCCCTCGTCCCTTAAGAGTGCCCGCCAGGCGCTGCGGGAGTCCCCGGATGCCGATCAGGGTGCGAACCAGCGGGGCCTGGAAAAGGTCCAGCTCGCAGGCCGCCGCGTAGCACTCGATAGACGGTGCCCGTACAACGTCTGCGTGCACGATCGAGAGGTCGTACTTTGGCAAGAATCGATCCACAAGCAGCTGAGAGTCAGCCGATCTTGCGAAGTTCTGTTCAGGCGGTTGTGCCGGGGGCGCACTCATCAGGAACCTCCTTCATACGGGGACCTCCCCGGTGGCAGCGCGTCTGCAGACATCACCCGCCGAGAATCGGCTTCCCCGCTATGGCCTCCTGCAACACCGTGGCCTCTTCAAGCGGGAGCGTCACAGGGTCGAAGGTCCCCGTTGGTGACGGCAGGCCCGGTGCCGCGGCCTTTGCGCTTCGCGATGCTTCCATTGCCTTGGCCAGAAGCTGCCGGTCTGCTGCTGGCACAGTGCTATGGCAGCTGCCGCGCGGATTGGGTCCTGATCCGTTTCTGATAGCTGCCCGGCTGTGGATACGGTAGGGATGTGCCGCGTAAGACGGAAGCAGACGATGGGCGCGGACCCGGCTCTGCCGAGGCCCGTTTGCTTCGGCACGCCGTCGACCTCAAGAGGTTTTCGCGGCGGACCTTCCTGATCGGTGCGGGGTCCGCCTCGCTGCTCGCCGCGGACATGCTCTACACCCGGAGGGTCCAGGAAGAGCGCCGCGTCAACAAGGTCCTCACAGTCCCGGATGACGTTGCCGAACGGTATTTCCCCTACGCGAGCTGGATCCTGTTTCCCGGCTACAAGACGAGCTGGGAGGAGGCCCAGTGGATCCTGAACGCCCTGCGCGGGTCGCTGAACCAGAGGGGCCAGCTCGCTGCCGTCGGGTACTCCAACGACGGGCTGGACATCGACCGGATCGTGATCGCCGTGATCGAACATGTGCGCGCCCGCAAGCTGACCACGCTCTACTTCTACGGCCACAGCTTCGGCGGCATGGTGGCCACCCAGGTGGCCGCCCGCCTCCGTGAGCTCCACGGCGTCGAAGTCGCGCTCATCCTCCTCGACTCGAGCCCCGCCAGCCGGAACGACGTGCTGGACCAGAGCTGGTTCGAGGGGGTGGTTTTCCTCTACGAGAGCGGATTCCGGTTCCCGTCGGTGCTGCGCGGCGGTTACGAGCTGGGCGAGCGGATGCTGCACAAGGACGAGCGCAGCTGGAGCCAGATCCTGGACCAGACCCTCGAGCAGCTGTCCCCGATCGCGCCCTCAAGTGTGCTGATCCAGTCCGAGTCCGCCTACATCTACCATTTCGATGTCAGCCGGTTCGTGGGAATGCTCGGAGCCACCAAGATGGCCTTCATCGGCAATCCCCGGGACAAGACTGTGGACTACGAGACCGCCCGCGACTCGTGGTCACTGACCTTCCAGGCCAACATGGCCTCCGACAACCTGCGCACCGACGGCGCCCGGCCGGAGCACGCCAGCCCGGGCTGGAGCCCGTCCGTCTACGGGCCCATCATCGACAAACTGCAGGACGAGCTCTTCCCCCTGCCGGCCGGCGGCGGGAAGCGGACGGCCGTCTGAATCCTCGCCGACCGAACCGGCGGGCCGTCGGCTAGATCTGGTTCTTCAAGTCCGCCACGGAGTTCAGGATCTGGTTGGGCCGGAACGGGTACGCGGCGATGTCGTCCCGGTGCGTGATGCCGCTGAGCACCAGCACCGTGTGCAGCCCGGCTTCCATGCCGGCGATGATGTCGGTGTCCATGCGGTCGCCGATCATGGCCGTCGTCTCAGAGTGGGCATCGATCTGGTTCATCGCCGAGCGGAACATCATCGGGTTCGGCTTGCCCACAATGTACGGTTCGCGGCCGGTCGCCTTGGTGATCAGGGCCGCGATGGCGCCGGTGGCCGGCATGGGGCCGTCTTTGGACGGGCCGGTGGCGTCCGGGTTCGTGGCGATGAAGCGGGCGCCGGCGAGGATCAGGCGGATCGCCATGGTGATGGCTTCAAAGGAGTAGGTGCGGGTCTCGCCGAGCACCACGAAGTCCGGGTTCTGGTCGGTGAGGATGAACCCTGCCTCATGCAGCGCCGTTGTGAGCCCTGCCTCGCCGATCGTGTAGGCGCGGTTGCCGGAGTCCGAGCCCCGCACCTGGTCCTTGAGGAACTGGGCCGTGGCCAGGGCCGAGGTCCAGATGTTCTCCTCCGGGATTTCCAGGCCCGACGAGCTCAGCCGGGCGGCGAGGTCACGCGGCGTGAAGATGGAATTGTTGGTCAGGACCAGGAACCGCTTGGACGTGTCCACCCAGCGCTGGATCAGCTCGGCGGCGCCCGGGATGGGCTGGTTCTCATGGACCAGGACGCCGTCCATGTCCGTCAGCCAGCATTCGATTTCCTGGCCGCTGCGGTACACCGAGGCCGATGAGCGCACGTCGTCTGAACCTGCCCTGTGGTCCGCCGCTTGATCCGCCATTTGCTCCGCCATGATGTCCTCCGCCGATGATGTGCCGCTTCCTGCGTCCTAAGTCTAATGTTGAGTGGTGACTGAACCCGAGACCTCCAGCGAAGTCCCCCTTCCCGCGGACGGCGGGACGGAGCCGAAAGCGGAAGTCGGCGTCGGCCCCTGGGAAGGCGAACTGCCGCGGGGAGACCACTGGGACCCGGACCTGCTGGCGGACGGGGACCGGCGCAACGTGGTGGACAAATACCGGTACTGGAAGCACGACTCAATCGTGGCGGATCTGGACTCACGCCGGCACAATTTCCACATCGCCATCGAAAACTGGCAGCACGACCTTAACATCGGCACCGTGGTCCGCACCGCGAATGCGTTCCTGGCCAAGGAAGTGCACATCATCGGCCGGCGCCGGTGGAACCGCCGCGGGGCCATGGTCACCGACCGCTACCAGCACGTCCGCCACCACCCGACCGTCGAGGACTTCGTGGCTTGGGCGCAGGGGGAGGGGCTGGCGATCATCGGGATCGACATCTTCCCGGACTCGGTCCCGCTGGAGACTTATGAACTGCCCAAAGACTGCGTGCTGGTGTTCGGGCAGGAGGGCCCGGGCCTGACCCCGGAGGTTCACGAGGCCGCTCTCGCGACGCTGTCGATCGAGCAGTTCGGGTCCACACGCTCGATGAATGCCGCCTCGGCCGCTGCCATCGCGATGCACGCCTGGATCCGCCGACACGTATTCGGCCAGCTCCCGGGGTAGTGCTCCCAAGAGTCCGGCCCAGTTGGCATTTCACGGCAGTGTTATCGCGGAACACTGTCGCCAAATGCCAACTCGATGCGCTGGAGGACCCCGGGGTGTGGATAACTCGCCCGGGACGTAGCGTAAGCAGCAACAATTGGCCATGCGCAGGGCACCGCTTCCGCTCCATCTGACAACCGGATCGTTCTCGCTGCGCGCCTCGGACAAAGCCGGTGTCACCCGCACCCGAACCGCGGCGCGGGATCTACTGACCGTGTCTCGCGGCATCCGTGTCCCCACGGACTCTGCCGCCGCTGGAGCAGCCGCCCTGCGGGCCTATACCGACCTCGACGACGAGTCCATCCTCAGTTTCGGCTCGGCGGCTCGCCTCTGGGACGCACCCTGCCTGGCTGGCTCCAGGCGGACTGGCGCATCCACCTCGCCCGGCGCCGGGGCGGCAGCACGCCACGGCGGGTCAACGTCGTGGGACACCAGCTGAGGCTCCTTCCAGATGAAGTGGTGGAGCTCGACGGCGTCCGGCTGACCTCGCCGGCCCGCACCTGGCTGGACCTGGCCTCTGTACTTAGCATCGAAGACCTTGTCACTGCCGGCGATTCCCTGGTCTGCGAGCACGGGCGTGAGTTTCCCTCCCCCCGGAAGGCCTTGTGCAGCATCGAGGAGTTGCGGTCCATGGTGGAGCGGCACCCTGGAAACCGCGGCGTGCGGAAGGCGCGGGCTGCGGTCGAGCTCATCCGGGTGGGTGCCGATTCCCCACCCGAAACCGCCCTGCGCCTGGCCTTGGTCCGGGCAGGGCTGCCCGAGCCGGAACTTAATTACGTGCTGTTAGGAGTGCACGGCGCCCCGGTGCTGTGGCCGGATGCGGCATACGTGGAATGGCGGATCTCCATCCAGTACGACGGAGCCGGCCACGCCCGCCCTGAGCAGTACCTGAGGGACATTCGCCGCGAATCGGTGACACGGGAGCATGGCTGGTTTGAGGTGCGGGTGTCCAAGGACGACCTCGCTGGGGACCGTCCCGCCGTCGTGCGCAAAGTCCGTGCCGCCCTGGAGAGCCGGGGCTGGCGCGCCAGTTGACATTTCACGGCAATGTCCTTGCGCATCATTGCTGTGAAATGCAAACTCGACGGAACCACGGGGTCCCGGGCCTGGTCGGACGCGAGTGTTACAGCGGGCTAGTGACCGGACACACAGCCCCGGCTCAGGAATGGCTAGGATAGTTCCTAGCCGACGAGGTTCCCTCCAGGATCACCAGCCCGTAGACGAAATTCACTTTAGGAGTCAGCATGCCCATTGCAACCCCAGAGATCTACTCCGAGATGATCGACCGCGCAAAGACGGGCGGCTTCGCATTCCCGGCCGTCAACGTCACGTCCTCCCAGACGCTCAACGCGGCCCTGCGCGGCTTCGCCGAGGCCGAGTCCGACGGCATCGTCCAGGTCTCCACCGGCGGTGCCGCCTACTGGTCCGGCGCCTCCACCAAGGATATGGTTGCCGGCTCCCTGGGCTTCGCCGCCTTCGCCCGCGAGGTCGCCAAGAACTACGGCGTCAACATCGCCCTGCACACGGACCACTGCCCGAAGGACAAGCTGGACGGCTTTGTCCTGCCGCTGCTTGCCGCGTCCGAGGCCGAGGTCAAGGCCGGCCGGAACCCGCTGTTCAACTCGCACATGTGGGACGGCTCCGCCGAAACCCTGACCGAGAACCTGCGCATTGCCCGCGAACTGCTTGAGCGCACCGCGGCCGCAAAGATGATCCTCGAAGTTGAGATCGGCACGGTCGGCGGCGAGGAAGACGGCGTCGAGAACGCCATCAATGACAAGCTCTACACCACAGTCGAAGACGCACTGGCAACGATCGACGCCCTTGGCTCCGGCGAGAACGGGCGCTACATCACCGCACTGACCTTCGGCAACGTCCACGGCGTGTACAAGCCCGGCGGCGTGAAGCTGCGCCCGGAGATCCTCAAGGACATCCAGGAGCAGGTGGGCGCCAAGATCGGCAAGACCAGCCCGTTCGACCTCGTCTTCCACGGCGGCTCCGGTTCCTCCGAGAAGGAAATCGCCGACGCCGTCTCCTTCGGCGTCATCAAGATGAACATCGACACCGACACCCAGTACGCCTACACGCGTCCGGTGGTAGACCACATGTTCCGTAACTACGACGGCGTGCTCAAGGTCGACGGCGAGGTCGGCAACAAGAAGCTCTACGATCCCCGCGTCTGGGGCGCCTCCGCCGAGGCCGGCCTCGCGGCCCGCGTCGTCGAGGCGGCCCAGCAGCTCGGCTCCACCGGCAAGACGTTCTAGTGTCCGACGAGTTCCGCAGGAACCTGATGGGTCCCGAGCCCACGCTCCTGCCGGCCGAGACGGAGATCTACGCGGCGCTGGATGCCGGCCAGGAAGCACTGGATCTCGTGGAAAAGCACCCGACCTCGTCACTGCTCTGGGCCACCCTGGCCGAGGAAGCGTGGAAAGAAGGCCGGACCATCGATTCCTACGCCTACTCCAGGGTCGGCTACCACCGCGGGCTGGACTCGCTGCGCCGCAACGGCTGG
Source organism: Arthrobacter sp. 05T442 (assembly GCF_056395945.1). Lineage (NCBI taxonomy): Bacteria > Bacillati > Actinomycetota > Actinomycetes > Micrococcales > Micrococcaceae > Arthrobacter > Arthrobacter sp. 05T442. The sequence goes on along the minus strand of NZ_JBFTKM010000002.1, from coordinate 227,218 downwards.
CGCGGCGTCGGGCCCATCCCGTGGGAGCACGAACCCAACCGCGGCTTCCTGCGCGCACTGTATGCGCTGGGGCGCGCTTCGGCGGCGATCGGCGAACCGGAGGAGCCGGAGCGGATCGAGAAGTTCCTCAAGGACTCCGACCCCGCCGCCAAGTCGGCCATCGAAGCGAGGGACTAACCCTCCCCGCCTCCAACAGCAAGGACGACGGCGGGCGGCCACCTTTCGGTGGACGCCCGCCGCCGTCGTTGGTTGGCGCTTGCGGTGCGGTGCGGGTGGGTGGGCCCACGCCCGCCGGGTTCCCTGGCCGAGCTTGCGGTGCGGTGCGGGTGGGGACTAGTTGGTCTTCGCGAGACCGGTGCGGGCCATGGCGTCGGTGTATGCCGTGTGCATTTCTTCGAGGTACTGCTCCTGGCGGGCCGGGGTGCCGGCGAACGCACGGCCGCTGAGCGAGCGGACCTTGTAGGTCTTGAGACCGCGGCGCCAGATCATGGGCACTTCGGTCTTGAGGAGCAGGTTCGCGAGGCGGTTGGCTTCGGTGCCGTGGGCGACGATCACGGAGGCGCGGGGCACGAGGGCCAGGAACTTCAGCAACGGCTTGAGGCCCGCGGAAATCTGGTCCGGCGTGAACTTGCCGTTGGGCTCGCCGGGAACGTGCCACGGGTGGACGTTCCACGGCATAACGAACTCGGGGCGCAGGCCGAGTTTCCACTGGACGCCGAGCATGCGGGTGGCCGCCTCGTCGTCGCCGGCGGTGATGAAGCCGGACTCATCCGCGGTTCCGATGTTGGAGTACAGGCTGATGATGCGGCACTCGTCGACGTCGTGCATGGGGTCCACATAGGGGACATCGGTGCCAGCTTTGGCGGCCTGGAGCGTGTCGCACAGCTCATTGACGGCTGCGACATTAGGTTCGTAGCGGCGGCTCAGAAGCTGTTCGCGGAAATTTTCAGTGGCCAAGGCTGTCATATATTGCTGAGTCTCCTGCGGGATTGGTAACGCTGCCAAACCGTACGCGGGCACGCCGAATAACGCGCACGCCAAGTATGGTGTGGGTTGAAAATGTGGTGTGGACCGATTCCTGGTCGATCCTTATCAGTCTATCAAGCCCTGCGAAATGCGCCGAGGGTTCTCCGGGATCCGCTACCAGAGCCGCTTGGTGGCGCGGCGGGCGCCTTCACCGAGGGCTTCGAGCTTGGCGAACGCGATCTGTGGATGGACCCTGCCGCCCAGACCGCAGTCCGTGGACGCAATAACATTTTCACGGCCCACAAGCTCGGCGAAGCGCACGATCCGGTCCGCCACGAGCTCCGGGTGTTCCACCACGTTCGTGGCGTGCGAGACAACTCCGGGGATGATGACCTTGCCCTCGGGGAGCTTGGTGTCTTCCCAGACCCGCCATTCGTGCTCGTGGCGGACGTTGGCCGCCTCAAAGGAGTAGCCGCCGGCGTTGATCTGCAGGACCGAACCCAGGATGTCCGCGAAGGGGATGTCCGTGGTGTGCGGGCCGTGCCACGAGCCCCAGCAGACGTGGAGCCGAATCTGGTCCTGGGGAAGGTCCCGGAGCGCCCAGTTCGTCGCCTCGACCCGGAGTTCGATGAACTTCAGGTAGTCCGACAGGCTCGGCTCGGGGTTGATCTGGTCCCAGCTTTCGGCGAGGGACGGGTCGTCGAGCTGCACGGTCAGCCCGGCATCGATGATGGCCTTGTACTCCTCACGCATCGCGTCGGCGCAGGCGTAGAGAAGCTCCTCGTCAGTCTTGTAGTACTCGTTGGCGACGCGTGCGCAGGACCCGGGCGAGAGGGAGGCCACGAAGCCTTCGGCCAGGCCCGCGGCCGCCAGGCCGGTCTTGAGGTTGGCGATGTCCGAGGCCACGAGCTCCTGGCCGGTGTAGCTCAGCGGTCCGGCGATCTTGGGCTGGGTGACGCTTTTGCGGTGGGCCAGGATTCCGGAGGAGGGGTCGTTGTACGCCTCATTGAACGTCTGCCGGTCCCGGCGGTCCGGGAAGGAGGTCAGGACGATGTTCCCCGGCGTGGAACGGTGCACCGCGGCGTCGGCCCAGCGGTCCACGTCGGTTGGTTCCAGGCCGCCCAGCCGGGAGAAGGAGTAGTTCCACCAGGCCCCGTAGTCTACGGAGCTGGCCATGGCGTGCCCGTACTCGCCGTCGTTGGGGATGTCGATGCCGAGGTCCTTCTGACGCCGCACGATGTCCACCACCGAGTTCTCCAGCAGGTCCAGGAATTCGGGTGTGATGCCGTCGGCTTCCTTGGCCTCGTTCGCGGCGATCAACTCAGGAGTGCGGGGCAACGATCCGGCGTGGGTGGCGCGGATGTGGTCGGTGTTCTGGGGCATGTGACGGTTCCTTCCATCGGTCCTGGCGGTAGCACCGTGGCCGGCCAGGCCGGCCGTAGAGGCAGGCTGTGTCCGGCAGGGTTGCTGCGGCGTCAACGGTCCAGGTCCCTCGGCCGCTCGGGATGGTCACTCTCACCTAATTCCACGCGGGCGCGTCCCGCAAGTCGTGCCCGCTATGTGGCGTGGCCGTCATGGAGGATGATGCAGCTATGACGAACGCCATGAAGAAGAAAGAGTCCCCTGCCGCCGTCGACGCCTTCGAAGGCGTGGCAGCAGATCTGGCCGGCGCGGGAGTTGCCCTGGGCCAGACCTTTGGCTCACGCGCCCTGATGGCCAACCGGAAGGCAATCGCCTGCCTCACCGGTGACGCGATGGCGTTCAAGCTGGGCCGGGATTCGCCCGAACACACCCGTGCCCTCGGTCTCCCCGGCGCGCAGCTCTTCGATCCGTCGGGGATGAACCGTCCCTTCAGGGACTGGGTGGAAGTGCCCGCCGGCTCAGCGCAGGCGTGGACAACTCTGGCGGAAGCCGCGCTGGCGTTCACCGCACCCTGAGGTGCAGCCTGCAGCCTGCAGCCTGCAGCCTGCACCCTGAGCTGCAGCCTGCAGGCTGCAGCGGGCCCCGGGCCCCGGGGCGCCCACCCAGACCCGCGCGGGCCGGCGGTCCCCGCGTCCGTCCAGTGGATGGTCAAATGAGTGCCCGGCACCGCGATCGGCTAAACTTGGGTGGTAAGAGCCCCGGAACTCTGGCGTTGGTTAAGAGCAGCGGTAGAATTCGGGGCATTCTCATGAACGGCGCTGAACTGCGGTGACCACCTGGTGGATCAAACGCAGTCCGGCCCGAACGAATGGGGGAGGATCCCATGCCAGCAATCGTGATCGTCGGAGCCCAATGGGGCGACGAAGGCAAAGGAAAGGCCACCGACCTGCTCGGCGGCCGCGTTGACTACGTCGTCAAGCCCAACGGCGGCAACAACGCCGGGCACACCGTCGTCGTAGGCGGTGAGAAGTATGAGCTCAAGCTCCTTCCGGCCGGCATCCTGAGCCCCAACGCGGTTCCGATCATCGGTAACGGCTGCGTGGTGAACCTGGAAGCCCTGTTCCAGGAAATCGACGGCCTTGAGGCCCGCGGCGCGGACACCTCCAAGCTGCGCATCTCCGCCAACGCCCACCTGGTGGCTCCGTACCACCAGGTCCTGGACAAGGTCACCGAGCGTTTCCTTGGCAGCCGCGCCATCGGCACCACCGGCCGCGGCATCGGCCCCGCCTACATGGACAAGGTGGCCCGGCTGGGCATCCGCGTCCAGGACGTCTTCGACGCCTCGATCCTGCGCCAGAAGGTCGAAGGCTCGCTGCGGCAGAAGAACGAACTCCTGGTCAAGGTCTACAACCGCCGCAACATCGAGGTGGACGAGATCGTGGAGTACTTCCTGTCCTTCGCCGAGCGACTCGGTCCGCTGGTCATCGACAGCACCTTCGTCCTCAACACGGCCCTGGACGAGGGCAAGGTGGTCCTCATGGAGGGCGGCCAGGCGACGTTCCTGGACGTCGACCACGGCACCTACCCGTTCGTGACCTCCTCGAACCCGACCGCCGGCGGCGCCTCCGTGGGCTCGGGGATCGGGCCGACCCGCATCTCGCGCTCCATCGGCATCATCAAGGCGTACACCACCCGCGTCGGCGCCGGACCGTTCCCCACCGAACTGTTCGATGACATGGGCATGTACCTGCAGAAGACCGGTGGCGAGTTCGGCGTCAATACCGGGCGCCCCCGCCGTTGCGGCTGGTACGACGCCGTGCTGGCGCGCCACGCCTCCCGCGTCAACGGCTTCACGGACTACTTCGTCACGAAACTGGACGTGCTCACCGGCATCGAGCAGATCCCGGTCTGCGTGGCCTACGACGTCGACGGCGTCCGGCACGACGAAATGCCGATGACCCAGACGGAGTTCCACCACGCCAAGCCGATCTTCGAGTACTTCGAAGGCTGGACCGAGGACATCACCGGCGCGCGCACCCTGGATGACCTGCCGGAGAATGCCCGGAACTACGTTCTGGCCCTTGAAAAGCTTTCAGGCACGCGTTTCTCCGCGATCGGCGTCGGCCCGGACCGCGACCAGACCATCGTGGTCAACGACCTCATCAACGACTGAAACCGTAATCGCTGACTAACGTCCGGCGCACTGAAGTCCGACGGCGGCGGGTCACCTGCAAAGGTGGCCCGCCGCCGTCGTCGTTTCAGCCCGTGTGAACCGCCCCCTGAAAGAGAAGAAAAGAATTTCCGATCGGTGCGTAACCTTTCGGGGTGCCCCGGCGATTACTCCTTTGTAAGCGCCGCCGGAGCCTGGACCCCCACCAGGCCTCCGGCCGGCCTTCCAATGCAAGTGCAGGCCGGCGCCCGCCCCCATCGGGCGCCGGCCGGCCTTCCACCAACAAAAGGATGTATGTCTGTTATGAAGAGTGTTAGCAAGACCACCAAGATTGCTGTCGGCGCCGCCATTCTGGCTGTCGGAGGTTTCTCCGGCATTGGACTGGCCAACGCGGCCCAGATGTCCAGCACCCAGCAGGCTGAAGTGAACCACGCTACGCCCGCCATCCCGGCCACCCCCGCGGTTCCGGCCGCCCCCAAGCTTCCCGCCACTACGGCTGTCCCGGCCGTCCCCGCCGTTCCCGCTTCCCCGTCCGCCGACGGCGCTGCCAAGGGCGACGCCGACGCCAAGGGCACCAAGGCTGCCGGCGAAGGCTCCGTCGACGCCGACAAGGATGGTGCCAGCATCAGCGGCACCGCCGGCGTCAAGGGCGCTGCGGGCGAGGCGCACGCCAACGCAGACGTAAACGCTGCCGTTCCGGCCGTGCCTGCAGTTCCGGGCGCCAAGGGCGTTCCGGCTGTTCCGGCCACCCCGGCCATGCCGTCCGCCGAGCTGCCCAAGGTTGAGAAGTAGTCCTCGACCAGTAAGCGTTGAATGCCTCCACGGAGGCATCGGGGTGCGGCCGCTAGAATTGCCGAGGCCGCACCCCAGCAGTAACGGAAGGACAGCCTCTTGGCAGAACAGCTAAGCGATGACGAATTGTCAGCCGCCTTGGCTGGCGACCCGTCAGGCTTCAGCGCTGTCTACACGGTTATTTCGCCCGCGGTGCTCGGCTATTTCCGGGCACGCGGTGTGGAAGATCCCGAGGCGCTGACACAGGACGTCTTCGTCGACGTCCTGCCAAAGCTGGCCAACGTCACTGGCGGCCACGCGGGACTGCGGACCTTCATTTTCTCCGTCGCCCACGCGCGGTTGGTCGACTCCAGGCGGCGGGCGGAACGCACGCCATACCTGGCCGAATACGATCCCTTGGACGACGCGCGGTATTCCGCTTCCGCCGAGGACGAAGCGCTCGGCTCCCTGGGCGGGATCTCCGGCACCCTCTCCCAGCTCAACGAGGACCAGCGGGAGGTCGTGGTCCTGCGCATCGTCGCGGACCTTTCCATCGAACAGGTGGCCGGCATCATGGACAAGACACCCGGCGCCATCAAACAGCTTCAGCGACGCGGGCTCAGCGCCTTGCGCGAACTCGTAACCGAAAAGGACCACGCAGCATCATGACCGGCACACGCGACACCCAGCAGGATGGCAGCATCCAGGCGATGCTCCGCGATTCCGGCCTCGAAGCTGCCACCGAGCTCCGCACCTCCCTGGAACAGCTCCGTGCGCTGGTCCCGGAGCAGGCTCCGGCGCCCCGGGCCGATCTCGCTGCACTCCTCGCGGCAGGAACAACCGGTTCGCCGACAACCGGGACGGCGCCGCTGGATCGTGCATCGTCCGTCGACGTCGCCCTCCCGGCCGGCGTCGTGAGCCTCGCGGACCGCAGGAAGAGCCGGAACCGCCGCCTGGCCGTGGTCGGCGGCGCCATTATTGGCGCGATGAGTCTTGGGGCAGGCGCCGTGGCCGCCTCAAGCGAGGACTTCCGCCACAACCTTAGCCTGAGCGTCGGCGCCATCTTCCAGCCCACGACCCACAAGCCCCCGGCCCCGCAGCCTGCCGGGCCGTCGCCGGCTTCCATTCCTGCTGGTCCCGTGCCCCCCTCGAGCCCCGCCACTGCCGGCACGCCGAGCGGTACGCCCGCTCCCGCAGCGCGGATTCCCGGAGCACCGGCCACCTCCGCGCCGCCGGCAGCTACACCACCCGCCGACGGCCGCGGCGGGATCCTGCCGGCACCGGCAACGCCAGGGCTGCCCGCCGAACCGGATCTGCCCGGCTCCGACGCCGGCCGGCTGCCCCACGTCCCCGTTCCGGTCAAGCCCACCTTCCCGGGCGCCGTTCCCACCAAAGTCCCCAGCCAGCCTTAATCCGTTGGACTATCACCCCGGGTCATTCCGGGCATCATCCTGAGCGTCGAAAACGACCCTGCGTGATAGCGCCATGGGCAGGCGGCGGGCGTGGCCGGCGGCGTGCCCCCGCGGCAAGCCGCGCCCGCGGCACGTAGGCTGTGCTCATGGCCCACGTCAACGATCCTGCCGTCCTCGAACGGCTTATGCGCACCAAGGGACGGTGGGCCATCGTCGGCCTCACCACCAACGAATGGCGCGCCGCCTACGACACGTCGCTGTTCATCCGCGACCGTCTCGGCATGGAGATCATTCCCGTGAACCTGCCGGGCAACTCCGTCCACGGCGAAACGGGATACAAAAGCCTGGCCGACATCCCGGACAGCAAGCGGCCCATCGACGTCGTGGACTGCTTCGTCAATTCCCAGAGGGTGGGCGCCGTCGTGGACCAGGCGATTGCTGTCGGGGCCAAGGCCGTGTGGATGCAGCTGGGAGTCATTGACGAAGCGGCAGCCGAACGGGCCAAGGCTGCCGGCCTGGACGTGATCATGAATGCCTGTCCGGCGCAGGATGCCCGTCGTTTCGGTCTGTAGGTGCCGTCCCGGACGCCACGTCCACAACGTGCATTTTGGTCTGCTAGTCTTCTGCTGAATCTTTCCCCGGACGCCAGGATCAGCCATGTGTGAGCACTACCCGACGGTGCCCCCGGCCGCCCTCCCGATTGCACTCACGGGGCGTCCGGGCAGGAGGGCCGCGTTGGGCTTGTTGGGGGCCTCGCTGATGGCGGCATTGGGGGCTTGCGCGTCTCCGGAGAATCCGACGCCGGGCCCCGACCCGGTCCCGGGTCCGCCCCGCGGGTCCGGACTGCCGCCGTCCATCCTGACGGTCGGCGGGCGGAACGCCGAGGTCCCCGGCGCTCTGCGTCCGGAGGGGGCCAAACACGTTCGGCGGAGCTTCATCCCCGATTTCGTGTTGCCCCCCGTGCAGAACGGGATGGCCCCGGTGCTCAGCAGGATCCCGACGAAGCACCCCGTCGTGTTCCTCACGATCGACGACGGCATGACGAAGACTCCGGAGATGGTGCGGCTGCTGGCCGAGTATGACTACCCGGCGACGATCTTCCTCACGCGGAACTTCGTGCAGGATAACCCCGGCTTCTTCAAACAATTCGAAGCCCAGGGAAGCCTGGTGGAAAACCATACGATCAGCCACAACGTGAACATGTCCCGCCAGCTCGGCTACCAGCAGCAACTGGCCGAAATCGCGGGTATGCAGGACTACGCCCAGCAGCAGTTCGGGCGGCGGCCCACGCTCTTCCGGCCACCTGGCGGGGACTACTCCAATGCCATGCGCCAGGCTGTGGCAGCGGCCGGCCTAAAGGCTGTCGTGACGTGGGAGGCGAAGGCCAACGCAGGCCGCATGGACTTCCAGTACGGGAATGCGTTGCGGCCGGGGGACATCGTGCTGATGCATTTCCGGCCGGAGTTCGCCGCCGACCTCGCGGCATTCCGGGCGGCGCAGCTCGCCGCCGGACTCGAAGTCGTGCTGCTGGAGAACTTCCTCGGCGTCGCCTGAGCGCGGGCTGCAGCTCCGGCCTCGTAATCCAAGGCCGGCGGCAGCCGCCCGCAAAATGTCGGCAGCGGGAAGTAGGCTCGAACCATGGACGCAGCTGCACTCCGGGACATCTGCCTTGGCTTTCCCGGCGCTTACGAGGACTTTCCCTTCGGCCCGGAGACCTCCGTTTTCAAGGTCCGGGCCGCGGTCTCCGGAGGAGCCCGGCATGAAGCCAAGATGTTCGCCCTGTCAGCGACGGGCGCGGCCGACTTATCCGTCAGCCTGAAGTGCGAGCCCGCGCTGGCCGAACAGTTACGCGCCGCTCATGCGGAGATCACGGGGGCCTGGCACCTGAACAAGACCCACTGGAACGGGGTGCGCCTGGATGGCTCCCTGTCGGATTCGATGATCCGGGACATGGTGGAAGACTCCTACGACCTCGTTGTTGCCACCCTGAGCCGGCGCCAACAGGAACAACTTGGCTGGGCCAGGCTTACCCGGGGCGCCGAGGGGAAGACGCCGCCGTGAGCAGCCCGCGGATTGCGGCAGGCGAGCTCAACTATGCGGGGATCGGCGCCACGGAGCACGGCCCGCTGCCGGCCGATGTCGAGTGCCTCGTCTCGCAGGCCTACCTGGGACACGGCGTACCGACGTACCGGCGAGCCGTCCAAGGCATGCTGACATGGCAGCTCCAACGGAAGGCGGGACTGCGCGTGCGGGCGGAGTCCGACGTCGTGGTCCCCGGCGCGCGCGTGGTGAGCGGCTTCGGCCTCGGGCCGTTCCGGATCAACGCACCCTGCGAAGTGGTGTGGGTGCGGCGCCCGGTATCGGGGGACGGACCCCAGTCCGCCGGGTTCGGCTACGGCACGCTCCCGGGACATCCGGTCCGCGGGGAGGAGGCATTTGAGATCTCCATCGATGAGCAGGGCATGGTGACGATCGAAATCACGGCTTTTGGAGTCCCGTCGAACTGGTTCTACGCCGCCGGCGGCGCCCTGACCCGGCGGGCCCGTGCGCGCATCACCTCCCGCTACATTAGGAGTGCACAAGAACTGGCCGCAGGAGTGAGCTGAGCAGGAGCAGGCAATGCTTGACCAACAAATCCTTGACCGACTGTGGGACTTCGACAACCCGGAACTTTCCGAAACCCGGTTCCGTGACGCGATCGCCGACGGGACGTTCGACGCCGACGAACGGGCAGAGCTCGCCACCCAGCTGGGCCGGGCCATCGGACTGCAGGGCCGCTTCGAGGAGGCCGATGCCCTGCTTGACGCGATCGACGGCGACGAACCCACCGTGGCCGTCCGGGTGCTCCTGGAACGCGGCCGGGTGCTGAACTCCAGCGGTCATGCCCAAATGGCGGTGCCGTTGTTTGAGCAGGCCGCAGAACTCGCCGATCACCTGGGCGAGGAATTCCTGGCGGTGGACGCACTCCACATGCTGGCCATCGCGGACACCGCGCATGCCGAGGCCTGGACGCGGAGTGCCCTGGAGTACGCTTCGACCGTGCACGATCCCCGGACGAAGCGGTGGATGGTGGCCCTGCACAACAACCTGGGCTGGACGCTCCACGAGGCCGGCCGCTGCACCGAGGCGATGGTGGAGTTCCAGCTGGCCGAGCAGTGGGCCGAACGCGTGGGGACACCGCGGCAGCAAGAACGGGCGCGGGAAGCCATCAAGGCCTGCTGACTTAGGCTGGTTGCGGCGGCCGGAATGGGCCGGATGTGACCCCGTGTCGCTGTCTTGCAACAATGGAAAGCCGACATACCCAAGCGAAAGGCCGTGCCGTGATCTTCATCGTCGTCAAATTCAAGGTCAAGCCCGACTGGTCGGAGCGCTGGCTCGGCCTTGTGGAGGACTTCACCCAGGCCACCCGCAGGGAACCCGGAAACCTGTGGTTCGACTGGTCCCGCAGTGTGGAGGACCCCAACGAGTTCGTCCTGGTTGAGGCCTTCAAGGACGACGCCGCCGGAGACCACGTCAACAGCGCGCACTTCAAGCAGGCCATGGCGGACATGCCGCAGGCGCTGCTCGAAACTCCCCGGATCATCAGCCGCCAGTTCGACGGCGAGGGTTGGGACCGGATGGGCGAACTCACCATCTAGTCCCCGTCGATTGCTCCGCGCCGGCCCTTATGGGGTCCCAAAACGGCCGTGGGCCCACGCCGGCAGGGTTACCTGGCCGAGCTTGCGAGGCGTGGGGGCCGGTGAGGAGCAATCGATACGCTTAATCCATGTGGATCGGCTGGATTGAACTCGATGTCCTCCTCGGCGACGTGCACAGCCTCAAGGAGAAGCGGTCCGTGGTGCGGCCGGTGCTGGCCGAAATCAAGCGCCGCTTCGACGTCTCCGTGACCGAGGCGGAGTACCACGACCAATACCGGCGCACCGTCATCGGCGCCGGGCTCGTCGCGGCGGACCGGGCCCATCTCGTGGACGTGCTCGCCGCCGTTGAACGCTTCGTGGCGGCCCGGCCCGAACTCGAACTTCTCAGCGCCCGGCAGCGCGAGCTCCGCAGCGACGACTGACGCGCAACGTGGCGAGCACACTATCGACTGCTCCGTACGAGCCCTTTTCAGGGCTCATAACGGCACTTCTGGAGCAGCGGATAGGAGGGTGTGGATAATTTCTGCGCCCCTCGTTCGGTTCTGGTCTCATGAAGCCATGAAAACCCCGCGCCCGCTGCCGGCGGACTTCCATGGACGGCCCTTCATGGTTGCCGAAGCCGCAGCGGCCGGGGTGTCGCCAAAACGGCTCCGCCACCGCTCGCTGACAGGACTGGGCAGGGGGATCCGTTCCATGGTCCTCACGCAGGGTCTTCCCCTCAGTGTGAGGGTGCGGCCTTTCATTGAGGTCAATGAGCGATGCGCCGCGTCGCACCTCACCGCGGCGGAGCTTGGTTCGCTTCCGGCGCGTCAGCCAAAGGAGGGACCGGAGATGTACCACGTGATCAGGCCCGAGGGGGCGGCCCACCTAAACCGGCCACATGTCATCGTCCACCGGATGAGGCTCTACGACGACGAGATCACGGTCGTGGACGGGATTCCCATCACCACCACGGAGCGAACCTGGCTGGATCTGGCCGAAATGCTGACCGTAGACGAACTCGTCGTGGCCGGCGACAGCTGCGTCCGGGTGCCCCGGCGTGAGTTCGAGGGCAGGGACCTGCCATTATGCAGCTTGGGGGATCTGCAGCGGATGATCGACCGACACAAGGGAAAGCGCGGAATCCGCAGGGCGAAGGAGGCCATTAAACTCATTCGAGTCGGCTCGGATTCGCCGCAGGAGTCCTTGCTGAGGCTTGCCATGGTCCGGGCCGGACTTCCGGAACCGGAGTTGAATGTGCCGGTCGTCGATGATCGGGGCACTCAGCATCACGAACCCGATCTGTCCTATCGGGAATACCGTATCGGCATCGAGTACGAAGGCGAGCATCACGGTGATGAGGGGCAGATTGTCAGGGACATTGCCCGTTCCGAGCGGTACACGGCCTTGGGCTGGACCGAAATCCGGATCTCCAAGCGCCACATGAACGATGACGCCAAAGCCGCGGTGGCCAAGGTCCGGACCGCGCTCGTCCAGGCCGGCTGGCGCCCGGGACGGTAAACCAAAACGGCTGCTCCGTATCCGCCGTTCTGAGGCTTCAGAATGACGGCTACGGAGCAGCCGATGGAGGCGGCGCCGTGGCGCTGGGTGGGCCCACGCCGCCGGGGTTCCCTGGCCGAGCTTGCGAGGCTAGGGTGGCGGTGGGTGGGCCCACGCCGCCGGGGTTCCCTGGCCGAGCTTGCGAGGCTAGGGTGGCGGTGGGGACTAGCCGAAGTACTTCGGAAGCGTCGCCTCATGGGCTTCGCGGAGCGCATCGAGGTTCATGGTCTCGACTCCGTTGATCTCCAGCGTTCCGCCCTCGGCATCCACGACGCCGATCCGGATGTGCGCAAAGCCACGGGCGGTGCACATGTCCTTAAAGCGGATCTCCTCGGAGCGGGGCACTGCCACGACGGCGCGGCCCTGGGATTCGGAGAACAGCGCCGTGAACAGGTCCACGCCGTCCCGGTCCAGGACATCCTGCAGCGCGATCCGGGCACCGACGCCATAGCGCAGCGAGGACTCCACGAGGGCTGCCGCGAGGCCGCCCTCGGAGAGGTCGTGCGCGGAGTCCACCATGCCGTCGCGGGAGGCGTTGATCAGGATTTCACCCAGCGCGCGTTCGGCCGCGAGATCGACCTTGGGCGGCAGGCCGCCGAGGTGTCCGCGCATGTTCGACCATTCCGACCCGTCCAGCTCTGCCGCCGTCGTGCCCAGCAGGTAGATGGCCTGGCCGTCTTCCTTCCAGCCCGACGGCGTGCGGCGGGCGACGTCGTCGAACTTGCCCAGGACGGCGACCACGGGGGAAGGATGGATCGGGACGCTTCCGGTCTGGTTGTACAGCGAGACGTTGCCGCCGGTGACCGGGATGCCGAGCACCATGCAGGCGTCGGAGAGGCCGCGGATGGCTTCGGCGAGCTGCCACATGACGTCCGGGTCCTCCGGGGAGCCGAAGTTCAGGCAGTCGCTGACGGCCATCGGCACGGCGCCGGAGGTCGCGACGTTGCGGAAGGCCTCGGCGAGGGCCAGCTGTGCGCCGTGGTAGGGGTCGAGGTAGGTGTAGCGTCCGTTGGCGTCGGTGGCCAGGGCCACGCCCAGGCCGGTTTCCTCGTCCACGCGGACCACCCCGGCATCGTCCGGGAACGCCATGGCGGTGTTGCCGCCGACGTAGCGGTCATACTGCTGGGTGATCCAGGACTTGCTGCACATGTTCGGCGAGGCAACGAGCTCGGTGATGGCGGCGGCCAGGTCCGCGGGGGCGGAGGGACGGCCGGCGTCCTGCACGGACCCGGTGAAGGAGTCGGCCTGGACGGCGTCCTGCCATTCGGGGCGGGCGTACGGACGGTCGTACACCGGGCCGTCGTGGGCGACTGTGCGCGGGTCGACGTCGACGATGACCTCGCCTTCCCACGTGATGATGAGGCGGCCGGTATCGGTCACCTCGCCCAGCCAGGAGTACTCCACAGCCCACTTGTCCATGACCGCTTCAAACGCGGCCATGTTCCCGGGGGTGACGACGGCCATCATGCGTTCCTGCGACTCGGACATCAGGATTTCGCCCGGGGTCAGAGTGGGGTCGCGCAGCAGGACGGAGGTCAGCTCGACTTCCATGCCGCCGTCGCCGTTGGAGGCGAGCTCGGATGTGGCGCAGGAAATGCCGGCGGCGCCGAGGTCCTGGATACCCTCAACCAGTGACCCCTTGAACAGCTCCAGGCAGCACTCGATCAGGACCTTCTCGGCGAAGGGATCGCCGACCTGGACGGCGGGGCGCTTGGACGGCTTGGTGTCGTCGAAGGACTCCGAGGCCAGCACCGAGGCGCCGCCGATTCCGTCGCCGCCGGTGCGGGCGCCGAACAGCACCACCTTGTTGCCCTTGCCGGAGGCGTTGGCGAGGCGGATGTCCTCGTGGCGCATGACACCGACGGCGAGGGCGTTGACCAGCGGATTGCCCTGGTACACGGAATCGAAGACCATTTCGCCGCCAATGTTGGGCAGGCCCAGCGAGTTGCCGTAGCCGCCGATGCCGGCCACGGCGCCGTGCATGACGCGGGCGGTGTCCGGGTGGTCGATGGCGCCGAACCGCAGCGGATCCATCACGGCTACCGGACGGGCGCCCATGGAGATGATGTCGCGGACAATGCCGCCGATGCCCGTCGCGGCACCCTGGTAGGGCTCCACGAACGACGGCGAGTTGTGGGACTCGATCTTGAACGTCACGGCCCAGCCGTCGCCCAGGTTGGTGACGCCGGCGTTTTCGCCGATGCCCACGAGCATGTCCTTCTTCATCTCCTCGGTCACCTTTTCGCCGAACTGGCGCAGGTGGTTCTTGGAGGACTTGTAGGAGCAGTGTTCGCTCCACATCACGGAGTACATGGCGAGTTCGGCGCCGGTCGGGCGGCGGCCCAGGACCTTGACGACCTCTTCGAACTCGTTCTGTTTCAGGCCCAGCTCGGCCCAGGGGAGTTCGGTGTCCGGGGTCTTGGCCGCGTTCTCGACGGTGTCGATGTTGAACTTCCTGGCGGTCTCGCCGGCGCTTCCGGTGATCGGGCTAGTCGAGGTCTCCGTCATTTGCTTACTCCCACGATCTTGTTCAGGACAGAGGTGAAGAACCCGAGGCCCTCGGTGCCGGTCCCGTTCTCCGGGCCGAAGCCTGCCTCCACGGCATGCTCCGGGTGCGGCATGAGGCCCACCACGTTGCCTGCGGCGTTGGAGATGCCCGCGATGTCGCGGCGGGAACCGTTCGGGTTGAAGCCGACGTAGCGGAACACGACGCGGCCCTCCGCCTCGAGGGCGTCCAGGGTCTTTTCGTCGGCGATGTACTGGCCGTCCTGGTTCTTCAGCGGAATGGTGATTTCCTGGCCGGCAGCGTAGTCGCCGGTCCACGCCGTGGTGTTGTTTTCCACACGCAGGACCTGCTCGCGGCACATGAACAACAGGTGGTCGTTCTTGATCATCGAGCCGGGCAGCAGATGCGACTCGGTGAGGATCTGGAAACCGTTGCAGATGCCGAGGACCGGGAGTTTGGCGTCCGAGTTGGCGGCGTCGATGACCTTGGCCATCAGCGGTGCGAACCGTGAAATGGCGCCCGCCCGGAGGTAATCGCCGTAGGAGAATCCGCCGGGAATCACGACGGCGTCGACGTCACCGAGCGTGGTGTCGGCGTGCCAGAGCGCCACCGGAGTGCCGCCGGCCAGCCGGACCGCACGGGCGGCGTCGCGGTCATCCAGGGTGCCGGGGAAGGTGACGACGCCGATCTTCGCGCCCGCGAGCTGGGGGTGGGCGGCGACGGCGACAGCCTCGCCGATCAGGGGAAGTTCAGTCATGTCAGGCCTCAACGACCTCGACGTTGACGACATCCTCGATGACGGGGTTGGACAGCAGGGTCTCCGCCGCGTTCCGGGCCTGGGCCAGGATCTCCTCGGTCACCTCGCCGTCAACCGTGAGTTCAAAGCGCTTGCCCTGTCGGACAGAGCTGAAGGCGGTGAAGCCCAGCCGGGGGAGTGCACCCACGATGGCCTTCCCCTGCGGGTCGAGAATCTCGGGCTTGGGCATGACGTCGACAACGATCCGGGGCATCCGGCAACTCCTGTGCGTGAGCGTTGGTAGGGGCGCAGCGGAGTGGTGCCGTCTCACGCCGGTCCGCTGTGTGGTGAGGACTGCTTGGTGATACAGCGTGAAAGGGCGCTCCGCGAGCTTGCACGCCCATTCTACCGGCCGCGCTGCGTCCGGCCGCATTCGGCCCGCGAGTGTGAACCCGGCCGTGCCAGGGTCCGGGAACCAAATCCGCGCCAACGGCCACTGGCGGCCTGTCCCCGCAGCCTCGGACCGGCCGCTGAACTGCGCAAACGCCGCCCGGGGAAGCCGCGGCTGCTATGGCTCCGGCGCGCCGGCGTCAGTAGGATGTGCGCATGGCTGAGAACCCGAAATCCGTGCTGTTGCCCGTCATCGCCGCCGCCGTGTTCGCGGGCCTTGGCCGGATGGTCCTGCAGAAGATCAAGGCGGACCGCGCGGCCAGGGCAAGCAATGTGGTTGGTCCCCTGGATGAGAAAACCCGGGCCTGGATCAGCGACGTTGTCAGGACCCCGAGGCAGTAGGGTCACCCTAACGGCATGAGCCGGACCGCAGTGCGCGGTTCGGCGGTTCCTTGCTGCCCCCAGTCGCGTCCTGTCGAATTGTCTGTCAAATTTAAACTGGCCCTTGTGTTCTATGTCATATTCAGCTCTCAGTCTGTACTGTATGAATCGGCTGGTATCCGTCGGGGCCGCACGAGGTGCTTTCCGGGCCGCCCCGCCAGCCGCCGGGGCCGGTATTGCCGCTGGCACCGTTCCTTTACGAAAGGTTCAATCACTCGTGACATCACCAGGAAAGAGCTTCCTTCGAAGCGGGGGACTCCGGAGGGCCGCGGCACTGACCCTGGGCTTGCCGGTTCTTCTGTCGACCATTGCAATCGCACCCGCCAATGCGGCCCCCGCGCAGGGGTCCTCTGTTGCCGGAGTGGCGCCGAAGAACGTGGATCCGAACAACTACAAGGACGGCCGTTACATCGTCGTCCTGGCCGAAAAGCCCGCAGCCACCTATGACGGCGGGACGGCCGGCCTGCCGGCCACCAAGCCGGTGGCAGGCAAGAAGCTCGACGACAACAAAGCTGAAGTCAAACAGTACGAGGCGCACCTCGAAAAGAAGCAGGCTGAGGTCGCAGCGCAGCAGAACGTCGCTATCAAGCGCCAGTTCACCGCGGCCGTCAACGGTTTCAGCGCCACCCTGACGTCAGACCAGGCCATCAAACTGGCGAAGAACCCCGGCGTCCTGGTGGTCGCCCCTGACACGGAAAACGCGCCGGACTACTCCAGCACCGATTTCCTGAAGCTCAGCGGATCCAACGGCACCTGGAACACCAAGTTCGGCGGCCAGGATGCCGCCGGGAAGGGCGTCGTCGTCGGTGTTATCGACACCGGCTACACCCCGTCCAGCCCCTTCTTTGCAGGCGAGCAGGTCAAGCCGCTGGTTGGAGACCCCGTCGTCGGCGTGCCCTACCGCAACGACGACGGCAAGATTGCGATGCTCAAATCCGACGGCGACACCTTCATCAGTGACTGCCAGACGGGCCAGGACTTCGACGGGTCCGCCTGCAACTCCAAGGTCCTCGCCGCGCACTACTTCGCCGATGACTTCCTGAACGTACAGCCGGCACACCGGTCGCCGCTGGAACGGATCTCCCCGGTCGACGTCGCGAGCCACGGAACGCACACGGCGAGCACCGCCGCGGGCAACGCCAACGTCGAGTCCTTCGTGGACGGCCGCAGCTTCGGCCTGACCAGCGGCATCGCCCCGGCCGCCAAACTCTCCGTCTACAAGGTCTGCTGGGAGGACGACGACGCCAACACGGGCGGCTGCTACAGCTCCTCGTCCGTCGCCGCCATCGACCAGGCCATCAAGGACGGCGTCGACGTCCTGAACTACTCGATCTCCGGAGCCACCACGACCACCACGGATCCGGTCTCCATGGCATTCCTTTCTGCCGTCTCCGCCGGCATCTTCGTTGCAGTCTCAGCCGGCAACTCCGGCCCGACGGCGAGCACCGTCAACCACGGCGCCCCGTGGCTCACCACCGTGGCCGCCAGCAGTTTCTCCCAGGAACTGCAGGGAACTGTTGAGTTTTCGGACGGCAGCAAGTACCGCGGTGCGAGCATCATGAACCGCCAGGTTGCCAAGGCCGGTGTCGTGTTGGCCGCCAACGCTGCCGCAACAGCCGGAGACGCCAACGCGGCCCTCTGCGGCCCGGGTACCCTGGACCCGGCAAAGGTCGCCGGCAAGGTCGTCGTCTGTGACCGTGGCGTCGTTGACCGCGTCGCCAAGAGCGCCGAGGTGCTTCGAGGCGGCGGTGTCGGGATGATCCTGGTGAACCTGAGCAACTCCTCGCTGGACACGGACAAGCACGCAGTCCCGACTGTCCACGTCAATCCGCCGGCCACCGAGGCCATCAAGGCAAAAGTCGCCGCCAACCCGGCCATCACGGTCTCCCTTGTCAACAAGGACACCACCGGGTTGCCGCTCGAAGCGCAGCCGCAGATCGCAGGTTTCTCATCCCGCGGCCCGCTCCTCGCCACCGGCTCGGATCTGCTGAAGCCCGATGTTGCGGCTCCCGGCGTGGCCGTCCTGGCTGGCGTCTCGCCGATCGGAACGGGCGGGGACAACTTCGGCTTCATGTCCGGTACCTCCATGGCATCCCCGCATGTGGCCGGCTTCGGCGCACTGATCCTCGGCAAGAACCCCACGTGGTCACCCGCCGTCGTGAAGTCCGCCATGATGACCACCGCAGGCGACATCAAGCTCGCCGACGGCAGCAAGGACCCGGATGTCTTCGCCACCGGCGCGGGCGAAGTGGACCCGGCCCGGGTGCTGGATCCCGGTCTGGTCTACGACGCCACCGCCGATGATTACCTGGCTTTCATCCAGGGCACCGGCGTTGACCTGGGGATCCCCGGGATCGGCACCACGAAGCCGCGCGATATGAATCTTCCGTCCTTTGCGCTGGGCAACCTCACCGGCAAGATCGAGGTCACCCGCACGCTGACGGCGCTGACCCCGGGGACTTACCGGGTAAAGACCGACCTGCCGGGCGTCAAGGTCACTGTGACGCCGACCATCCTGAACTTCAGCGCGCCGGGCGAAAAGAAGACGTTCAAGGTTTCCTTCGAGAACCAGAATGCGGCCCTGGGCAAGTTCGCCATGGGTTCCCTGACCTGGCAGGGTGCCAATAAGAACGTCGCGTCCCCGATCGCGGTCCGCCCGCAGGCGGTTGTTGCGGCGCCGGATGTTGCCTTCACGTCCCAAGGGGGCACCGGCTCCGGTGACATCAAGGTCGTCTCCGGCACCAACCTGCCCGTCAACATGAGCCTGGACGGTCTTTCCAAGGCGGATTCGACCGCCATCGAACTGACTCCCGGCGGAGCGCAGCTCGGGGCCACCAATGCCTCGAACTTCGCCAAGACTGTCGACGTGCCGGCCGGCAGTCCGCTGGCCAAGTTCTCGGCCTTCTCCGCGGACCCGAATGCCGACTTCGACATGTTCGTGGTGAACCCCTCCAACCAGCTGATCCAGGTCGCGACCTCGTCGGCGAGCGAGTCGCTTTCGATCCCCAACCCGGCTCCGGGAACCTACCGGATTTTCGTGAACCTGTTCGCGAGCCCCAATAGCCAGGCCACCAAGGCGAGCGTGGATGCGGCTATCCTCGGCGCCAACGTGGGCAATGCGACGCTGACGCCGAACCCGCTGCGGCTGGGCAACGGCAAATCCGGCACGGTCACCCTGAAATGGGCGGGCCTGGCCGTCGGTTCCTACATCGGCCGGGTGACGTTTGCCGGCGCCAGTGATCCTACGTTTGTCAGCGTGCTGGTGACACCGTCCGGTGCCGTCGTGGTCCCGCCGACATCGGAGGACCAGGACAGCAACGACGGCCCCGGTGAGAACGCCGACAACGGCCAGGGCCACAAGGATAAGAAAGACAAGGGCGCCAAGGTGAAGAAGGAGAAGGGCAAGATCCAGAACGGGGATCTTAACGAGGCTCCGGACAACGCCGTCTAGGCGGAACTCCGCAACCTGGCAACGGCAGCGGCCGGCGGTTCGAACCGCCGGCCGCTGGTGTTTAAGGGCTCAGGCCGCGTGGAGCTGCCCGTTTGTCCGAGCTCAGATCGCACCGGTGGAGCCGGCAACGCCGCCGAGCAGGGGCGCCATCGCGCGCCAGCGGGCGATTTCGCAGCCGTCGGTGCGGCTGAACCGGCTGTGGACTTCGCGCCCCAGGAACCAGCCCGTCACGACGGCAAGCTGGGGACCGCCGTATTGTTGGGTGCAGACCTTGGGCGGGCCGGGTTTGGGGAAGAAGATGTCCTCCCCGTGCCGCTGCACTGCGTCCAGGGCCGCAACGGGGTCCGGCAGGGTGGACGCGCTGGAAACGGCGCCCCCGCTGGCCTCCAGCCGGAACGTGGACTCCGGCGCTCCGGGAGCCTCCGTCAGGCGGATGGTGAGGTCGACGTCGTGCACGCTGGAGGCGGCAGTCATGGGTTTCCTTCCGGGTCCAGGGCTGCGTCCGTTGCGTGCGGCAGCCGGGCCAGCTCCCGCAGCAGGCGCTGCCGTAGTTCCTGCGATTCGGCGGCGAATGCCCGCTGGTATTCAACGTACTCGGCCTTGCCCTCCGGCGTCTCGATCTTGATGGCCGGATAACCCCACTCGGCGAGCTCGTACGGGGAAGCCTGCATATCCATGGCCCGGGTCCGCCAGGAAAGTTCGAAACAGTCCATGACGAGTTCGCTGGGCAGCGCGGGCGCCAGCTTGTAGGCCCACTTATAAAGGTCCATGTTGGCGTGGAGGCACCCGGGCTGCTCCATCGTCCGCTGGTTCTCCCGGCTGGGCTCGAGGCTGTTCAGCGGAACGGCATCCGGGGTGTAGAAACGGAAGGCGTCAAAGTGGGAGCAGCGGATCCGGTTCTCCTCCACCACCTGATCAGTGCGGTCGGGGCCAAGCCGCAGTTGCAGGTACTCATGCCGGAGCTCGAACTTGTCCTGCCGGTACACCATGGCCCACTCGTGGAGCCCGAAACAGCCGAACTGGGCCGGCCGCGCCGCGGTCCCGGCCAGAATGATCCGCGCGAAGTGCAACGCCTCACGGCGCTCCCGCACGAAAGTGCCGACGTCGACCGTCACCGCCGTGGTGCCCGTAGGCAGGCCGGCGGCGGCGAGTTCGCCGTCGTCGAGCGGACGGTAGAACTTCCAGCCGTTCCGCCCGGCCGCCTCCGGACCGGAAAGCACGACGCCGGCGCCCGGGTGCCAGCGCAGCAGCTGGCCGGGTTTCTGGGTGTAGTAGGTGAAAAGGAAGTCCTCCACCGGGTGCTTCCGGCCGGCGGAGCGCCGGGCAAGATAGGGATCCGCGTAGCGCCGGACGCGCTGCTGGTAGGCGGCCTGGAGCGGCAGCCAGTCTT
Source organism: Arthrobacter sp. 05T442 (assembly GCF_056395945.1). Classification (NCBI taxonomy): domain Bacteria; kingdom Bacillati; phylum Actinomycetota; class Actinomycetes; order Micrococcales; family Micrococcaceae; genus Arthrobacter; species Arthrobacter sp. 05T442. The sequence goes on along the minus strand of NZ_JBFTKM010000002.1, from coordinate 206,446 downwards.
CCTGGGGGAGGTGCACCAGTTTAGACAGCTCCGCCGGTGGAGCCCAGGACGTCCTTGGCGGCATTCCAGAGCGCGATTTCGCAGCCGTCCCGCAAGCTGAAGGTCGCCTCAACGTTCCTGCCGTCGACGACGCCGGTGACCGTGGCCTGCTGCGGGCCCCCGTACTGCTGGGTGCAGACCTGGTCCTCGGCCGGCGGGGCGGGACTGAGGAGAACCGGGTTGTTTTTCAGGGCCGTGCACGCCGCGCCGGCAGACGGGTGCTGGCTTTCGGCCGCCGGAGCGCCATTCTGGCAGACGAGGGTGAAGCTGGCGGGGGCGCCGGTTTGGGACGGTTTGATCATGATGGAGAGTTCGGCATTGCCCTGGCCCGGCCCGGAAGGCAGCGGGGACGCCGACGGCGAGGGAGCCGTCGAGGTTGTCTCGGTGTCCGGCGACGGGGTGCCGGAGGCGCTGCCCGTCGGTGCAGTGGCTGTGGTGGACGGGGAGGGCGCCGGTCCGCCGCCCGGGGCGCAGGCCGCCAATCCGGCCAAGGCCATCAGCACGAGCGCCGCATGGCTCAGTTGCTTGCGCATCAGTAGTCCTCCTCCGTTTTGCCCAGTCTACCGCCGGGCCGTGTCCTACCGCCGGGCATGGTCGGCGGCGGCCGTGTCCTCGGCGGCGGCTCCCTGTGCTGCCCGTGTCGCGGCGATCAGGTCCATCATGGACGCATGCAGCTGGCCGACCTGGTCCCGGGTCAGCCCCAGAAGGGCCATCATGGTGCCGGGGACCGCCGTCGCCTGCTGCCGCAGTGCGGCGCCGCGCGGAGTCAGCCGCACGTCAAGGGTCCGCTCGTTGCCTTCCATGCGCTGGCGCGTGATGAAGCCGGCCGCTTCGAGGCGGCGCAGCAGCGGAGAGATGGTTGCCGGTTCCTGGGCGAGGGCGTCGCTGATGTCACGGACGGAGCGGGGGCTGGATTCCCAGAGGCAGAGCATGACGAGGTATTGGGGATGGGTCAGGCCCAGCTTGTCGAGGACTGGCTTATAGGCGCCCACCACACTCCGGGACGCCACGGTCAGGGCGAAGCAGAGCTGCTGTTCCAGCAGAAGGTCCTCCTCGGCTGCCCGGGCTTCCTGGGTTGTCTGGGTTGTTCCGGTTCCTTCGGTCACACCCGCTCCTTGTAATAGTTAGTGCACTAATGATTAGCGTACACTGGCATTATTGTCTTGTTCACGAGGAGAGGTAGCGATGGCCAAGGAAAACTCCGCCCAGAGGTTCATGCGGGCGACCGGGAAGCTCCGGGCAATCTTCGGACCGGCCAACCGCGGCTCACTCGGCCACGAGATGACGGAGCAGAACCGCCAGCTGCTGGCGCAGCGCCAGGCCGAATCCCGGCAGTGGGAGACGGTGCACCGGCCCGACGGCAGCACCTATGTTGTGCCGCGCAATCCTGGCGATAAATCCCTCCGCTAGGCTGCGGGTTCACGCCTTTCCCACCCCGGGCTTTTTGCCGCCGTCGGGCGTAAAATGGGGGCACTGACACACCGCAGTGCAGCATCCGTGATCCACCCGTGAGAGGGAAGGGGGTGGGATTTGTGGCATATGCAGTCAGAAGGTTCATGAATATGACCGACAAGCTGAGGCTCCTTTTCGGACCCGCAAACCGGGGGGACACCGCAGCGCCTGTGCTTCACCGGCATGACGATTTTGAGCACGCCTCGGAAGACGACCTGGCGTCGTTTGAAGTCGAGACTGACTCTCAAGGGCATCACTACGCGGTCCGTAAATCGGACTTGTGGAAGGAAGAGGTTTGACGGATCTCTTCCGGCCTCCGAAGCAGGCGCGGAAGTAGTCTGAGGGACCTCGGCACGCCTCGAAAGCAGACGCGAAAAAGGGAGCGGCGGCGCCGCTCCCTTTTTCGCGCTGTTAGCGGCCGGTGCCGCCGTAGACCGTTGCCTCGTCCTCGCTGTCAAGGCCGAAGGCCTTGTGGATGGCGCGCACGGCGTCGTCCAGCAGATCGGCGTGGGTCACCACGGAGATGCGGATTTCCGACGTGGAGATCATGTTGATGTTGATGCCGGCTTCGGAGAGCGCGGCGAAGAACCGTGCCGAGACGCCGGGGTGAGAGCGCATTCCGGCGCCGATCAGGGACAGCTTGCCGATCTTTTCGTTGTATTCGATGTTTTCGAAGCCGATCTCGGCTTGGGCGGCGCGCAGGGCGGCGAGGGCGTCGGCACCCTCGACGATCGGCAGCGTGAAGGAGATATCCGTTCGGCCGGTGCCATGCGTGGAGACGTTCTGGACGATCATGTCGATGTTGGAGTGCGCGTCGGCGATGACCTGGAAGATCGCCGCAGCCTTGCCGGGGATGTCCGGAACGCCGACCACCGTGACCTTGGCTTCGGAACGGTCGTGCGCAACGCCGGAGATGATTGGCTGCTCCAAGGCAACTCCCTCTTGAATTGTGATCTTGTCATCGGCGCTGGGCAGGACCCATGTGCCTTCGTTTTGGCTGAATGAGGAACGGACGTGCAGCGGCACTCCGAAGCGGCGCGCGTATTCAACGCAACGCAGATGCAGGATCTTCGCCCCGGAGGCCGCGAGCTCGAGCATTTCCTCGCTGGAGATCCGGTCGATCTTCCGTGCGGAGGGCACAACGCGCGGGTCCGCGGTGTAGATGCCGTCCACATCGGTGAAGATCTCGCAGACATCGGCGTCGAGGGCTGCGGCCAGCGCCACCGCCGTCGTGTCCGAACCGCCCCGGCCCAGAGTGGTGATCTCATTCGTGGTGCGGCTCATGCCCTGGAAGCCGGCGACAATCGCGATGTGCCCCTTGTCGAGGGCGGTGCGGATCCGGTGCGGGTCGACGTCGATGATCCGGGCCTTGCCATGGATGCCGTCGGTGATCATGCCGGCCTGGGAACCGGTGAAGGACTGGGCGGAGGCGCCGTACTTGTTGATGGCCATCGCCAGCAGGGCCATGGAGATGCGCTCGCCGGCGGAAAGGAGCATGTCCATTTCCCGGGCGGGGGCGGAATCCGTCACCTGGGCTGCGAGATCAAGGAGTTCATCGGTGGTGTCGCCCATCGCGGAGACAACCACCACGACCTCGTCTCCGGCATTGTGGGCGTCCACGACGCGCCGGGCAACGCGCTTGATGCCTTCCGCGTCCGCCACGGAGGAACCGCCGAACTTCTTCACGACGAGGTGCTTGGTGACGGCGGCCGAGACAGGCAGCTCCTGGGGCTGCGACCCGGGCTGGACTTCGGTAGTGGGCAAACTCATGCGCGCACCCTCACTGGATCATCGGGGTTCTGGGCCAAGCAACCAAACGGCGCGACGGCGTAACTTCTCAGCCCAGTTTATCGCCGGGAGCCGCGCGGCGTTGAATTGTGACCGAATGGCAGACGGCCCCGCTCGTTCTCCCACTGGACATGCCCTCCGGGTTTGAGGACATGCTCTTTCCTTAGGCCGAGGGGTGGGCATGCCGTCGGGTTGGCTCCAGGGATGGGCATATTGGCATCATGTCCAGCCGTGGGCGTCAGGGGTGGGCATGTCCTACGGGGCGCGACTCGTTGACGCGGGTTCTGCCCTCCGGGTTTGGGGACATGCTCTTTCCTGAGGCTGTGGGGTGGGCATGCCCTCGGGTTGGCTCCAGGGATGGGCATATTGGCATCATGTCCATCCGTGGGCGTCAGGGGTGGGCATGTCCTACGGGGCGCGACCGGGCATCACGACGGCGGCCGGCCCGGCCATGCGTGCAGGGACGGTCAGCTCAACGCGTTGCGGCGGCCCTCGAAGGCCCGGCCCAGTGTGACCTCGTCGGCGTACTCCAGGTCTCCGCCGACGGGCAGGCCGGAGGCAAGCCTGGTTACAGCGATGCCGATGGACTTGAGCATCCGCGCCAGATACGTGGCTGTGGCTTCGCCCTCCAGGTTGGGGTCGGTGGCGATGATGATTTCCTGAATGGCGCCGTCGTTGAGCCGGGTCAGGAGTTCGCGGATCCGGAGCTGTTCCGGGCCGACGCCGGCGATCGGGTTAATCGCGCCGCCCAGGACGTGGTACCTGCCCCGGAACGACCGCGTCCGCTCCACCGCAAGGACGTCCTTGGATTCCTCCACGACGCAGATCACCGACGGATCCCGGCGCGGGTCGCGGCAGATATTGCACAGTTCCTGCTCAGTGACGTTGCCGCAGACCGTGCAGAATTTGACCCGCTCCTTTACCGACGTGATGGCGTCGACGAGCCGTTTCATGTCCTGCGGATCGGCCTCGAGGATGTGAAAGGCCAGGCGCTGGGCAGACTTGGGGCCGACTCCGGGAAGGCGTCCGAGCTCGTCAATCAGCTCTTGAACTGCACCTTCGTACACAATGTCCTCGTTCGTTTGGTGTGGATGCGGGCTGCGTGCCCGGCGGGTCGGCTAGAAGCCCGGCGACAACGGGCTTCCGTCCAGGGACCGCTCTTCGACCAGTTTTCCGCCCAGAATACGCTCGACGGCGGCCCGCCCAAAGACGCCGGACTCCTCTATCGTCTCGTCGTCCGCGCTGGGAATGTCCTGGACATAGGTGGTCGCTGCCGCCGTGGCGCGGGCAGGCGCCTTGGCACGCCCGGCCTCGGCCTCCGGACTATTGGACAGCCGCTGGTAGAGGCTTTGCCGGCCTGTGGAGTTTGGCGCCGGCGGGGTTGCGGGGGCTGTGGCTGGTGCGGCGGCCGGGGCAACCGGCGCAGCGCTGACTGCGACCGGAGCCGAGGGGGCGCCGGCCGTTACCAACTCCGCGGTGTCTCCCCAGCCGTTTGACGTTGGAGCGACGGGCTCATACTCGCTGGAGGCTGCCACTGCCACGGCGTAGTGCGGGACCTGGGCCGTTGCTGGCTCGTAGTGCGGGGGCTCCGGCTCCGGTGCTGGGTCGGGAGTGACGGGTCCCTCGGGCGGGTAGTTTCCGACGTTGGAGTCCGTGCCAATCGTCCAGATGCCGGGCGCCTGCTCGACGGCACGGGCCCATGGGTCGTTGGCGGAGTCCGTCGGCTGGGGGGCCGGCGTGTGGGCTTGGGCCGTCTTTGCAGCGGCGCCGGAACGCGCCGGAGCGGCGGCATTCTTGCGGACCGGTGCCGGTGCCGACTGGGCAGCCCGCGCCACTGGAGCTGAGGGCTCCCAGTCCGTCGGCGGTTCCTCGTCCAGCGGCGGAGCATCCTCGTCGCGCGGCGGACCCCAGTCGTCGTCGGGGTAGCCGTAGGAGCCGGCGTCGTCCGGGGCGGCGCCCGGCTGTTCGCCGTCAGCCGCGGGTCCCGGCACGTGCGCCGGCGCCGGGGAAGGGACGGGTGTGGCCGGTGGCTGGACCGGCGAGGCCTGATCGGCCGGAACGGTTGCCGGAGCCTGCGCGGTTCCCGACAGCTCCGTTCCGGCCGGGGAGATCTGGGCGGGTCCGTTTTGCGCCGGGGCGGCGGGGACCAGTCCCCAGTCGGCGTCAGTGGACGTTGCCGGGACGTTCCGGCTAGCGGATGCTTTTGGGTCTGGCTCAGAGCTCGCTGCGCTGTTGCTTCCGCCGGCCACGGCCTTGATCTGGCAGTCGATCCCGATTGTCTTGTGGATCGCCTGCCGCAGGTTCTCGGCGTGGTCGGCACGGCCGAAGGCGCCGGCCAGGCCCGACGTCGTGAACGCGAGCGTCAGGATCTGGTCTTCGAAGTGGCCGACCTGCGCGTTCGGTTCCACCAAGGCCCACGTGCTGCGCTTGATCCTGGTCAGCGTCTGCAGGATCTCGGGCCACGCGCGGCGGAGAACCTCGACGTCGGGCCCGGGCCCTGACACCGGTGCCGGTGCACGCGCAGGTTCCGGTGCGGAGGTCGGGGTGGGCGGGGCCTGCACCGGGCTTGGCTGGACGGGTGTGGACTGCTGCAGCGGCGCGGATGCCTGGGGCGGGGCGGACGTCTGGACTGCCGGGGCCTGGCCCGAGGGGATCCGGCTCGCTGGCGCGGATTCGTCCACAGGCCAGTCGTTCGTGCTCACGCGCGGAGCTGTCAGCGGTTCCCGGACCCCTTCGACGCGCTCCGCGGGCGCCGGGGCAGCGGCGGGTACGGATGCCCGGACCGGTGCCGGGGGCGCAGCGGGCTCGCTGACAGGCGCCACGGGAGCCGGCGTTGGAACCGCCCGGGCGGGGACGGCGGAGGAGACGGCGGCGGCGGGGACAGGGACGGCGGCAGGGGCGGGGGGCGCGGAAGCAGCCGACGCCGGTGCGGGGCCGGCCTGCGCCGGCGTCCCGACGTCGTTCCCTGCGTAATTGAGGCGGCGCTCCACGCGGTCGATCCGGGCGGCAATGCCGCGCTCGGTCTGTTCCGAGCTCGGCAACAGGATGCGGGCGCACAGCAGCTCAAGGTGCAGCCGCGGCGAAGTGGCGCCGGTCATTTCGGTGAGTGCGGTGTTGGTGACGTCCGCCGCCCGGGAGAGCTCGGCAGCCCCGAGGTTATGCGCCTGGTTCTGCATGCGCGCGATCTGGTCTGCGGGCATGCCGCGGAGGATCGACTGGGCGCTTTCGGGCATCGCCTGGACGATGATCAGGTCACGGAAGCGCTCGAGGAGGTCCTCCACGAAGCGTCGGGGGTCGTGGCCGGTCTGGATGACCCGGTCCACGGCACGGAACACGGTGGCGGAATCGGAGGCGGCGACGGCCTCGACGACGTCGTCCAGCAGCGAGGCGTGGGTGTAGCCGAGGAGGGCGACGGCGAGTTCGTAATCCAGGCCCTCCGGTCCTGCGCCGGCCATGAGCTGGTCCAGCACGGAGAGCGAGTCGCGCACGGAACCGCCGCCTGCGCGGATTACGAGCGAGAGAACGCCGGGCGCCACGGGGACGTTTTCCTGGGTGCAGAGCAGTTCCAGATACGCCATGAGGGGCTCAGGAGGCACGAGCCGGAAGGGGTAGTGGTGCGTTCGCGATCGGATGGTGCCGATTACTTTGTCCGGCTCCGTGGTGGCGAAGATGAACTTGATGTGCTCCGGCGGCTCCTCCACGATCTTGAGCAGGGCGTTGAAGCCGGCCGAAGTGACCATATGGGCTTCGTCGATGATGAAGATCTTGTAGCGGTCGCGGACGGGGGCGTACGTGGCCCGCTCGCGGAGGTCGCGAGCGTCGTCGACACCGCCGTGGCTGGCCGCGTCGATCTCGATGACGTCCAAGGAGCCGGAGCCGCCGCGGGCGAGTTCGATGCAGCTGGGGCACTTGCCGCAGGGCGTATCGGTGGGGCCTTCGGCGCAGTTCAGGCAGCGTGCCAGGATGCGGGCGGACGTGGTCTTGCCGCAGCCGCGAGGGCCGGAAAACAGGTACGCGTGGTTGACGCGATTCTTGCGCAGGGCCGTCATCAGCGGCTCCGTGACATGTTCCTGACCGATTACGTCCGCGAACGAATCGGGCCGGTATCTACGGTAAAGGGCAGTAGTAACAGTCACAGATCAACCCTACCAATCGGCACAGACATAAAAGACCCCCCATGCACCCGCCAGAGCCCATTTACCCTTGCTACCTTCCGGTCCTGGGGGAGTTCAACAGGATGACGCCACATGAGGGGCCGTCAGCAAGTTTACCCGACGTTTGAGTGTGCCCCGAATCCACCCAATCCGGCCCCGGATTTCCTGGGGGACATGCCCATTTTTCGGGCCCGCGGATGGGCGGGATGGGGTTATGTCCAATCCTGGTTCCGAAGGTGGGGCATGTCCCGCGGGTGAGGAAGGTGGGGCATGTCCCGCGGGGAGGTCGGGGCGGGCGTCGGGTCCGGGGGCCGGCCTGGGGGACATGCCCATTTTTCGGGCCCGGGCATGGGCAGGATGGGACTATGTCCACTCCTGGTTTGGAAGGTGGGGCATGTCCCGCGGGGGAGGCGGAAGGGCCCAATTGGGTGATGCCGCAAAGTTCAGGTATTCTAGTATCTGCTTTTGTTTCAGAAGCTACTGGAGAATTCGCCTAGCGGCCTATGGCGCACGCCTGGAACGCGTGTTGGGTTAACGCCCTCGGGGGTTCAAATCCCCCATTCTCCGCGGTTGGCCCCGGTCCCTTGGACCGGGGCCTTTTTGCATCCTATGTCACCCGGCTAACCGGCTAACCCTCACCCCGGACAGCCGAGCCGGCGGAGGCGGTCACGTGCTGCCTGCTCGCTCGGGCCCGTCCGGCCCAGGGCAAGATGGACGACGGCGAGCGTCGCCCGCGTTGCCAGCGCCACCGGCAGCGGAATGGGCCCCAGTCGAGCGGTCCGGAGGCCCAGCCGTTCCCGGTACTTTGGTTCGAGGCTCGCCACCGCGGCAGAAAACAGCACACGGTAGCCGGGCCTGAGCGCCGGGTGGAGCGGCGGATCGCGAATGAACGCCACGGTTTCCGCGACCCTGTCATCCCCGCGGAGCTCGCCGTCGTCGTACCAGCGGTCCAGCTGCTGGCGCATTTCCGCCTCGCTGAGCGGCGGAGAGTCCACGCCCATGAGCCGGCCCGCCTGGGCCCACTCGCGGACATATGCGTCAGGTCCCCCCGGAATGGGGCCGCCCCACATCTTGTGGGCGGAGAGGAAGGCATCGGTGAAGGCAATGTGGACCCAGCGGAGCAGCTCGGGATCGTTCGCAGCGTAGCTTCGGCGGATCCCGTGAGCGTCCACATAGCTTCCGCGTACTGACTCGTGCAGGCGCAGCACCCAGTCGGAGGCTTCCCGGGCTGCGGTGGTCGAACCGTACGAGACTGTGAAGATCCAGCGGATCGTCCCGGCCAGTCGTCCCAGGGGGTCTTCGCGGAAACGGGAGTGATCGTGCACCCCGGCCAGTGCCCCCGGGTGGAGCGCCTGCATCAACAGGGCCCGGATGCCGGCCACGATGGTCGGCATGTCCCCGTGAACGGCCCAGACCGCCGAACCGGGCAGGTGGTAGCCGGCGTCGTCGCCGTGCGCCAGGCGCGGCACCCAGTCCGGCACGGCGTCCCGCGTCCCGGTAAAGGTCTGTTTAAGTTCGGCCTGCAATTCCCTGAAGACGTTGCGCATAGTCAATTCTTGCGCCTGCGGACGCTCCAGCGAATCCCGCACCCCGGGTTACTTCATTCTTACCCACCCGTGCGGTACCCAACACCTGCTTCTGCGTGGGGAACTACTGGGCCGCCACTGACGGAGTACGTGGGGTGTGAAAAGAACCCGGATTGGGTGCTCAAAAGGATGGCTTTGGCGGTTCACAGACCCGGCCGACTGTGTTCACATAGATAGGTGAGTCCGTCGAGATTGGGGTCTGGCGGACATACTGCGGGAGTCACATCGTGGGAAAACACTGGGGAAACTCATCGAGTGAGCGATCGGTCAGGGCACGGACTATTGCCGTGCGTTGCTTATCCGGAGGCGTCTGCCTGTCACTGGCCGTCCTGACCTTCGGGTTCCAGGGGCTGGCAGGCGGCGTGTCCTACGTCGTGCCCAGCGCAATGCCCGCCACGGGCGTCGTGGGGCCGGGGACGCTGGATCCGGGCGCAGACGTCCTTTCCGAGTCGCCGGCCACGCCGGGCATGCCGAGTGCGTCGCCCGCTCCGGGCGGGTTCACTGCGGACGCCCTGGCTCTTGTGGCATTCAGCCGGTCCACGGTCGAGACGGCGACGAAAGAGGGAGTCGGCGGCGAACTCAATGTGGCGTCCGCCGGTCTGAAGCGGCCGCCGGTTGGTTCACTCATGGCCCCTCTGGAAACGCTGGTGCCGTCATCCCCTTTCGGGCTGCGCACCAGCCCGCTGACAGGAACCGCGGGTGAATTCCACTGGGGCCAGGATTATGCCGCGGCCTGCGGCACCCGTGTCTATGCGGCCGACGCCGGCGTGGTGCGGGCCGTGGGCTGGCATCCCTGGGGCGGGGGCAACCGCGTGGAAATCGACCATGGCAACGGCCTCATCACGACCTACAACCACCTCGAGGCAATCGCCGTTAAGAAGGGTGACTCTGTGCGTGTGGGCGAGGTCATTGCCAGGGTGGGGACCACCGGAAACTCAACGGGCTGCCACCTGCACTTCGAGACCATCCTCAACGGCGCGCACACCGATCCGCTCCATTGGTCCATGATTCCCATCAGCCAAGTGGACCCCCTCGGCCCCATCGAGATGACCAGCTACGCGCCGGACGCCGGCAACGCCTCCAATGCCGGCCTGGGATGGGCTATCCCCGTCCGGACGGCCCTGACGCCCGTGGTGGCCGGCGGCGCCCAGGAGCCGCTGGCGGTCCCACTGGCTGCGCCAGCATCACCCGCGGCAACTGAAGCGGCCGCCGGCGCGCCGCCCTCCACTCCGTCAGACACACCTTCAGTGCCGGCCACGCCCAGCGCGACGACAGTGCCGGCGACGCCCAGCGGGACGACACCCCCGGCGACGCCCAGCGCGCCGCCGCTGTCGCCGGGAACGGCAACGCCGCCGCCCACGCTCAGCGTGACGCCCACGCCCAGTGAGACGCCCACGCCCAGCGTGACGCCACCGGTCACGCCCAGTGAGACGCCGGCGCCGGCAACTCCGGCGGCGGACCCCCCAACTGCAACCCCGCCCGCCGCCACCCCGTCTGACATTCCTGCCCCGCCCCCCGCGCCAGCCGCAGCCCAGACACAATCAGTCACCGACGCCCCCGTCCTGACACAGACTGCCGCACCGGCGGCCCCGGCCCCGACGACGCCTCCCGTGCCCGCAGCTCCTGCGCCGGAACCGCCCGCAGCAACCGCGACCGAACCCGGCACGGAACAGACGGCGACCCCCCAGCCCGCCACAACACAGCCCACTACGGCACCGAGCCGGTAGCTGCAGCAGGACACCCGGGGCACAAACCCACACCCGCGCGCGTTGGTATCGAATGACAGGGGTGACCATTTCCGGAACACCCGCTTCGAAGCCCCACCACCGCGAGGAAGACCCCCATGACCTCTCTGCACTCCATTCCCCTGAACCTCATCGACGGCACGGAGACTGATTTCGGCCGATTTAAGGGAGAAGTGGTGCTGGTGGTGAACGTGGCTTCCCAATGCGGGTTCACGCCGCAGTACACAGGCCTGGAGGCCCTCCACACCAAGTTCCGCGACCAGGGCTTCCAGGTGCTCGGAGTCCCCTGCAACCAGTTCGCCGGGCAGGAGCCGGCCGCCGAGGCCGAAATCGCCGAATTCTGCGAACGCAATTTCGGCGTCACGTTTCCGCTGACCACCAAGGCCGACGTCCGCGGCAAGAACCAGCATCCGCTATACGCCGAGCTGACGAAGTTCAAGAACGGCCTCCTCCCGGGCCTGGTGAAGTGGAACTTCGAGAAGTTCCTGGTGAACCGCGACGGCGACGTCGTGGCCCGCTTTGCCCCGACGGTCGAGCCGGATGCGCTCCAGGTCATGGAGGCCGTCCAGGCGGCCCTCGACTGAGTTTCGATGACGTACCGCGGCCAGGGACAACGGACCCTACCCCTAAGCATGCTTCCCGCCTAGACTGGCCGGACCCTCCAACTTTCCGGGCATACCCGCGGCGCAGTCCCGACTGCCTGCCGGCCCAGCACCTGAGGTATTCCTGCGGGAGGGCGCATCAGAAAACTTCGTGAATCACAACGGGGCCCTCATCGCGGGGTCCGTGAAACCAGGAGGAAGAGATGACAGGGAACAAAGCCGTTGCCTACAAAGGTCCGGGCAAGGTCGAACTCATCGACATTGACTACCCCAGCTTCGAACTCAAGGACGGCCCGGGCGTCAACCCCGCCAACGTGGGCCGATCGGTGCGCCATGGCGTGATCCTCAAAACCGTTGCCACCAACATCTGCGGCTCCGACCAGCACATGGTCCGGGGCCGCACCACCGCTCCCGCAGACCTCGTGCTTGGGCACGAGATCACCGGTGAAGTGGTGGAAGTAGGCCCCGACGTCGAATTCATCAAGGTCGGGGACATCTGTTCCGTCCCGTTCAACATCGCCTGCGGCCGCTGCCGGAACTGCAAGGAACGCAAGACCGGCATCTGCCTCAACGTCAACCCGGACCGACCCGGGAGCGCGTACGGCTATGTAGACATGGGCGGGTGGGTCGGGGGACAGGCCAACTATGTGCTGGTGCCCTACGCCGACTGGAACCTCCTGAAATTCCCGGACCGGGACCAGGCGCTGGAGAAGATGATGGACCTGACGATGCTCTCGGACATCTTCCCCACGGGGTTCCACGGCGCCGTCACCGCCGGGGTAGGCGTGGGCTCCACCGTCTACATCGCCGGCGCCGGACCCGTGGGCCTCGCGGCGGCCACCAGCGCGCAACTGCTGGGCGCCGCCGTCGTCATCGTCGGTGACATGAACGAGGACCGTCTGAAGCAGGCGCGCAGCTTCGGCTGTGAAACGGTCGACCTCAGCAAGGGCGGCCCGGCCGAGCAGATCGAGCAGCTGCTCGGGGTCCCCGAAGTCGATTGCGGGGTGGACGCCGTCGGATTCGAGGCGAAGGGCCACGGTGCCGGAGCCCATGAAGCCCCGGCGACGGTGCTGAACTCCCTCATGGAATTGACCGCGGCAGGCGGCGCACTCGGCATTCCGGGGCTGTACGTCACGGGTGACCCAGGCGGGGTGGATGAGGCGGCCCAGAAGGGCTCGCTCTCGCTCAGCCTCGGAACGGGCTGGGCCAAGTCGCTCAGTTTCACAACCGGCCAGTGTCCCGTGATGAAGTACAACCGCCAGCTGATGATGGCCATCCTGCACGACAGGGTCCACATTGCGAAGAACGTCAATGCCAAGGCTATTGCCTTGGAAGACGCGCCGAAGGGCTACGCGGAGTTCGACGCCGGCGCTGCCACGAAGTTCGTTCTCAACCCGAACGGTTACCTGAGCTAGCGGGTGGGCCCGTCGTCCAGGGCCCCGTCCAGGCGGCACTGCCCGGCCTCCGCCCTCGCGCGGGGCAGGGCGGTGCCAGCCGCTGGCCGCTAGGCGGGATGCCGAACTGTGGTGCTGCGCCTGAGCCCTCCCATATGCCAGTGGGGGAATATGAGGGCCGGCAGACTCTTAATCGGTATTTTTCAAACATGCCCGCCCAAGTTTGTACATTGTTCGCCCAATGTCTGGTTGGATAGTCCTTACTGAGAGGGACACTGGAGGCACCGCTTCCACCCAACCAAGAAGGTAGCAATGGAGCTCATCGAGGCCGAGCACCCCCGGCCACGTCATTTCCTACTTCACCTGAGCGATCCCCACCTGCTGGGCGGTCCGCAACCCCTTCACGGCGTAGTAGACAGCGGTGCCCGGCTTAAACAACTCTTCGACGAAGTCCATGCTTCGGGCGCGCGCCCCGAAGCGGTGATCTTCACAGGGGACCTGGCCGACCTGGGCGAAGCCGAGGCCTACGCCAAGCTCCGCGCCATCGTCGAACCCGCCTGCAAAGCCATGGGCGCCAAAGTTATTTGGGCGATGGGAAACCACGATGACCGGGCCAATTTCCGGGCCGGGCTTCTGGATCAGCCGGGCAATGACTCCCCGGTGGACCACAGCTACTTCATCAACGGGCTGCGGGTCATCACCTTGGACACTTCCGTGCCCGGGTTCCACCATGGTGAGCTGAGCCCCGCCCAGCTGGACTGGTTGGCCTCGGAACTGGCCACCCCGGCCCCCGACGGGACCATCCTGGCCCTGCACCATCCCCCGGTTCCCTCCGTGCTGGATCTCGCGGTCCTCGTTGAACTGCGCGGCCAGGCTGCGCTGGCCGGTGTGCTGCGGAATTCCGACGTGCGCACGATCCTCGGTGGCCATCTGCACTACTCGACGACCGCGACGTTCGCAGGCATTCCGGTCTCAGTGGCGTCAGCCACCTGCTACACCCAGGACCTGAACGTTTCTGTGGGCGGCACGCGCGGACGCGACGGCGGTCAGGCCTTCAACCTCGTGCACGTCTACGAACACACGATCGTGCATTCGGTAGTCCTGCTGGGGGACACCCCTGCGGTGGGAGAGCTCGTCTCTGCCGAGGAAGCACAGCGGCGGATTGGGGCCGCTGGAATCCGGATCCCGCGAAAAGCGCGGCTGGAGGACCCGGCCAAGACGCCGGGCCACCGCCGCGTGACGACCCGCAACTAGGACCCCCGCAGACCGGCGGACCCGCGGCACTGGCAGCAGTGCTTGTCCGGACCTACTTCTCCCAGGGTGCCTTGATCGGGTAGTACTTTTCCAGGAAGTCCGTCACAAGCTCTGCCCGCTCCTGCGCCGGGACCTCAGGGAAGCTGCCGTCGTTCAGGCAGAAGAAATCCATGTTCCGCTTGGCGAGCAGCTTGGGCAGGTAGTTGAGGCCAGCCCGCGCCGTAGTGTCGACGTACTTCACGCGCGCCGCCGTCTGGGTGACGGCGCGTCCGGTGAGCAGTGCGTAGTAGTGGTAGAACGAGTTGGTTACGGAGATGTTGTCTGCGGCACGGAAGGTGCTCGCGGCGGTCTTGGCGAATTCGGTCGGAAACTCCTGCTCCATCCGGGCCACGACGGAGCGCCGCAACGGCGCCGCGGTGTGTTCGAGATGGCGGGTGGTGATCCGGCCAAAGCGGTTCCAGAGCAGTTTGCGGTTCACCCGTGCAGCGTTCTCGAAACCGCTGCGCTCGGCGTCGTTGTCGCCGAGCCCGATCCTCGTCTCCGCCTCGATGAACTTGGTGATTCCGCCCGGCGTGAAGAACATGTCCGGTCCCACGGCCCGGCCGAAGAACATGTCGTCATTGGAGTACAGGAAGTGCTCGGAGAGTCCCTCGATGTGGTGGAGCTGGCACTCCACCGCCTGCGAATTATGGGTCGGCAGTACCGACGGGTCCGCGAAGAACTCCTCGCTGCGCACGATCGTCACACTCGGATGTTCCGCCAGCCATGACGGCGTGGGGGAGTCCGTGGCAATGAAGATCCGGCGGATCCACGGCGCAAACATGTAGACCGAACGCAGCGCGTACTTCAGCTCGTCAATCTGGCGGAAGCGGGCCTCGTGGTCATCGCCTTCGCCCACCACGACGCCGGCCATGCGGGCTCGGCGCGCTGCGATGTATTCGGGGGAGGAGCCGTCCACCCAGGAAAACACGAGATCAATGTCAAAGCTGATGTCGCTGGCGTGGTCCGCGAACATGTTCTCGATGGTGGGCCAGGTGTGGCCGTAGCGCTCCACGGTGCCGCGGACCGCGTCCTGCCTGAGCATGGTGCGCCGGGTCAGGGAGTTCTCGATCGGGAGTATCAATTGATCCCCTTCGAAGCTCCAAAGTTCAAGCTGGACGCCGGCCGAGGCGCCGAATTCGAAGCCGCCCTCCGGCTCGACCCGGGGCCGGTACAGCCGGAATATCCGCGACTGACGGTTGGGGGAGAGCTCCCCGTCGGCCACCAGCACCGATGACTTCTTCTTCGCATCGACGCTCATGGAGTAGAAAGGCTCGTCGCGGCAGGCCTCCACGAGCGCATCCCGGAGCTCCTTGCGGTTCTTCCAGTCCACGGCGATGACCGGCCGGTGGTTGTTGCCGCGGACCAGGAGGTAATCCAGGCCGGCAGCGGCGAGCACGGACCGGATGAACATCAGATCTTCGACCATGGCCTGGTACGGCGTACGGTTCTCATTGATCAGGGCATACCGTCCGCGCCGGCGCACCACATCAGTGCGGGCCCTGAACCTGGCACCGGCGGCCGCCGAGGTGACCTCGTCGTGGGCGTCCTCGGACGCCTGGCCGCCATAGTAGATCTCGTCCTGGATCAATGCGTCTGTGATGTCGTCGCTCCGGCTTCTCTGAGTGTTTTGCTGCTTACTTGCATGATAACGCGCGGCGAAAAATCGCGGCGGAAGCTGGCCTGGGCCGCTGCGGGAACACCGCGCCCGGGCCGGTCGTCAGCCCGTGATGAGGCCCAGCCAGTGGCGGAGGAAGGCCGCGCCCGCGTCGTCGTGAATCACGTCCGCGGCGAGGCCCAGATCGGCCGCCGTGAGGATCCCGTACGGTTTCGCGGGGACGCCGTCGGCGGGCCGGACGTCGACGTGCTTGACCGCGTGGTCGTTGTGGTGCAGCCAGTCCGCCATGGCGTAGTCCGTCCGGGAATCGCCGACGGTGCGCCATGCCTGCGGCGTGATGCCTTGGGCGGCCAGGAGCTCCACGGCCCGGCTCGCTCCCAGATCCTTGCCAAGCCGGACCGATTCGATGTCCGTGGAGATGATGGTGGGGTCCACACGGAAGTTGATCTGGTCGTCCGAATCGGGGGCGTGGTGGTCCAGCCGCACGACGCCGAGACCGTGCCGCACCATCAGTTCCATGGCATCGGCGTCGAAGAGTTCCTGCTCGGCGCGGTAGTCGGCGTTGGCGACGCTGATGTGCTGTTCGACGGAGACCATGGCACGTTTGGTTTCGTCGAAAAACATGTGGGCGGAGTAGTCCTCGGCGACGAGACGGCGGACGTCGTCGCCGAACGTGCGCGGGATGGCGAGTTCGTTGTCCACATGGACGGGCCCGGGGCCGGCAGCCGTGTAGCTGAACCAGACGGCGCCCTTTTCGCAGACGGCGTGGATGATGATGCCGGCCGGCATCCCCGCCGCGATCATTGGTTCCATGACCTGCTCCCGGATGAAGGCATCCGAGCGGCCGGTGTTGAAGACGATGGGAACCCCCGCGGCGGCCAAGGCCAGCAGGTCCGCGATGATGCCAGGCTGGACGTCGCGGGTGACCGGGCTCGCCACCGGACCGTCGACGTCGAGCAGCAGGGCCAGCGGGGGGGCCGACGGCGACGGGACGGCTGGAGTCTCGGGTGAAGTCATGTACCCATTCTGTCAGCCGCCCGTTCGGGTGTGAGAAGTGTGTAGCCGGGCGACGGCCCCGCGTCGACGGTGACGGGCACACGTCAGGTGTGACAAATGGTTACCATTTGGCTACAACCTCCCGCCGGACGGGGACTTTGATTCCTTTGGTCCGCCAAGTTCCCTAGGCTGGCATGGTGATATTCAAAGCTGTGGGCGAGGGACGCCCGTACCCCGACCATGGTTACAACACGCCCAAGGATTGGGCGGCCCTGCCGCCGCGCCCGGTCCGGCTGGATGAATTGGTGACCACCAAGCGCACCCTGGACCTGGAAGCCTTGCTGGCGGAGGATTCGACGTTCTTCGGTGACCTGTTCCCGCATGTCGTGGAATTCCGCGGCGTGCTGTACCTGGAGGACGGGTTGCACCGTGCTGTCCGGACCGCGCTGCACCAGCGCACGGCCATCCACGCACGGGTTTTGGTGATAAATGGCTAGGAAGCCTACGGACGTCACCGTCCTGCACGGTCACCGGGTTGTCACCGGCTCTGAATTGCGGGCCACATTCGTGGAGCAGGACGACACGCTGGACAATCCGGTCCGGTTGCGACGACGGATCCTCCATGGCGTCGTGCTGGTCCTGCTCGTCGGCTTGCTTGTCTCGGCGATCGTGGTGGCCATGGAGATCATGAACGGCCAGATCAAGCTTCCGACGACGGAGCGAAGCCATGCGGCAGCATCCGTGTGTCCAGCCGCCACATATGACTACACGCCGCCGGACAAGATCAACCTCAACATCTACAACTCCACCAGCCGGCCGGGCCTGGCGCGGAGCGTGGCCGACGAGTTCGCCGTCCGCAAGTTCATTGTGGGCGCCGTGGCCAACACGACGTCCAGCTACCACGGTGTCGCGATGGTCGTCTCAGGGGCCGCGGGCCAGTCGGCGGCGTTCAGCGTCCAGCGCAACGTGCCCGGCTCGGACTACTTCCAGGACGGCCGCACCGACCCCAGCGTCGACGTTATCCTCACAGCCGATTACAAGGAGCTGGCCAAACCGGAGCTGGTGGACCAGACGCCGGGCAAGCTTAGCTGCCCCCGGGAGGACCGGCGCGTTGTCGAGGATCCCACCTTGCCCGTGGTCCCGACGCCGCTGCCGTCCACCGGCTAGGCGTACTCGGCCAGCGGGTGGTTAGGCGCCCGCGCGAAGGGGACGGCCGCCGCCGTCGAACCTGGCGCCGGCACCGAGCTGGATGAACCGCACGGTCCGCGCAATCCGCGCCTCGGCCTCGGAATCCCGGCCCGCGCCGTCGCCCCGGGCGGCACTCGAGGACAGTGTGCCGTGGATGAGCTGCGCGAGGTGTGCGATGTCCGCCGGGGGCAGGTAGCCCTGGGCCATGCCGTCCCGGAGGATGCCCTGCAGGAGCACGCTCAGTTCGCCGACGTGGTCTGCGAGTTTCGCGAAGGATGCCGGCGAGAGGACAGCGCCCATGGCCGGTCCCGGAGGCAGGTGCCGGCGGCTCAGGTCCTCCACCTGGGCACGAACATAGACGGCCAGCCGCTCCACCGGATTCTCCAGCGAGTCCAGTGATTCCCGCAGGTCCAGGAGGAATCGCTCCGTCTCGTCCAGGGCGTAGGCGATAAGGAGCTCTTCGATGTCCGCATAGTAGTTGTAGACGGCGGTGCGGCCGATCCTGGCATGGCGGGCCACGTCGGTCATGGTCAGGCCCGGCAGTCCGTGGGTGAACAGGAGCTCGCCGAAGGCGGTCAGGATGCGGCGCTGGGTCTCGGCACGTTGGGCGGCGTTGCTCGCGGCCGAAATCCTGGGCATACAGACACTTTAGCGTGATCTGTCACTAAATTGGGCGGCCGAAAGACTGTGACACGGCCGGCGCGGCGTCCGGCAGGGCGGCCGCCGGGCGCTACCAGCAACACACCACGAAGCGCCTCGCCGTGACACGTCACTCATAGATGGTCGGGATGGCGGGCTCGCCGGGTTGCAGCCGGTCGACCACCCGGGGCAGCTCCGCCATGGAAAGCCTGTGCCGCTCCCGCGCCCGCCCCACCGCTTCCGGGCCGGTCCAGCCGGGCAGAATTTCGCCGTCCTCCATGAACTGCTGCAGAAGGGGACGACCGATCCTGCCGCCCGTTGGCGGGTGGCCCACGCCGAGGACCTCGTGGGTGGCGGTCCCGCGCTCATCCAGTCGGCGCACGGCGAACTTGCGGCCGCCCACATTGATCTTGTCCTTCGAGGTCTTCGCCACGGCAACCAGCTCACCGGAGTCATCGGCCCGGCTCACCAGCTTGTAGACCATGCCGGCCGTGGGCGCCCCCGAACCGGTCACCAGCGATGTGCCGATGCCGTAGGAATCGGCAGGAGCGGACCGGAGCGCGGCAACGGAGAACTCATCCAGGTCCGAGGTCACCACGATCCTGGTATGCACGTTGCCGAGGCTGTCCAGGAGTCCGCGGACCCACCGCGCCTGGGCCACGAGGTCTCCTGAGTCCAGCCGGACAGCCCCGAGCCTATCTCCCGCGAGGTCGACAGCGGTACGGACGGCCGCTTCGACGTCGTACGTGTCCACGAGCAGCGTGGTGCCGGGCCCCAACGAGGCCAGTTGCGCCGCGAAGGCGTCGCGCTCGGAGTCATGGACCAGCGTGAAGGAATGGGCCGCGGTGCCGACGGTCCGTAGCCCGTACCGCCGCCCGGCGGCCAGGTTGGACGTGCCGGCGAAACCGGCGATCACGGCCGCGCGGGCCGCCGCGGCGGCCGCTTCCTCGTGCGTGCGGCGGGATCCCATCTCAATGCAGGGCCTGCCGTCGGCGGCACTGATCATCCGGGACGCAGCCGACGCGATAGCGCTGTCATGATTTAGTACCGACAGGACATAGGTCTCCAAAACGCAGGCCTCCGCGAACGTCGATTCGACGATCAGGACGGGGGAGTGCGGGAAGTATGCCTCGCCCTCCGGATAGCCCCAGATGTCGCCGGAGAACCGGAAAGCGGCCAGGTGCTCCAGCGTGTCCTCATGCACCACTCCGGTCCCGGCCAGAAAGTCGAGGTCGTCCTGGTTGAAACGGAAACCCGCTATGCCCTCAAGGAGCCGGCCGGTGCCGGCCACGATCCCGTACCGGCGGCCATCCGGCAGACCCCGGACGAAGGCCTGGAACACGGACCGGCGGTGTGCCGCCCCGGAGTGCAGGGCCGCCTGGAACATCGTCAGCTCATAGTGGTCCGTAAACAGGGAGGTCCGGGGTCCGTTCGGTCCCGCCGAAGTATCCATGACTCACTCTAGGCCGGGGATCGCCGTGAGGGCCGTGAGTTCGCCGGAATCCTTCGGGGTCGCCGGAAACTTCCCGCGAACTCGGACGCTTCCGGCGACTTCGACGGGATCGGGGCCCAGACGGCGGGGCTCAGACGGCGCAGCCGTCGGGGCCGCAGGCGGCGGCATCCGCAGCGGATCCCGCGCCTGCGCTCACGATGACCAGCGGGTGGCTGTCCTGCCACGCCTGCTCGAGGGCCGCCGTGAACGTCTCAGCCGGCTGGGCGCCGGAGAGGCCGAACTTCCGGTCGATCACGAAAAACGGGACCCCGCTGATGCCCAGGGCCCGGCCCTCTGCGAAATCGTGCCGGACGGCATCGGCGTACTTGTCGGTGCTGAAGAGCTCGGCCAGTTCGCCGGCGCCTATTCCGAGATCCCGCCCCAGCGCCGTCAAGTAGTCCCGGCTGCCGATGTCCAAGCCGTGCTCGAAGTGGTCGCTGAGCAGGCGTTCCTTTGCGGCGTCCTGCTTACCGTGGGCGGCGGCGAGGTGGATCAGGCGGTGGGCGGTGAAGCTGTTGGCCACCACGACGTCGTCGAAGCGGTAGTTAAGCCCCTCGGCGGCGGCCTGGGCCGCCACGTGCTCGAACATCTGCGACACCTGGGCCGGAGCCATGCCCTTGCGGGTGCTCAGGTATTCCAGTTCGGTGCCGTCGTAGTGCTCCGGAAGGGCAGGGTCCAGCTGGTAGCTGCGCCACTGCACCTCGACGGATTCACGGTGCGGGAAGTCTGCAAGGGCGGTTTCAAAGCGGCGTTTGCCGATGTAGCACCAGGGGCAGGCCACGTCGGACCAGATCTCAATCTTCATGCTGGCGACAACCCGCGCCCTTGCCGTGGCATTCCCCGGCCGGCTGACGGGTTCATCACTCCCGCGGAGCGGGGAGGGTGAGCTCCATGACGAAGTCGTGTTCCACCGTGTGGCCCAGCCGGAAAGACCTCGTGCCGACCCGGCGGAAGCCAGATTTCTCGTAGAACCGGATGGCCCGGGCGTTCTGGCTGTTCACACCCAGCCAGAGTCCTTGGGCGCCGGTGGCCGACCCAGCGCGGACGCTGGCGTGCATGAGCCCGGCTGCGGCGCCGAGACCGTGGTGGTCCGGGTGGACGTAGCATTTGCTGAGTTCGACCGAGGGCAGCAGGGTCAGCGCCCCGGCAACGTCCGGGTCCTGGGCGGCCCGGTCCACCAACAGGCTGTAGCCGCAGAGCTCGCCGTCGGCGTCGATCACGAGCACCGTGACATCCGGATCTGCCAGGTAGGCGCGGAAGTTGTCCGCGCTGAGCGTGTTCGCGACGTGCGCCGCGATGTCCTCCGGGGGTGAACCGGGCGGGCAGGCCAGCGGAAAGGTGGCGGCCGCCAGCGCTGCCAGCTTGCCGGCGTCGTCCGAGGTTGCTGTCCTGATCACGTGGGTCATGCAGAGAACCCTAGTCCGCTGCAGGGCCGCGTTCGATCCGTGAAGCCTTGTCGCGGCAGGCGTCCTTTCGACGGCGGACGCCTGCTTGCGCCGGATTCCGCTGCGCAAAGGGGAGTCCCCCGTGGACCGCAGCGTCAGCCGACGGGGTAGGCAA
This sequence comes from Arthrobacter sp. 05T442, assembly GCF_056395945.1. Lineage (NCBI taxonomy): Bacteria > Bacillati > Actinomycetota > Actinomycetes > Micrococcales > Micrococcaceae > Arthrobacter > Arthrobacter sp. 05T442. The sequence continues at coordinate 184,900 of NZ_JBFTKM010000002.1, read as the reverse complement.
CGTACGCGAACCGGGTCGAGTCGGGGGACCAGCTGTTGACATTGAGAGTTCCCTGCCCGCCAAACAGGGTCCAGGAGTGGAGCGGCATGGTCCAGTCCGTCATTGAGACCGCGACGGTGTCAACCGGCAGGTCGGCTGGGTGACCAATGGTCCCTGGCGGGAACCGCAGGTAGCACGCGAAACGCCCGTCGGGTGAGATATGCGGGAACCAGTCCACCCTTTCGCTCTCGATCAGGCGCTCAAGGCCGCTTCCGTCCGGGCGCACGCGTCCGATCTGGGCGTGCCCGGGCTGGCTGGTGAAGGCTTCCGTGTTGAGGTAAAGCCACTCACCGTCCGGTGAATACTCCGGGCCGTCGCAGTGCCCGGGCCCGACGTCGATGTGTGCGGAGGCGCCCCCGCTGGCCGGCATGGTCATGATCCGGCCCGGGTGTCCGGAATTGCCCGTCTCGATGCCCACGTAGGCCAGCTCCTGTCCGTCGGGGCTCACGCCGTGAAGAAAATGGAGCATGCCGTCCTCTGCTGTGATCCGCGTTGCCTGACCGCCCTGGAGCATCGACCGGTAGATGTGGCCGTCGTTGGCCGAGAGGTAGATCAGGCCGTCGGGCGCGAGCACGTGATCATTGTTCAGGGCGGGGATGCCGGCGAGGGGCACCCGGCCGAGCAAGCACGTGCCAAGGTCCAGCCGCCACAAGGCGCCCGCGCCATTGAGAACGAGCGAGCCGCCGTCATGGGTCCAGTTCGGTGCCTCCAGGAGCAGACCGTCTGTAGCGAAGATCAGCTCCCGCGAACCAGTCGTGACGGACGCGACCCAGACCTCGCAGCGCTGGCCGGGCATGAGAATCCGCCCCGCGGCCGCGTTTGGTGCCAATGCTGGTTCCGCAGCAGGTCCTGTTGAGGAAGTGCTCTCCGGGTCATTCGACATGGCGACTCCTGACGGCGGCGTGCGCGGGACCCGAATTGGGACCGAACCCCGCGGTTTCCGCTACGCAAACGGACCGGGGCGGCGGAAACGGAGCGGCGCTGCTTGGATCTGCGGCGTGCCGGACCGTTTCCGCCGCCCATGTCCGGATCCGTAGCGGAGATGGGCGCATGCTTCGTGAAGCTACTGCTTGAACGCGGCGTCGAAGGAGGTGTTCGACGCCGGGAAATCGAACCTCTTGAGCGCGGCCAGGGCTTCAGGGGCGCCGTGGAGCCGGTCCATGCCGGCGTCCTCCCATTCGATGCTGATGGGGCCGTCGTAGCCGATCGCGGTGAGGGCGCGGAACGACGATTCCCAGGGGACGTCGCCGCGGCCTGCCGAGACGAAGTCCCAGCCGCGGCGCGGGTCGCCCCAGGGCAGGTGCGAGCCCATGACCGTGTTCCGGCCGGTGGGCCGGAGCTTCGTGTCCTTGCAGTCCACGTGGTAGATCCGGTCCTTGAAGTCCCAGATGAAGGAGACCGGGTCGATGCCCTGCCACATGAAGTGGGAGGGATCCCAGTTCAGCCCGAACGCCGCGCGGTGGCCGATGGCCTCGAGGGTGCGGACGGTGGTCCAGTAGTCGTAGGCGATTTCGGAGGGGTGGACTTCGTGGGCGAAGCGGACGCCGCATTCGTCAAAGACGTCCAGGATGGGGTTCCACCGGTTGGCGAAGTCCTGGTAGCCGGCCTCGATCACCTTCTCCGGGACGGGCGGGAACATCGCGACGTACTGCCAGATCGAGGAACCCGTGAAGCCGACCACGGTGTCCACGCCAAGGGCCTTGGCGAGCCGTGCGGTGTGTTTCATTTCCTCGGCGGCCCGGGTGCGGACGCCTTCGGGGTCGCCGTCGCCCCAGACCCTGGTCCCGACGATCGCCTCGTGCCGGAAATCGATCGGGTCATCGCAGACGGCCTGGCCCTTGAGGTGGTTGGAGATGGCCCAGACCTTGAGGTCGTACTTCTCGAGCACGGCGAGTTTGGACTCGACGTAGCCGGGCTCGTCCCAGCGCCACGCGTCCAGGTGGTCGCCGGAGACGGCGATTTCCAGGCCGTCGTAGCCCCAGCCGGACGCCAGGCGCGCGACTTCCTCGAAGGGGAGGTCGGCCCACTGGCCGGTGAACAGGGTGTACGGGCGGGGCATGTCAGGTTCCTTCGGTCATGGGGGCGGGCGCGGGGGGCGCTGCCAGCTGGATGGTGGAGCTCTTCGCTGCCGCGCTCTCCTGAACCGCGGCCAGAATACGCTGGACAGCCAGCCCTTCCTCGAACGACGGCGAGGGCTGGGTTCCGCTGCCGATCGCCACGAGAAAGTCCCGAGCCTGGTGGGTGAAGGCGTGTTCCCAGCCGAGAACGTGTCCCTGCGGCCACCATGCGCTGACGTAAGGGTGCTCGGGCTCGGTCACGAGAATGCGGCGGAATCCCTGTTCACGGACGGGCGCCGTGCCGTCAAGGAACTGGAGCTCATTGATGGTCTCCAGATCGAAGTGGAGCGCGCCGCGGCTGCCATAAATCTCAATCGACAGGGAATTCTTCTTTCCGAGCGCGACACGGGAGACCTCGACGCTGGCCACGGCGCCCCCGGCCAGGGACAGGGTGGCCCAGGCGGCGTCGTCGACCGTCACGGGCTCCGGGCCGGCGGGCCCGGGGCGTTCCGTGGTGAACGTGTGCAGCCGGCCGGAGACGTCTGTAACCGTGTCGCCCAGGAGGAACTGGATCTGGTCCACGGCGTGCGAGGCGATGTCCCCCAGCGCCCCGGACCCGGCTGACTCCTTGCGCAGCCGCCATGTCATCGGCGCCTGCCCGTCGGCCAGCCAGTCCTGGAGATAGCTGGCGCGCACCTGCCGGATGGTGCCCAAACGGCCCTCGCTGATCAGTTCCCTGGCCAGTGCCAGCGCAGGGACGCGCCGGTAGGTGTAACCCACCATGGACTGCACGCCGCGGTCGCGGGCAGCCTGTGCGGCCTCGACCATGGCTTCGGCTTCGGCCAGGGTATTGGCTAAGGGCTTTTCGACCAGGACATGTTTGCCCGCGGCCAGGGCTGCGGTGGCGATCTCGGCGTGCAACCAGCCAGGGGCGCAGATGTCGACAATGTCGATGTCGTCCCGGGCGATCACGTCCCGCCAGTCCGTGGCCGCCTCTGCCCAGCCGTACTCTGCGGCGGCGGCCGCGACCCCGGCGGGGTCGCGGCCGACGAGGACCTTCTGTTCGAAGGCCGGCACCTCGAAGTAGCTGGCCACGTTCCGCCACGCGTTTGAGTGGGCCTTGCCCATGAAGGCGTAGCCGATCATGGCCACCCCCAGGGGGGAAGGGCCAGGGGCGGCCGTGTGATCCAGCATCGGGGGCATCCTAGAGGGTAGCGGCGGTAGGGTCCCAGTCAGCGGGCAGCGGGGGAGCCGCCGACGCAGTACTGGCCAGGTCAATGAACGTCCCGGTTTCGATGGATTCGGCGATCGACACCATGGCGTCGAGCACGTGGTAGGCCATCTGCCCCTGGGCGCGGTGCGGAACGCCGGCCCGGATGGCACGGGCCATTTCCAGCACACCGGTGCCGCGGGAGGACTTCGAACCGACGGCTGCTATGACCTCCGGCGCCTCCGCGCCGCGGCGCGTCAGCAGAATATCGCCGTCGAACATATTCGGATCGGGGAAGGCAATGGTCGCCTCGGTCCCGTTGACCTCGACAAAACCGGCCCGCTGCAGGTTGGAGTCAAAGCTGAAGATGCTCTGGGATGACTCGCCTCCTGCGAACTGGGCGATCGCGCTGACGTGGCTCGGCACGGTGACGTCGAATTCCTCGCCGGCCTTGGGGCCGGAACCAATGATGCGCTTCTGCCGGGAGGTGGATCCGAAGGCCGCCACCTTGGCGATCGGGCCAAAGGTCTGGACGAGCGTTGTCAGATAGTAGGGCCCGATATCGAAGAGCGGTCCCGCACCCTCCTGGAACAGGAAGGCAGGATTCGGGTGCCAGGATTCCGGGCCCGGGGACTGCATCAGCGTCAACGCGGTCAGCGGAACGCCGATGCCGCCTTCGGCGATTATCCGCAGGGCTGTCTGCAGGCCGGCACCCAAAAACGTGTCCGGTGCGCAGCCCAGGCGGACACCTGCGGCGTCAGCGTCTTTAAGCAGTGCGAGGCCACTGTCCCGGTCAAGCGAGAAGGGCTTCTCGCTCCAGACGTGCTTCCCGGCGTTGACGGCAGCGGTGGCAACTTCCACGTGGGCTGCCGGCGTGGTCAGGTTGACGACGATTTCGACGTCGGGGTGGGTCAGGGCAGCTTGGACGCCGCCGGAGGCGGGAATGCCGAATTCTGCGGCGCGCGATGCGGCGGCCTCTTCGAACATGTCGGCCACGACGTGGACCGTCACGTCCGGGAAGCTCGTGAGGTTGCTTAGGTATTCCTTGCTGATGACTCCGGCGCCAATGATGGCGACGCCGACGGGACCGGTCCGCGGAGAGCTTGCCGTTGCCATTACTTCCCTGCCTTCAGGTACGTCAATGAGTCGCCGACGGCGTCGAAGACGTCTCCGGTGAAATCGTCCAGTTCCACGACCCCGGCTTCGAGGTTCTTGGCGGCAGCGATGATCTCCCGGATCGGCATCCGGCCGGCGCCTACAGCGACCTGGTCTTTGTCCACCTTGGTCAACGGGCCGTCCTTGATGTGGATGAACTTCACCCGGTCACCGAGCCGTTCGAGCAATGCGACCGGCTCTTCTCCGCCGACGGCGGCCCAGTAGGTGTCCACCTCGAGCACCACCTGGGGATCCAAATTCTCTGCCAGCACTTCCAGCGCAGATCGGCCGTTGATCCGGTTTTCAAGCTCGAACTCGTGGTTGTGGTAGCCGACGGCGATGCCGTATTCAGCGCCCTTGGCGGCTGCCGCGTTGAGCGCCTTAGCCGTCTCCTTGATGTCGGCCTCTGTGGTCCACCGGGCGCTGTCGACGTGCGGGTCGATGACCGTTCCGATACCAAGCTTCTGCGCTGCCTGGAAGATTTCGTCCTGGTCGGCGCGGAGCAGGGGGGCATGGCCAGAGGGGGCCGTGAGCCCGTTCGCGCTCAGGGCGGCCGCCAGGGCGTCGGCCGTGGCCACGAAGTTGTACGGCTCCACCGCGGTGAAGCCCAGTTCGGCCACGCGTTTGACCGTGCCTTCCAGATCTTCTTCCAAGGGGCCGCGAACGGTGTAAAGCTGAAGGGAGTAAGTCACAGATTCTCCTGGCGTAGATGCTTTCGGCCTAAGGCCGATCCCGGCAGTTGCTGGCTCGTGCGCAGCGAATGATTGTTGCGGACCGCCGCACCAGTAAAGCTAGAACAGCTTTTGTCGACAGTCAAGCAAAAGTTGCGCGTGGTCAGCCGCCAATAGAGATTGTGACAGGAATAAGCCCGTCATGCTTACATTGATCCATGTCAACTCCGCCCGTCTCCGAGCTGCAGTCCTCCCGCATTCCCGCGTCTGCCGCGCCGGCGGGCGGCCAGTCGCGAACGGGGGAGCTTTTCCAGCTCCTGCGCGACGGCCGGGCACGCACGCGCGCTGAACTCGCCGACATGACCGGCCTGGCAAGGTCAACCATCGCTGCCCGTGTTGACGCGCTCATGTCATTGGGCCTCATTGGTCCGGCCGGTGAGGCGTTTTCCTCCGGCGGGCGTCCGCCGTCGCGCTTCGCCTTCCAGCCCTCCGCGCGCATAGTCATGGCCGTAGACGTCGGCGCCACGCACATCCTTGTCGCGGCCACCGACCTGAGCGGCCGGGTCCTCGCCGAGTCCAGGGTGGACATCGAGATCTCCGCCGGGCCGCAGGCAGTCCTTGACCTTGTCGTGAAACTCTGCCGCACGCTGCTGGCCCGGACCGGCCGGGATGCACGCGAGCTTGCCGGCATCGGGATCGGACTGCCGGGACCCGTGGAACACTCCAGCGGGAAACCGGCCAATCCCCCCATCATGCCGGGCTGGGACGGCTTCGACGTCCCGCACTATATCCAGCGCAGTTTTGATACCCACGTCGCCGTCGACAATGACGTGAACATCATGGCGCTGGGGGAGCGGGCCTTCTATTGGCCCGACGTCGACAGCCTGCTCTTCATCAAAGTCGCCACCGGAATCGGGGCCGGTATCATCAGTGGCGGCCTGCTGCAGCGGGGTGCTGACGGCACCGCCGGCGACATCGGACACGTCCGGGTGCCGCGCGGGGAGGGCCTTCTTTGCCGGTGCGGCAACTACGGATGCCTGGAGGCGCTGGCCTCTGGACCAGCAGTGGCCGCCGCCCTGACCGCCGAGGGAGTGCACGCCGAAACCGGCGAGGATGTACTCGAGCTTGCCCGCCGCGGCAATGTCAAGGCCGTCCAGGCCATGCGCCAGGCCGGCCGCGACGTGGGGGACGTGCTGGCAACGTGCGTAAACCTGCTCAACCCCTCCGTGATCGTTATTGGCGGAGGGTTGGCTGCAGGCGGGGAATACCTCCTGGCGGGCGTCCGCGAGGTGGTCTACCAGCGTTCCCTGCCGCTGGCCACTGCCCGCCTGCGCATCGTCCAGTCGATGGCAGCCGACCAGGCCGGCGTGCTTGGTGCGAGCCGCATGGTCGTTGATGACATTCTCTCCCCTGCAAGTATCGAAGCCCTCCTCGAAAAGGCTTAACCAACCCTGGGCCGGGCCCGGGCAATCCGGGGGCCGTGCCCGGCCCGGGATCCGCGCCCGCGTCGGCCCTGAGGGCCCCATACTGTCGAACCGTCGCGCCCGGCGATCCGGGCTGCCGGGAAGCCCGAAAAAATTCCACCAGCTGAGATTGAACTTTTGATTGACCATCGATATAAGTTCCACTAGTTTTGTGGAAAGTCCGGAGGCCGGACTCTCGATGTGCATTGCGAATCTCAGACAAGGAAGTCATGAAGTGAAAATTCGTACCCTTGCTGCTACTGCTGCTATCGCGGCCCTAGCGCTGACGACAACCGCCTGCGGCGGCAACAGCAACTCTTCTTCCTCCTCTTCCTCCGGTTCGGACGCTTCCGGATCGGGCGGAACCATTACGTACTGGGCCAGCAACCAGGGCACCAGCCTGGACAATGACAAGCAGGTCCTGACACCGCAACTGGAGAACTTCACCAAGCAGACCGGGATCAAGGTCAACCTGGAGGTCATCGGCTGGAACGATCTGCAGACGCGCATCCAGACGGCCGTCACTTCAGGCCAGGCGCCCGACGTCGTCAACATCGGCAACACGTGGGCGGCTTCCCTGCAGTCCACCGGGGCCTTCATGCCCTTCGACGACGCGGCGTTCAAGGCCATCGGCGGCAAGGACAAGTTCGTCAAGACCGCCATGGACACCGGCGGGGTAGCCGGCCAGGATCCGACGTCGGTTCCCGTCTATGGGTTGGCCTACGGGCTGTACTACAACAAGGCCATGTTCACCGCTGCCGGTCTGACGCCCCCCAACAACTGGGAGGACCTGGTCGCCGACGCCAAGAAGCTCACCAGCGGCGATAAGTACGGTTTTGCGCTGGCCGCCGGCAGCTACACCGAAAATGCCCACTTCGCCTTCATTAACGCAGCCCAGAACGGCGCGGATCTCTTCGACAAGGACGGCAAACCGACGTTCTCCTCCGACGGCGTGGTCAGCGGGATCGAGCGGTACCTCGACCTGATGCAGAAGGACAAGGTTGTCAACATCGGCAACGCCCAGTACGACAACGGGACCAAGGCAGTCAACGACTTTGCCACCGGCAAGGTAGCCATGATCCTGAACCAGAACAATGCCGACAACTCCATCGTCGCCAACGGCATGACGAGCGACAAGTACGGGGTTGTTCCGTTCCCGGCGCCCTCGGACGCCAAGGCCCAGACGGCCAGCCACGTTGCCGGCATCAACCTGTCCATCTTCAAGAATACGAAGAACCAGGACGCCGCCCTCAAGTTCGTGAACTTCATGACCAGCGCGGAGACGCAGACGGCCCTCGACAAGCCGTTCTCGGCGCTGCCCGTGCTCAACGCGGCCACGCCAAACTTCACCGACAACGCGGATGAAGCGAAAACCTTTGCGGATATCTACGCCAGCAAGGCCAAGCCGCTTCCCCTGGTACCCGCCGAGGACCAGTTCGAAAGCACCGTCGGCAAGGCAATGAACCAGATGTTCGCCAAGATTGCCTCCGGCGGAACCGTCAGCACTGATGACATCCGCACCGCGATGAAGACGGCGGAGCAGCAGGTCGCAGCCGCCGGCTAACGCCACCGGGTGGTGCCGGCAACCCCCGGCACCATCCGTCCGGTCGCCCGCACCTACAGAAAGGTCAGTTCCCGTGGCTGCTGCAACGGCACCCCCTGTCACTACCGAGGCCCCTCCCAAGTCCGAGCCCACGCAACGCCGGCCGCGCCCGTCCGGCTGGTGGCTGCCCTACGCCCTGCTGGCACCGGCCATCGTCTTCGAACTGGTCATCCACGTCATCCCGATGGTGACCGGTATTTGGATGAGCTTCCTCAAATTGACCAAGGCATTTATCTCCAATTGGGGCAATGCGCCCGTCACCGGCCTGAAGAATTACCAGGTTGCCCTGGACTTCAATGGCGCCGTCGGGTCGGCCTTGCTGCAGTCCTTCCTGGTCACGTGTGCCTTCACTGTCCTGGTGGTCGGCATCTCCTGGACCCTTGGCATGGCGGCGGCCGTGGCCCTCCAGGGCAAATTCCGCGGCCAGGGCTTCTTCCGCACGCTCTTCCTGGTGCCTTATGCCCTGCCCATGTACGCCGGCATCATCGCCTGGAAGTTCATGCTGCAAAAGGACACCGGCGCGGTGAATCACTTCATCTATGACAACCTCCATCTGGGCGGGGACAAGCCGTTCTGGCTGATCGGCGACAACTCTTTCGTCGCCGTCGTCGTGGTCGCCATCTGGCGGCTCTGGCCCTTCGCGTTCCTGATGCTGATGGCCGGGCTCCAGTCCATTCCCACCGATGTCTACGAAGCGTCCGCCGTGGACGGGGCCAAGCCCTTCCGGCAGTGGCGCTCCATTACGCTGCCGATGGTACGGCCGGTGAACATGGTGCTGCTCCTGGTCATGTTCCTGTGGACGTTCAACGACTTCAACACACCCTTCGTGCTGTTCGGCAATGCCCAGCCGCCTGCGGGGGACCTGATCTCCTTCCACATCTACAACGCCTCGTTCCTTACCTGGAACTTCGGCTCGGGCGCGGCCATGTCCGTGATGCTGCTGCTGTTTCTGCTGCTGGTCAGCGGAATCTACCTGCTTGTTTTGAACCGGAGGTCCAAGCGTGCGTGAAACCAGCGGATCCAAGGTGTTCCGGATCATCGTCGTTGCACTACTGACCGTCTTCACGGTGGTGCCCGTTTATGTCATGGTCACCTCAGCCATGAAGCCCCTGTCCGACGTTCAGGGCGCCTTCACCTGGTGGCCGACCTCGGTGACCTTCGCCCCGTTCATTGACATGTGGAAGACGGTGCCGCTGGCATCGTATTTCGTCAACAGTGTCATCGTGGCCGGAGCCGCGACCATCCTGAGCCTGATTATCGCGGTCTTTGCCGCCTATGCGATCTCCCGTTACCGCTTCCTGGGGCGGACTGTCTTTTCCACCACGGTACTGTCGACGCAGATGTTCCCGGGTGTGCTCTTCCTGCTGCCGTTGTTCCTGATTTTCGTGAACATCAACTCGGCCGTGGGAATCCAGCTGGTCGGCACCCGTGCTGGCCTGGTGATCACGTACCTGACGTTCTCCCTGCCGTTCTCCATCTGGATGCTGGCGGGCTACCTTGACGGAATTCCACGGGATCTGGACGAAGCCGCCAAGGTGGACGGGTGCGGCCCGATGGGCGCCCTGTGGCGCGTAGTGCTTCCGGCCGCGCGGCCAGGACTGGTGGCCGTCGCCATCTACAGCTTCATGACCTCGTGGGGTGAAGTGCTCTTCGCCTCCGTCATGACCACAGACGCCAACCGGACCTTGGCCGTCGGCCTGCAGCTGTATTCCACACAGACCAACGTCTACTGGAACCAAATCATGGCCGCATCGCTGGTGGTCAGTGTCCCGGTCGTGGTCGGCTTCCTGCTGCTGCAGCGCAATTTCGTCGCCGGGCTCACCGCCGGTGCCGTCAAGTAGCGGCCCCGGCTGGAGAGCACGGCACGGGCCCCGTCGCCAGGGAAGCTTCCCGGCTCGGGTGTGGGGGTCCGTGCCGGCAGCGCCCTCGCCAGCGTGGACCCTGGGTGACCAAACGTAGGGAGTCGCATTTCGGTCACCGTCCGGCAGCGGTGACGGGCCCGTGATAGCAATGGGACTGATGAAACCGTATTTTTGCCCGCCGGCCGAGCCGCGGCACACATGAGCGCCAACATTCTCGCGAAAGCGCCGCGCGGCTGGATCCTGCTGGTTTCTATCGCGCTCATCGCCCTGAACATGAGGGGCCCCTTTGTCGCCGTGGCGCCGGTGGTCGGCCAGATGCAGCACGATCTCGGATTCTCGCCGGTGGAGCTGGGCTTCCTGACCGGCATCCCGGTGCTCTGCTTCGCTTTGGCCGCGCCGCTGGCCTCCCTTGCCGGGCGAAAGCTCGGCCCGGAGTTCGCGGTCACGCTGACCCTGCTCGGCGTGCTTCTGGGCGTGGTGGTCCGATCGGCGGGCGGGGGCGCCCTCGTCATGCTTGGGACAGTGATTCTCGGCGTCGCCATCACCATCGGCAACATTGTTGTCCCGCTGATCATCCGCAGGGACTTCGCGCCCGCCCGCCAGGGGACGGCCATGGGAATCTACACCGCGGCGCTGAACGTCGGATCCTTCGTGACCTCCATGGTCTCCGCACCGCTGGCAGAGCTCCTGGGCTGGCGCCCTGCCATCGCGGCGTGCGGTATTTTCGCGCTCGCGGCTGCCGCAGTCTGGGGCCTCGCCGTCCGCCGCCGCGCCTTCGTACCCGAGGCCGTGCCCGGGACGGATCCGGCGCGCGCCGCCGGCAAGCCCGCGTCGCGATGGATAACGGCGGGCCTCACGGCCGGGTTCGCGGGCCAGGCGTTTTCCTACTATGGCGTGACCGCCTGGCTGCCCAGCCTCCTGTCCGACGAGCTCGGCATGGCGCCTTCGGCCGCCGGAGCAGGGTCCTCGCTCTTCCAGATTTTTGCCATTGCCGGCGGCCTGGGGGTCCCGTTCGCGGCCCGTTTCGCCAACACGACGACGGCGGGCCTCACCCTCGGGCTCTTGTGGCTCACCGTGCCCGTGGGCCTGCTGCTGGCCCCGGAGCTGTGGTGGCTGTGGTCCTCGTTCGGCGGAATCGCCCAGGGCGGCGGCATCACCCTCATCTTCATCGCCATCATCCGGCTGGCCCGGGACCAGGCCTCGGCAAGCCGGATGTCCGCCGTCGTCCAGGGGGCCGGGTACTGCTTCGGGGCCGCAGCGCCGACCCTGCTGGGCTACGTGCACGGGGTTTCCGGCTCCTGGACCGGAGCGCTGCTGCTGATCCTGGGCTCTGTGGCCGCGTTTATCCTCGGCACCTCGCTGTCCCTGCGCCACGTGCCGAAGGCCCACTGACGAGGGCCCACAGTCGCCAACATGACAGCCCAGGCCCAGGTTTCGGAGGAAACCTGGGCCTGGGCTGTTTTCTCGATTCCGTTGTCGATGGTGGTGAGGGTGTTCCGTCGCTGGGCTGCCGCCCGGATCTCGGGGTGCCTGTTGCGAAGGGCATGGCAGCCCAGCAGACGGAAATCTGAGCGGGCCGTCTTGGCCGCGCGGTTATGCCGGGATCAGCGCGGGGTCCTCGTTGGCGGTGTCGGCGCCGTCGCGGGCTTCATGAAGGAACCGGTCGTAGGCCGGCAGCGTCAGGAAGGCCGGGAACTCGTTGCCGAGCGTGACCTCCTCGAAAATGTCCCGCGCGTCGGCGAAGCGGTCCCCTTCGAAGCGTTCCAGTTTCGCGAACTCCTCGTCGAGCATGTCCTCCGCCCACTCGCGGGTGACGACGTCGCCGTCGTCCGTGATGGCCCGGGAGAAGATCCACTGCCACAACTGCGAACGGGAGATCTCCGCGGTGGCGGCGTCCTCCATCAGGTTGTGGATCGCCACGGCGCCGTTGCCGCGCAGCCAGGACTCGATGTAGCGGATGCCGACCTCGATGTTGTTCCGGATGCCCTGTTCGGTGATGGTGCCGGTGGTCGAGGCGATGTCGAGGAGCGCACGGTCGTCGGGAGTGACGTCCTCGCGGAGGCGGTCGAGCTGGTTCGGACGGCCGCCGAGGACGCCGTCGAACACCTCGCGGCAGACCGGAACCAGGTCCGGGTGCGCCACCCACGAGCCGTCAAAGCCGTCGCCGGCCTCACGGGTCTTGTCCGCGCGGACCTTTTCGATGGCGATCGAGTTTGCTTCGGCGTCCTTGCGGTTGGGGACAGCCGCGGCCATACCGCCGATCGCCATGGCGCCGCGCTTGTGGCAGGCGCGGACGAGTTGCTCGGTGTAGGCCCGCATGAACGGCTGCGTCATGGTGACCTGGCCGCGGTCCGGGAGCACGAAGCGCGGCCCGCGGGTGCGGAAGTTCTTGATCAGGGAGAAGATGTAGTCCCAGCGGCCGGCGTTCAGGCCCGCGGCGTGGTCGCGGAGCTCGTAGAGGATCTCTTCCATCTCGAACGCGGCGGTGATGGTCTCGATCAGTACCGTGGCGCGGATGGTGCCCTGCGGGATGCCGAGCAGGTCCTGGGCCAGGATGAAGATGTCGTTCCACAACCGGGCCTCGAGGTGGTTCTCGATCTTCGGCAGGTAGAAGTACGGCCCCTTGCCCTGCGCGATCAGGCGGCGGGCGTTGTGGAAGAAGTACAGGCCGAAGTCCACGATCCCGCCGGCGATCGGTGTGCCGTCGATGAGCATGTGCTTTTCGGGCAGGTGCCAGCCGCGGGGACGGACCACGATCGTGGGCAGGTCCTCGGCGGCGCGGAGCTTGTACTCCTTGCCCTCCGGGGAAGTGAAATCGATCCGCCGCTCCAGCGCGTCGGTCAGGTTCAGCTGGCCCTGGATGACGTTGCGCCACGACGGTGTGGAGGAGTCTTCCATGTCCGCGAGCCAGACCTTCGCGCCGGAATTCAGCGCATTGATCGTCATCTTCTTGTCCACCGGGCCGGTGATCTCCACGCGGCGGTCCTCCAGCCCCGGGGCCGGGGGAGCGACGCGCCAGTTCGGATCGTTGCGGACTGTTTCGGTTTCACGCAGGAACCGCGGATCGTGGCCCTTGGCGATCTGCTGGCGCCGCTCCCGGCGGCCCTGCAGCAGCTCCAGGCGCCGATCCGCCGTGGCCCGGTGCAGCTTCGCGATGAACGCCAAAGCGTCCGGCGTCAGGACCTCGCTCTGCCGGCAAATGGGCTGTGCGGTCAGCGTGATGCCGTTGATGGTGAAGTTGTCAGTGAAGCTGTTCATTTCTGTCTCCTTAAAGACGAAAAGGGGATTGCGACGACGGTTGGCGGGCGTCAGGCGAGATTCGCACGGGTCCGAAGGCCGGACGCAAGGACCGCCGTCGAACGCTAAGTGTTAGTGGAACTGGCCTTCTTCGGTGGATCCCACCAGGGCCAAAGTGGACGCGTTCGGGTTGAGCGCGGTCGCGATGTCGTCGAAGTAGCCGGTACCGACCTCGCGCTGGTGCTTGGTAGCAGTGTAGCCGCGGGCTTCGGAGGCGAATTCCTTCTCCTGCAGCTCGACGTAGGCGCTCATGCCGTCCCGGGCGTAGCCGTGGGCAAGGTCGAACATCGAGTAGTTCAGTGCGTGGAACCCGGCCAGGGTGATGAACTGGAACGTGAAGCCCATGGCGCCGAGTTCGCGCTGGAACTTCGCGATCGTGGCGTCATCGAGGTGCTTGCGCCAGTTGAACGACGGCGAGCAGTTGTAGGAGAGCATCTGGTCCGGGAACTCGGCCTTGACCGATTCGGCGAATTTGCGGGCCAGCTCCAGGTCCGGCGTGCCGGTCTCCATCCAGATGAGGTCGGAGTACGGGGCGTAGGCCTTGGCGCGGGCGATGCAGGGTTCGATCCCGTTGCGGACCTTGTAGAAGCCTTCCGGGGTGCGGACCGGCTGTCCGCCTTCGCGGAGGATGAATTCCTGGTCCCGCTCGTCGACGTCGGAGGTGATCAGGGTGGCTGCTTCCGCGTCGGTGCGGGCGATGATGACCGACGGCGTGCCGGCGACGTCGGCGGCGAGGCGGGCCGCGTTCAGCGTCCGCACGTGCTGCTGGGTGGGGATCAGGACCTTGCCGCCGAGGTGGCCGCACTTCTTCTCCGAGGCGAGCTGGTCTTCCCAGTGCACGCCCGCGGCGCCGGCCTGGATCATCGACTTCATGAGCTCGTAGGCGTTCAGCGGGCCGCCGAAGCCGGCCTCGGCGTCGGCCACGATCGGAACCATCCAGTCCTCGACAGTCTGGATGCCTTCGGAGAACTCGATCTGGTCCGCGCGGAGCAGGGCGTTGTTGATGCGGCGCACCACGGTCGGGACGGAGTTGGCCGGGTAGAGCGACTGGTCGGGGTAGGTGTGGCCGGAGTTGTTCGCGTCGGCGGCGACCTGCCAGCCGGAGAGATAGATGGCACGGAGGCCCGCCTTGACCTGCTGCACGGCCTGGTTGCCGGTCAGCGCGCCGAGGGCGTTCGTGTAGTTGCCGGTGCTGCGCTCCTCGGTGAGCTGCTTCCACAGCTTCTCCGAGCCGCGCCGGGCCAGCGTGTGTTCTTCGGAGACACGGCCGCGGAGGCGGACGACGTCGGACGCCTTGTAGTCCCGGGTGACACCTTCCCAGCGCGGGTCGGCGGCCCACTCGAGCTCCAGGGCGGCGGCCTGCTCGCTTGCCGTGTCCTGCACGGACGGCTGCCGGGTGGGCTCAAATGCTGCAGTCATCTTTGTCTCCTTGGTGGGGTCCGGGGCCGGCCGGCCTGCGTCTCTGCGGGCCTGCCAGGTTGATCCCCGGGTAGTGAATCTTTCCGTAAGACCTACTTTTCTGTACTTTCAAGGGTCTTTCTAGAGCAAGAGTGTGGAAAGAACCGCACTTCTTCACGTATTCTCAAAAAATGCACCCCGCCAGTTGGAACCGCCCGGCTTCGTCACCGTCGTTGCCCTCTGCCCCGGAAGTCGATGTCATCAGCATGGGCCGCCGCGTCCGCCACCTCCGCAAGGCCGCCGGGCTCACGCTCGATGACCTGAGCGCCGCCGTCGGCACAGCACCGAGCCAACTGAGCCTGATCGAAAACGGCAAGCGCGAGCCCAAACTCGGACTGCTCCAGCAGCTTGCCGCAGCGCTCGGGGTCAGCATCGACGAACTCCTCGGCGCGGAACCGCCAAACCGGCGCGCGGCCCTCGAAATCGAGCTGGAGCGCTACCAGCGCAGTCCGATCTACGAGTCCCTCAAACTGCCCAAAATCCGCATCAGCTCGCGGCTTCCGATGGATGTGCTGGAGTCCATGGTGGGCCTGCAGCACGAGCTCGAGCGCCGGCTCAACGAGCAGATCGCGACGCCGGAAGAGGCCCGCCGCGCGAACGGCGCACTGCGGGCGATGATGCGCGAACGGAACAACTACTTCCCGGAGTACGAGGCCGAGGCGCAGAAGGTCCTGGCCTCGGTGGGCCACACGAGCGGGCCGCTCTCGCACCACGTCATCGCGGACATCGCCGGCCACCTCGGTTTCAGCCTGCACCACGTGGGCGACCTGCCGCATTCCACCCGGTCCGTGACGGATCTTAAGAACCGCCGGATTTACCTCACGCAAAACGCCCGGAGCGATCACGACCCCCGTTCGGTGCTGCTGCAGGCCTTGGGCCATTACGTATTGGGGCACCAGACCCCCACCAACTACGGGGACTTCCTGATGCAGCGCGTGGCGACGAACTACTTCGCCGCGGCGCTCCTGCTGCCGGAGCAGGCCACCGTGGAGTTCCTGCAGAAAGCCAAGCAGGCCAAGGAGATCGCCGTGGAGGACATCCGGGACGCCTTTGCCGTTTCCTATGAGACGGCGGCGCACCGCTTCACCAATCTCGCCACCCAGCATTTGGACATCCGCACGCACTTCCAGAAGACGCACAAGAGCGGCATCATCTACAAGGCGTATGAGAACGACGGCGTGACGTTTCCGCAGGACCATACCGGCGCCATCGAGGGCCAGTTCTCCTGCCGGAACTGGACGTCCCGGGTGGTCTTCGACGTCGCAGACAAGTTCAGCGCCTACAACCAGTACACGGACACCCCGGCGGGGACCTACTGGTGCACGGCCCGGACGGAGCGCTCCGCGAACGGCGAGTTTTCCCTCTCCGTGGGCGTGCCCTACGCGCAGGTGAAGTGGTTCCGCGGCCGCGACACCACCGAGCGGTCCAAATCGACCTGTCCGGACGAGAGCTGCTGCAAACGTCCGCCGGCGGCCCTGGCCTCGGAGTGGGCGGGCCACGCCTGGCCCTCGGCGCGGGCACATTCGCACTTGCTGGCCGCCATGCCGCCAGGTGCTTTCCCCGGCGTGGACGAAACCGAGGTCTACTCGTTCCTGCAGGCGCACTCCGGGAACTGACCCTCTCTCACTTCCTGCGCGTTTTGGCCTGACGCTCCCTCCCTTCCGGCGGCTTTTTGGGGGATGCTCCCTCAGGGCCCGCCACAAGTTGCCCGACGCTCCCTCAGATCAGGTGAGGGAGCGTTCGTCGATCTGTTGCGGAAGGTGAGGGAGCGTCCGGGGATCTGTTGCGGAAGGTGAGGGAGCGTTTGTCGATCTGTTGCGGAAGGTGAGGGAGCGTCCCCTGGACGCGGCTGACAGCGGTCCGGACTATATTGGCCTGTGTCAGCTCATCGATCCACCTCGCGGGAGTGCGCACCCATGGCCAAGGAACTTGCAACCCAGCTTGTCGAACAACTCAAGGCTGCCGGCGTGCAGCGCATCTATGGGATCGTCGGCGACAGCCTGAACCCGATTGTCGACGCCGTCCGCAAAACCGGAGGCTCCAAAAACGGCGGCATTGACTGGATCCATGTCCGGCACGAGGAGGCCGCGGCGTTTGCCGCGGCGGCGGAAGCCCAGCTGACCGGCCGGCTCGCGGTGTGCGCAGGCTCCTGCGGGCCCGGCAACCTGCACCTGATCAACGGGCTGTACGACGCCAACCGCTCCGGGGCGCCTGTCCTGGCCATTGCCTCGCACATCCCGAGCAAGCAGATCGGCAGCAGTTTCTTCCAGGAAACCCACCCGGACCGGCTCTTCAACGAATGCTCGGTCTATTCCGAACTGATCAGCACCGCCGAGCAGGCGCCGAGGGTGATGCACAGCGCCATCCAGCACGCCGTCGCGCTCCGCGGGGTCGCCGTCGTCACCCTTCCCGGTGACATCGCCGGACTGGAAGCGGCCGCCGAAACCCCGTCCCCTGCGGCATTCCGGCCGGCGAGCCTGACACCGGACCACGCCAGCGTGCAGGAACTGGCCGACGCCATCAACGCCGCCGGCAAGGTGGCCATCTTTGCCGGTGCCGGGGTCGAAGGCGCGCACGATGAGGTCATTGCGCTCGCCGAACGGATCAAGGCGCCGATCGGCCATTCGCTGCGCGGCAAGGACTTCATGCAGTACGAGAACCCCTACGACATCGGCATGACAGGGCTCCTGGGCTACGGCGCGGCGGCCGAGGGCATCGAAGATGCGGATCTGCTGATCCTGCTCGGCACGGACTTCCCGTACGACCAGTTCCTTCCGGGGACGCGCACGGCGCAGGTGGACCGGGCCGCGCAGAGACTGGGCAGGCGGACCGACGTCGACGTCGCCGTGCATGGCGACATCCTGCCCACGCTCGCTGCCCTCATGCCCTTGATTGAGGCGAAAAAGAGCCGCCGGTTCCTGGACCAGATGCTGAAGAAGCACGACAGGCTCATGAACAAAGCCGTGGGGGCGTACACCCGCAAAGTGGAAAAGACCGAGCCGATCCACCCGGAATATGCTGCTTCCCTGCTGGACCAGGTGGCGGCGGAGGACGCCATTTTCACCGCGGACACCGGCATGTGCAACGTCTGGACCGCGCGGTACATCAACCCCCTCGGTACCCGCCGGCTGATCGGTTCCTACCTGCACGGTTCCATGGCGAACGCGCTGCCGCACGCGATCGGCGCCCAGGTGGCCTACCCCGGGCGGCAGGTGGTCTCGGTCTCGGGCGACGGCGGCCTGTCCATGTTGCTGGGCGAGCTCATCACCGTCGCCGCGCACCGGCTCCCGGTCAACGTGGTGGTCTTCAACAACTCCACCCTGGGCATGGTGAAGCTCGAAATGCTGGTGGACGGACTCCCCGACTTCGGCGTGGACGTGCCCGATGCCAACTATGCCGCGGTGGCCCGGGCCCTGGGTTTTCATGCCGTGCGCGTCACCGACCCGTCCAAGATCGAGGCCGCGTACCGGGAGGCCTTCGCGCACCCCGGGCCGTCGCTCGTGGAGCTCATCACGGACCCCAAGGCCCTGTCCCTCCCGCCGAAGATCAAGGGTGCACAGATCCTGGGCTTCGCCACGGCCATGTCCAAGGTGGTCCTTAACCGGGGCGCCGGCGAAGCCGTCAGCATGGCGCGGAGCAACCTGCGGAACATTCCGCGGCGCTGACAGCCCCGGCTGTGGCCCACCCCCGTTTCGACGGTTCCGTGCGGGTTCGACGTCGGGATGCATCGAGTGGGCCGGGAACCGTCGAAATGGCCAAGGGCTAGCGCGAGTGTAGCCCCCGCTGGTTGACTGGCCGTAGGCGGATTCCCGCCTACCGTCGCTGTGTGCGGGCCTTGGGGGCGCGATGAAACAGAAGTCTTTGGTAAGGATTCTCGCAGCCGCGGCTGCCGTGACGCTGGCGTTGACGGCCTGCTCGGCTACGCCGCCGGCGCTGCTCAAGGCCGACGGCGTCGAACGCGTTTCGGCGGACCGCTCCGCCTACCCGGCCGAGCTGGCCCAGCTCCGGGCGTCGGCGCGGCAGCTGGGCGCCGCGCTCCTGGCGGACGGTGGAGACGCCGGAAACGGGAACGTGGTCTCGTCCCCGGGCAGCCTGCTGATTGCCCTCGCCATGCTGCGGGCAGGCGCGACCGGGGCAACGGCTGCCCAGATGGACAACGCACTGAACCTCCCCGCGAACCACCGCGACGAAGCCATGAATGCGTTGCTCGCATCCCTGGAAGCCTTCGACGGCGATCCCGGCTCGGTGGACGAAAAGAACCCTCCGCGCCGGCCGGTCCTGCACACAGCAAACGGCCTGTTCGTCGACAAGGGCGTGCCCACCGGGGAGCGGTATCTGGACTCCCTTGCCCGGTATTACGGGAGCGGGGTGTACCCGGTGAATTTCCAGGACGAGGCCGCCACCAGGCCCGCGATTGACGCCTGGGTGAACAAGAACACCGGCGGGCGGATCAAGAAAGCCCCCGCGGGGTACCGCCGCGAGAACACCCTCAGCCTGCTCAACGCGGTGTACTTCGCCTCGGCCTGGAAAGTCCCCTTCGACCCGTCCGACACCTCCGATGGTCCCTTCACGACGGCGGACGGCCACCAGGTCACAGTCCCCACCATGTCCGGCGTTCAGGACCTCGCCTCCGCCCGGGGCGCGGGCTGGGAAGCGGTGGACCTGCCCTATGCCGACGGCTTCGTGATGCGGCTGGTGCTGCCGGATTCCGGGGCTGCCGCGCCCGGCGCGGAGGCCTTTGCCGACGCTGCCCGGGCGCTAGACTCTGCCACCCCCTCGCCGGTGCAGCTCTTCCTGCCGAGGTGGGACCAGAAGAGCACCTTTGAGCTGCGCAGGGTTTTTGCTTCCCTGGGCCTAAGGGAAATGCTCGAGACCGAGACGGGCTTCGACTCGATCCAGCACGGCCTCAAAATCACGCAGGCAGGCCAGTCCGCCAGCATCACCGTGGCGGAGAAGGGCACGATTGCCGCCGCCGTGACCCAGATCAACGCGGAGGCGGTGAGCGGCACAGCCGCCGAGAAGGTGGTCCGTTTCGACAGGCCGTTCCTCTACGAAATCGTCCACGTCGAGACGGAGCTGCCGCTGTTCATGGGCAGGGTGTCGGACCCCAGCGCGCCCGGGGCCTAGCGGTCGGGACGGCCGGGGCTAGCGCGGGCCGCCCTGCCAAAGGGCGTCGAACGGTGCGCCCGAAGCCACGCGGTTCCGGATCCCCGCGGTGACAAAGGCCTTCGCCGTGCGGGCGGCCTCCAGCGGCGTCGCGCCCTTGGCCAGCTCGGCCGTCACGGCCGCGGCCAGCGAGCAGCCGGCGCCGGAGACTGCCACTTCGCCGACCTTCGGGGCGGAAAGGACTTCCAGCGTCGTGCCGTCAAAGTAGACGTCGACGGCGTCGGGCCCGGCCACGCGGACGCCGCCCTTGGCGAGCACCGCGGCCCCGCTGAGCTCGTGGATGCGCACGGCCGCGGCCTTGAGGGACTCGACGTCGGTGATTTCCAGACCGGAGAGCGACTCGGCCTCGAAGTGGTTCGGCGTCACGAAGGTGGCCAGCGGCAGGATCTGGGCTTTGAGCGCCTGGTCGGTATCCAGCGCATGCCCCGGCTCCTGGCCCTTGCAGATCAGCACCGGATCCAGCACAACGTTGGCGAACTGCCCGTCCGCCAGTGCCGCGGCCACGGTCGCAATCGTCGCGGGGCTGCCCAGCATGCCGATCTTCACGGTGTCCAGCACGGACGGAGCCCCGGACGCGGCACCGTAGGCCGCCGTCGTCGACTCCAACTGGTCCGCGATGACCTGCTGGTCCATGGGGACGAAGCGGTGGTTCCAGTTGTCCTTCGGATCGAAGGAAACGATGCAGGTCAGGTTCGCGATGCCGAAGACGCCGAGTTCCTGGAACGTCTTGAGGTCGGCCTGTGCCCCGGCGCCGCCGGTGGCTTCAGAGCCTGCGATGGTCAGGACGACGGCGGGGGAGGAACCGTCGTCCGAGGCGGTATCGGAAGCAGCCAGGGCAGCGGAATCAAAGGAAGTGGAAGTCATAGACCCATCCTGCCATCCCGCCAAACCAACGCATTGGGCTCATGGACGGGCATTCCATGAACAGTATGAACAAAACCCGCGTGTTCCGCATCACGCGGACTAAGGTGGCCGACGGTGTTGCTTACTGGCGGCGCCGAATCGAGGAAGGTTCATTGATGAGCACCCAACTGTCCGAATCGGCACAGACCAGAAGAGCCGTCGGCAACATCCTTAAAGGCTCCGCCGGCAACCTCGTGGAGTGGTACGACCTCTACGTCTACACGGTCTTCGCAGCGTATTTCCAGTCGCACTTCTTCAACTCCAAGGACGAGCTCCAGGCAGGCCTTGAAGCCATGGCTGTCTTCTCGACGTCGTTCCTGATGCGCCCGATCGGGGCCTGGTACTTCGGCCGCTATGCCGACCGGAAGGGCCGCAAGGCCGCGCTGACCCTGAGCGTGACGATGATGTCGGTGGGCTCCTTCGCGATCGCGATCCTGCCGACCCAGGACGTGATCGGCCTCTGGGCCATGATCCTGCTGGTCCTGATCCGTGTGCTGCAGGGCTTCTCCGTGGGCGGCGAGTACGGCACCAGCGCCACGTACATGTCGGAGGCGGCGACCACCAAGCGCCGCGGATTCTTCTCCAGCTTCCAGTACGTCACCCTGATCGGTGGCCAGATGCTGGCCTTGCTGGTTCTCGTGGTCCTGCAGAACGCCATGCCCAAGGCTGACCTGGGGACGTGGGGCTGGCGCATCCCGTTCGCGATCGGCGGTGTGGCCGCGCTGGTGGTCCTGTGGCTGCGGCGTTCCATGGAAGAGACGTTGTCGGACGAGCAGGTCGAGGCCGCCAAGGCTCCCGCGGCGGCCGGCGAAGCGCGCCCCGGCTCGATGAAACTGCTGTTCACCAGGCACTGGAAGCCGCTGCTGGTCTGCATCGGCGTCACTCTCGGCGGAACCGTTGCCTTCTACACGTACACCAACTTCATCCTGAAGTTCATGAACGATACGTCCGGGATCGCCAAGACGGACACGTCGGTGATTAACTTCTGGGCGTTGTTCATCTTCATGCTGCTGCAGCCGGTCTACGGCATCATCTCGGACAAGATCGGCCGCAAGCCGCTGCTGCTGTGGTTCGGCATCACCGGCGTCCTGTTCACCTGGCCGCTGCTATCCACCCTGGCCGGGACCAAAGATCCGTTCACGGCCTTCCTGCTGATGATGGGCGGTCTCGTGATTGTCGGCGGCTACACCTCAATCAATGCGCTGGTGAAGGCTGAGCTCTTCCCGGCGTCGATCCGTGCCCTCGGCGTCGGACTCGGCTACGCGATCGGCAACTCGCTCTTCGGCGGCACGGTTCCGCTGATCGGCGCCGCGTTCCAGACCGTCGGCCGGGAAGACCTCTTCTTCACCTACGTGACCGTGGCGATCGCGCTTTCGCTGCTGGTGTACATCTTCGCGCTGAAGAACAAGAAATCCACGCACCTGGACCACGAGCAGGGCCATGCTTGGACGCCCGTTACTGACAAGGACGAGGATCTCATCGACGCCTCGCGCCGTTAGGGTTCCTGGGAGCCCCCGCCGCCGTTTCGACGGTTCCGCACCCAAGTCGCCGGAAAGCTGCGGGGTCGCCGTTCGGTAACGGCGACCCCGCAGCTTTGCGGCGATTTCACAGCTCGGTGCCGTGTCGACGACGGCCCGGCCCCGGAGCCTACTGGGCGTTGTCAGCAAACCGCAGTTGCAGGATCGTCGCGGCGGTGCCCGCTACGAACATTCCCGCGAGCACCACGTAGCTGCCTGCCGGGAGCATGTCGACCGGGTCGGCCACCATGCCGATCAATAGCGGGACGATCGAGTAGGGGAACCACTCCGCCCAGCCGGTCTTGCCGAACAGGTTTCCCAGGGCCAGCATCACGAGCGAGAAGGCGATGGGGGCCACTTCGCCGCGGCCCCACACGGCGATCCAGGCGATCAGCGGCGCGAGCAGGAACGAAATCGTCGCTGCGAGTAGCACGTTCGTGATTCCGGTCGCGGCCAGGCCCGCAGAGAACTGCGGCAGCTCCATCGCCAGTCCGATCGCCAGCGCCTCGACGAGCACTATGACGACGAGCGCCATCCACCACACCGCCGCGACCGCCAGCTTGGCCGCGGCGAACCAGTGACGGGCCACGGGCAGCGCGAGCATGTTCTTGGCAGTGGCATCACGGTACTCCCGGCCAAACAGGTAGGCGACGATGAATGCCAGCAGCAGCATCCCGCCGATGCCAACGATCAACGTGAGCATGTAGAAGTACGCGGGCCACGTCGCTTCGAGTCCTGCGAGGCTCGCTTTGGTGCCCAGGAGCCCTAGCTGCGCCGCCCGACCCGGTTCTCGCACGATCCACATGAACAGGGCGATACCAGGCGGCATCATTGCGAGCACCGCCAGGGTGGCCCACGGCGCCTTGGCACGGTGGAGCTTCATGAACTCGGTGGCGAGAACCTGACCGAACATCAGGCATCGCCACTCTTCGGACCATCGCCGGTGCGCGCGAGGAAATAGCGCTCCAGATCCAGGGTGAGCAGCGACTGCTCGCGATCTTCCGGGGTATAGGCGTCAGCCGCGAAGGCGCGCGCCTTCGCGGCGAGTTCTTCGCGCGACGATTCCTCGATGAGGCGGCCGTCGTGGACTATGCCGATACGGTCGGCCAGGTGCGCGATCTCGGCGAGGATGTGACTCGACATGAAGACGGTGACGCCGCGCTCGTCGGTGAGCGAGCGGAGCAGCTCGCGGATCTCGACGATCCCGGCCGGGTCGAGGCCGTTGGCGGGCTCATCGAGCACCAGCAGTTCGGGGGAGTGCAACAGCGCGCGGGCGAGTGCGAGGCGCTGCTTGTTGCCAAGTGAGAGCTGCCCGGCGCGCCGGTCTGCGTACGCATCGAGGCGCAGCAACCCGATCGAGTAGGCGACCGATCGCGGCGGCGAGCCGGTAAGACGCCGCTGAATGTCGAGGTTCTCGCGCACGGTGAGGTTGGGGTAGGCGGTCGCGGTCTCGACCACGAAGCCGATCTTCGAGAAGATGCTCGTCTCCCCGGGCCGGATCCGCCGGCCGAGTACGTTAATTTCGCCGCTGCTCGGACGGATCAGGCCGAGCAGCATGCGGATCGTGGTTGTTTTACCCGCGCCGTTCCTGCCGAGGAACCCGTAAATTTCGCCTCGGCGGACGTCGAGGTCGAGCGAGTCGACGGCGGCGACATCGCGGTAGCGCTTGACGAGTCCGCGCGTGGAAACCGCGGTCTCAGGCAAAGGTCTCCTCCATGGCCCCATCCTGCCACCAGACCCGGAGCCTTCACAGGGTCAGTGCTGCCTCCCCGGGGACGGGACGGGTAGGGGCGCCCTTCACAGAGTCAGGGCCCTGTTCGGTCGGCCAGGGCTCGAAGCAGTCGGTTCTTGAACTCCTGCTCACGGAACAGGTGCTGCCACTCAACGCGGACGAAGCGCCAGCCCTCCTCCATCAAGGCCTTCTCCCGGCGCCGTTCCTCGAAGATCACCTCGGCTGTGGGCCTGTAGTCGAAGTATTTGGTCTTGCCGTCGAACTCGAGGGCGACTTTCTCCTCCTTCCACGCAAAATCCAGCCGGTGGCGCCCGGCGCGGCTTGACACTTCCAACTGCGGCTCAGGAAGCTTGATCCGAAACCGCAGAATCAGCTCGCGGGCCAAGGTCTCGCCGGGAGATTCGGAGCGTGGATCGGCTGTGGCGAGGACGCGGCGGAACGTCCGGATCCCGCGGCGGCCATCCAGGGCATCAGCCATGGCTTGCAGGGCGGCTGGGGCCGCACCGAGGCGGAGCGCATTGTCCGTGAGGATCAATGCCTGCCGGTAGCGCAGCATCATGGCGCAGTCGGCGGTCGTCCGCTCCAGGGAAGTTGTCCGCAGGCCGTTCACTAGGGTGACGTCGTGTTCGGCGAACGGACGGGTGTGGCAGCGGACGTCCCTGCCGTGGCGCTCGTTCGACGGCCGCACCTTCTGGAGGACATGGATGGCGTCATCCACGTCCCACAGATAGAGGCGGCGGAGGCGCGCCGCGGACGTGTGGCTGTAGAGGAAGCCGCCTGTCGACGTCGTACGCGTTCCGTGGGCGTGCGCGAAGATGAGCTGCCTGCTCCGGACGGCCGGGGACTGGGCGTTCCAGAGGCTGGCACGGATGTAGCAACCGTGCCGGAGCCGGACGAGGTCGCCGGCATCCAGGAATGAGCGGACGGCCCGCGAGCCGTAGCCGAGATCAAGTAGTTGTTCGGTGCGCCAGAGGTTGCCCGTCGGCGGCAACTCCAGCAATCTGTTCTGCGCCATGCCACCAGCTTCAGGTGCCGCGGGGGCGCGCGGAAGGCGCCGGCGTCGCTATGTGGAAAAGGCCAGGTCGCCCGACGCAGCCGGAGGTGGTGCCGCACGAGATCGCTGGATCGTGGCGGGGTCGCCGGGAACTTCCGGCGATTTCGGGCCTTTCCGGCGATTTCGACAGCGGGCGGGAGCATAGCCGCGTCTGCGGCGACCGGAGCAGCCTGTCAGCCGGAACGCCGGAGGTGCTGCGGCCGACGAGGGCCGGCTCGATCAGCGCCCCGGGGAGAACCGTGAGATCGCCGGAAAGCTTCGAGATCGCCGGAACCAACCGGCGATCCGGCAGCGTTCCGGCGATTTCGACGCCGGGGAGGGCTGCGGGACGGCGGCCGGGCCGCGGGCGGCTCTAGGAGTAGTACTTCCCCAGGGTCTCGGCCTTGAACTCGAAGAAGTCGCCGGCCTCGATGGCCAGGCGCGCGTCGTCGACCATTTTCACCACGAAGCGCTCGTTGTGGATTGAGATCAGCGTGGCCGAGACCATCTCCTTGGCCTTGAACAGGTGGTGGATGTAGGCCCGGGAGTAGTTCAGGCACGCGTAGCAGTCGCAGCCTTCCTGGAGCGGGCCGAAGTCCCGCTTGTACTTGGCGCCGGAGAGGTTGTACCGGCCCGTGGGCGTGTAGAAGGCCGAGTTGCGGGCAACCCGGGTGGGGGACACGCAGTCGAAGGTGTCCGCCCCGTTCTCGATAGCGGTAAAGATGTCGTCCGGCTCGGAGATGCCGAGGAGGTGCCGCGGCTTGTTCTCCGGCAGCTCCTCGTTGCACCAGCGCACGATCGTGCCGAGGTTCTCCTTCTCGAGCGCACCGCCGATGCCGAAGCCGTCAAAGTTCATGGCGCCGAGGTCGCGGCAGGCCTTGCGCCGCAGGTCCTCGTACTGGGCACCCTGGATCACCCCGAACAAGGCCTGGTACGGCTTGCCCGCACGCTCGGCGGTCAGCCGGAAGTGCTCGGCGATGCAGCGCTCGGCCCAGCGCCGGGTCCGTTCCAGGGATTCCTCCTGGTAGCCGCGCGAGTTCTGCAGCGTGGTGAGCTCGTCGAAGGCGAACATGATGTCCGCGCCGATCCGGTGCTGGACATTCATGGAGATCTCGGGGCTGAAGCGGTGCCGGTCGCCGTTCAGGTGGCTCTTGAACCACACGCCGTCCTCGTCCACGTGGGCCAGGCGTTCCTTGCCGGGGGCGACGGCGTCGTCCGGGCCGGAATGGTCCACCGACTTCATGTCGATGACCTTCTTGAACCCCGAGCCCAGGCTCATCACCTGGAACCCGCCGGAATCCGTGAAGGTGGGCCCGGGCCAGTTCATGAAGGCGCCCAGCCCGCCCGCCTCGTCCAGGATGTCCGCACCCGGCTGCAGATACAGGTGGTAGGCATTGGCCAGCACGGCCTGCGCGCCCAGTTCGGCGATGGATTCCGGCAACACCGACTTGACCGTGGCCTTCGTGCCGACGGCGATGAACGCGGGCGTCTGGATCTCGCCGTGCGGGGTGGCGATCGTCCCGGTCCGGCCCAGGAACTCCCCGCCGTTCTCCGCCACCTGCCCGGCCGACGGCGGGCACGCCTCGCTCAGGCGTTTGCCCACGCGGAAGGAAAACTCGGATTGCCGGGCGGGCGCGGCGGGCAAAGGACCGGAGACAGGATTGGCTGGCACCGTTCAAGTGTGCCAGCTAACAGCCGTCAACCTTTAGTGCAGGGGTTCGGATGTGGGGTAGTTCTCAGCCCGCCATTTGTCCCAGTAGTTGCGGACCGACTCCAACTGATGCGCCCCGAGATCGTAGGTCGAGACGATCACGAGGGAGCCGCCGTCGGGCCGGATAACAGGGATGGCGGGCTGGTCCGCCACGATCACCAGGCCCTCCCCGTGTTCGGCGTAGTGGTGGACCGTGAGCCCCACCTGGTGGTTGCTGCGGAACCACACCTTGCCGGCAACTTCCTCGCCGGTGGCCAGGGTGAGGGAGTAGGGTTCGCCGGGCTTCGGGACATCGCTGAGCCCCAATCCTTCGATCGCCGACCCGCCGCTCCCGGGAACGGAGAAGAAGAACGTCCTCCGCTTCCCGTGCGGGTGGCGCTCGAGGACGAAGCGCAGCTGCTGCAGGAAGGTCAGCCAGCCCTGCGTGATGTCCTCGTCCCACGCGGCCCACTCGGAATTGTGGTCCACCGCGGCCCGGGTGACGCTGACTTCCGTGCCGGCGGGGACCGGCCTCAGGGTGAAGATATCTCCGCCGTCGACCACGAGGGAGGTGTGGTCCGCGCCTTCGACCACCTTGGGACTGAAGTAGATTTCGTTGATTTCGGCGGCCTGGTCATCGGCTTCCCAGCCGTGCCACTGTGCCACCTTGGACGGCTCGCGCAGCATGGTCCAAACTTGCTGCGCGTCGGAGTTGATCACAACGCTCAGATTGTTCGTCATGGGCTGAATCTACAACGCCCTGCCACGGGCGGGTAGGGCCAAGCAGCTTCCAGTTCTCCGCCGGGCCTGGGCGCGCCCCCAGCCGGCGTCCCCAGCCGGCGCCCCCGCCGGGCGCCGCGGCGCCCGCCCCAGCCGCGGCGTCCCTGTGCGGGTCAGGAGCGGACGGATTCGAGTTCGTTGGCGATCCTGCGTTCGAGCTCAACCGCGCCGATGGTTTCCGAGCCGCCGTGGGCGCGCAGGAACAGCAGGGCCTCAAGCCGGAGCCGCCGCCATTCGCGTTCCGCGTCCGGATTGGAGTTATCGATCGAGCGGAAGATTTCCTTGTCGTACAGGTTCGGTTCGTTGAGCGAGCGCTGCCGGACCTTGGCGTTGATCCGGGCCTTGAACGGATCCGCTTCCATGGCGTCCGGGGTGCGGAGGAACTTCTCGTAGACTGCAGCGCGTTCCTCCTGGCCAAGCTGGCGGCAGATGAAGCTGGACAGGGCCAGGGACGCCTCCACCGACGCCCAGCGGCCCGGGTTGCCGTCGAAGGGGAGGACGTTGAGCAGGTCGGCGACGGCGAGGGCGTTCTCGGCGTCCTTGAGCATGATGAACAGCTCGTGGGCGAGGTCGCTGAGGTCCTTCAGGCAGCTGCCGGACTTGGTGTTGATGCCCTTCGCCAGCCGCTCGCTGACCAACAGGACGCCTGCGGCGCCCGGGTGCGCCTCCGCCACGGCTTCCACCACGGACTCCGGGGTGCCTTCAAGTGAGGGGATCAGCGCCAGGTCCTCCTCGCTGGGCCCGCTGACGGCAGGCGGTGCGGCCGGCAAGGGCGGCACGACGACGGCGGGCGCGGCTGTCTCGCTGCCCTCAGTCCCTTCCTCCGCCGGGAGCCGGCCGGCAGCCACCGGGGAGCCTGCGTCCTCGGAGTCGGCCGGGGCGGTATCAGCGGCGGCCGCGATTTCCGTGGTCTCCGGGGCGGATTCGGCGCCCGTGGTCAGGACCGTGGAGCCGGCAGCGATCCGCAGCACGCCGCCGCCGGTGAGGGTGGCCAGAACCATGGCGGGCGAGCCGAAATCGTCGGATTCGACATCCACCCGCTGGATCTCGGCCGATCGGTTCCCGTCGGGCAGGAGCAGGTGGTCGCCGCTCTGCAGAGATCCAGCCTGCTGTTCGCTGTAGTTCCGGGAGGCTGGCAGGTGGGTCATCGGGAGTCCTTAAATTCTCTTGCGGTCCGCCCACTAGTCTACAAAGGCGGATGCGTGAAGTCGGGGACGCAGGGGACCCCTCGAGCGTCCCGGGCGTGGCTCCGGGACCGCCCGCAGGGCTTAGTTGCCGACGCCGGCGAAGGCCAGCGCCTGCCGGATGAGGGCGCCGCGGCCGCCGCTGAATTCGAGCTGCACGTCCGAGCTCATGACTTCCTGCGGTGTCATCCAGGTCAGTTCGAGGGCGTCCTGCCTCGGGGTGCATTCGCCCGTGACCGGGATGATGTAGGCCAGTGCCACGGCGTGCTGCCGGTCGTCGGTGAAGCCCGTGTGGGACGGGGACGGAAAGTATTCGGCCACGGTGAACGGCACGGGGCTGATGGGCAGCTGCGGGAAGGCCAGCGGGCCAAGGTCCTTCTCCATGTGGCGGAGCAGTGCTGCGCGGATTGTCTCGCGGTAGAGCACCCGGCCGGAGACCAGGGAACGGACCATGGTGCCGTCTTCGTCGGCCTGCAGGAGGGTGCCGACTTCGTTCACGAACCCCAGGGGGTCCAGCCGGACGGGAACGGCTTCGACGTAGACCATCGGCAGCCGGCCGCGCGCCTCAAACAAATCGTCGTCGGAGAGCCAGCCGGGATTCGGGTCAGGGGTGCGAACGTTCATGGTTAAGTTCTACCCCATCCCCGCGTGTCCGGCTCGCCGCACTCACTCGGCAGAGGGCGCCGCGGAAATCCAGATGGCGTGTGGGTGGGCGGCGTGGCCTTCAGCATCCGGGCTGCCCACATGGAGTGTGGGGACCGCGGATTCCTCGATGACGGCCACGTCGTACCCTGCCTCGCCAAGGCGTTCACGCAGGGCGTCAAGGTCGCCGCCGTATTCGAATCCCAGTCCTGCACGCCCGGACCCGGGCCCGGCGCCGACCATCAGGACGCCGCCGTTTTTCGTCGTGAACGCCTCCGCCTCGCTGCTGTCGGCGCCGCCGCTGCCCGGAACCGGGCGCGGCAGCGCACCGATGCTGCGCAGGGTCTGTGCCGCCGCCGCGGCATCCTCGGCAAACCAGACGCCGACGACGGCCAGTCCGGGGTCTGCCTCCGCCGAGCCGCCCCAGCTGCCATCGGCCGCGCGCGTTGCCGGGTCGGCCAGGAAGCTGAAGCCGTCCCGGGCAGTGACGCGGCAGGATGAGCCGTGGTCAGCCTCGATGACCTCCGCCGACGTGCCGCCGTCGGACGCAGCCTCGTTGGTCCGCCGGGCGAACTCCGCCAGGTCGCCGACTTCGACGCCGAGTGAGGTGGTGCCGTCCTCGGCGGAGCCGTCCTCCACGCGGTGGAGCGCGAGCCGGCCGGAGCCGGCGTCGAACTCCCGCCAGGTGGGCTCATCAACGGTCTTGACCATGCCGAGGTCGGTGAGGAGCCGCTCCCACTCGTCCAGGCGGGAGGTGAAGTGAATCGGGCGGACGCGCAGCATGGTTTCTCCTCGGTGTGGACGGGTTCCTGCTCTCAGGGATATCGTGCCACCTAGGCGCCGCGTGCGCTCTGCCCGGGAGAAGATACGCAATGGCCATTGAACTTGAAGAACTGCTGGTGAAGGACGCCGCCGACTGGCGCGCGTGGCTTCAGGCGCACCACGCGCAGAGCCCCGGCGTGTGGCTGGTTCTGCACAAAAAGGGCGGTTCGGTCACGGAACTGGACTACGACGCCGCCCTCGACGAGGCGCTGTGCTTCGGTTGGGTTGATGGCCAGCTCAGGCGACGCGACGAGGAAAGCTATTGCCAGCGGATGACCCGCCGCGGACCCAGAAGCCCGTGGTCGGCCCGCAACGTGGGCCACATCCAGCGCCTCGAAGCAGCCGGGAAGATGGCCGCAGCCGGGCGTGCCGCCGTCGAACGCGCCAAGGCGGACGGCCGGTGGGAGGCTGCCTATTCCGGCGCGGCCGAGGCGGAGGTGCCGGAGGATCTCGCCGCCGCGATCGCCGCCGTTCCCCGCGCGCAGGCGATGTTCGAGATCCTGACATCCGTCAACCGGTACGCCCTGATCTACCGCACCAACGCGGTCAAGCAGGCCGCGACCCGGGAGAGGAAGATCGCCGGGTTCGTGGAGATGCTGGCCCGCCACGAGACCCCGTATCCGCAGGCCAAGAGACCCGGCCCCTAGCGGGCCCCCAGCGAGTTCCCAGCCGTTGTCTTGGGTACCTGCAGATACGGATGGCAGACTTGATCGATGCTCTCTGTCCAGCGCCAGCCGCGCACCTCTTCCCTTCCGCCGCTGCGCTCCCAGCGCGCCATCTTCTTCGGCGCCGCAGGCTTGCTGGTGGCCGGGGATGCGGTCTTCTGGGTCGTCCTGGCCGCGGTCCAGTCCAACAGCGGCCTGGCTGCGCTGGACGCCCCCGTTCATGACGGTCTCGTCGCGTCGCGGAACCCGCTGGCCACCGCACTGCTCACCGCCGTGACCACGGTGACGTCCCCGCTGTGGATGACCGTGATCGGGGTCGCGCTGGCCCTCGTGTGGGCCGTGTGGAAGCGGGAAGTCTGGCGGCCGGCCCTCCTGATCGGCGCCATGGCGGCAACCTCTGCGGTGTCCACGGTGATCAAACACCAAGTGGTTCGCGCCAGGCCCTCGGCAAGTGATTTCATGCTCGGCCCGGACGACGCCTTGTCATTTCCCTCCGGCCATACCTTCGGTGCCGGCGTCTTCCTGTCCGTCCTTGTCTATCTGCTGGTGGCAGGCCGGGTGAAGCGGACGACGGCGGTGGCCGCCTTCGCGGCGGCAGGCCTCGGAACCGCCGCGGTGGCCCTCAGCCGGCTATACCTGGGCTATCACTGGCTGACGGACGTGCTCGCCTCAATGGGCCTGGCGGTCGCCGTCACGGGAATCGTCATCCTTGCTGACGGCCTGCGCACGGCCAGGAACACCCGGGTCACTCCGGTTCCCCAACCCCCAGCACCCGGCTCCGCAGCACCCGGCTCCTCAGAACCCGACACCCATCGCCTGGGCGAGAACCACGGCGGACGCTGAGGACCACGCCTGCGGGTGGCACGACGCCGGATACGGGACCGCTGCGCCGGACTCCTCAGACCGGACTCCGGCAAACACCTCCGGCAGCCGGTGCCCGAACGAAGCCGCAGCCGCGAGCAGGCCGTCGGCAAGGGTCCGTGCCTCCGGCATGAAGCCTTCGACCAGGAGCCCGCGGACCGCAATGGCGCTGTCGTGGCTCCAGACGGAGCCGCAATGGTAACTGAAAGGCCAGAAGCCCGCGGCACGCCGGGAGATGGTGTGCACGCCATAGCCGGAAAAAAGCTCCGGGCTGAGCAGCCGGTCTGCGACCAGCCGGGCTTCGGCCCCGTCCAGGATGCCAGTGCCCAGCAGGTGTCCCATGTTGGAGCCCGGGATGTCCAAGGGGACGCCGTGCCCGTCGAGGGCCATGGCGGGGAAGGGCCCGCCGTCGTCCTCCACCCAGAAGTGCTCGCGGAATTTCTGCTGCAGGGCCCCGGCGAAGTCCCGCAGCGCCTGGCCGCCGGGTTCGCCGTAGGCATCGAAGAGCTCCGCCGTCTGCAGCGCGGACTGGTAGGCGTAGGCCTGCACCTCGGACAGGGCGATCGGGCCCTCTGCCTGCCGGCCGTCGCGGAACTGCATGGCGTCCCGGGAGTCCTTCCAGCCCTGATTGCTCAGGCCGTGGCCGGTGGCATCCCTGTAGCTCAGGAACCCGCCGTCGCCGCCCGCAGAGAGCATCCACTCCGCTGCCCGCCCCGCGTTCGGGAGCAGGGCCCGGACGGCGTCGTCGTCCCGGCCGGCACGCCAGAGCTCGCCGAGCAGGCAAAGCCACAGCGGGGTGGAATCCACGGCGCCGAAGTACACCGGAGGCAGGCGCAGGCCCTGGCTCTCGAGTACCAGCTCCTTGGACCGGAGCTCGTGGAGGATCTTTCCGGGCTCTTCTGCGGCCGCGGGGTCGGTCTTGGTGCCCTGGTAAGCGGCGAGGGCACGGAGCGTGCCCTCGGCCAGCCCGGTGTCCAGCGGCAACAGCAACCGCGCCGCCCACAGGGAATCCCGTCCGAACAACGTGAAGTACCAGGGTGCCCCGGCGGCAAGGAACGGCGCATCCGGAAGTTGGCGGGTGGCCAGGCGCAGCCCCGCCACTTCATCGAGCGAATTGTCCAGGAGCAGTCCCAAAGTCCCGGACGGGCTGGTCCGGGGGCGGCGTGAGGCCAGCGGGCGGGCGGCCACCACGGCATCGTCGGCATCGGCCAGCACGGCCTGCCATTCCGCCTCGAACGGGCGTCCGCGCCCGGCCGTCCCGCGCCAGATGAGCCGTTCTCCGGGTGTTACGTTGCCTGCGGCCGCCACCGTGAGGCTCCTGCCGCCGTCGCGCCAGCGCAGGGCCGAATCGTCCGCCGACAGCGGCTCGACGGGATCCCGGAAGCGGCTGAGCCGGATGGCGGCCATGTCCGTGAAATCCGCGGCCAGCTCGATTTCGATCTCCACATCGAGGGCCTCAAGCGAGGTGCTCAGGTGCAGCGAGTGCCTGACCACTCCCGGTGTGACCGTCCAGACCTGGAGGAGCTCGACGGCGGGATCCTCCGTGGGCCCCGGGATGCCGCGGACGAGTCCCCTCACGCGCAGCACACCGCCGGGTTCGGCCTCGACAGTGGCTGGTTCGGGCTCGAAGCCGTTGACCCGGACAAGGGCCCGGCACAGCATCCGGGTATCGCCATGGAGCAGCCCGGTGAACCCGCCGTCGCCGGCCGCGCCGCCCGCCAGGCGCCCGTCAGGGTCCAGCCACAGCTGTGTAGGGGCGGCAATGGAGCAATGCTGGCGGTGAAGCCCTGGCTGAACAGTCATGCGCTCCACACTATGCCGGGCGCGGGGCGCGCTCAATGCTCCGCGCCGGGTTCGGCGAGCCGGAGGCAGCGGCCGGCAGGGCGCCTATTCGGCCGCGGTGTCCTCCATCGGGAACGCAACGCCCTCGCCGACGACGCGCAGGGACAGCTCGGTTCCCGGGCGCGCGATCGAGGCGTTCCAGTGCCGGATGGTGATGATTTCGCCGCCGCCGGGGTAGCGGTGATCGGCGACGGCCCCGGCTGCGAGGAGCGGCGGGACGGCGAGCTTGAGCCGGACGGTGGTCTCGGGTCCGAAGTAGTCGGTGTCCACCACCACGCCGCGGATGGGTCCGTCCTCGGCGATGCGGATCTGCTCGGGACGCAGCATCAGCTGGACCCGTCCCTGGGCCGGCGGACGGCGCACGGGGATGCCGCCCAACGAGCACGTGGCCAGTGAGCCCTCCATCCAGGCATCAAGGATGACGGCGTCGCCCAGGAATTCCGCGGTGGCCCGGTCCGCCGGCCGGGTATAGACGACGAACGGGTTGCCGATCTGCGCCAGCTTCCCGCCGCGCATCACCGCAACCTGGTCCGCAAAGGACAAGGCCTCAGCTTGATCGTGCGTCACCAGGATCGTGGTCACGCCGGCGTCATGCAGGACTTTGCCCACGGCGCGGCGTGTGGCCACCCGGAGGCCGGCGTCGAGGGCGGAGAACGGCTCATCCAGGAGCATGAGCTCCGGCTCCCGGGCAAGCGCGCGGGCCAGGGCGACGCGCTGCTGCTGGCCGCCGGAAAGCTGGTGGGGCCTGCGCTTCGCCATGGCCGCGTCCAGCGAGACCATGTCCAGCAGCTCGCCGACCCGCGCTTTGACGCCGCGCCGTCCGCCGGGGAGTTTGTCTGCGTCGAGGCCGAAGGAGATGTTCTGCCCGACTGTCAGGTGCGGGAACAGGGCGCCGTCCTGTGCCACGTAACCGACGTGGCGCCGGTGCGCCGGGACCCAGACGCCGTCGCCCGCCACCTTGTTGCCGTTGAGGGAGATGGTGCCGGTGTCGGGGTGCTCAAAGCCCGCGATCAGCCGCAGGAGAGTGGTCTTTCCAGAGCCTGACGGGCCGACAATCGCTGTCGTTCCGCCTTTGGCCACGGAGAGGTTCACGCCTTTGAGCACGGACTGGGGGCCGAAGTTCTTGGTGACCGCATCGACCTCCAGGTGGCTGTTGGTGCTGGGGGCCACGGATGCCGCGATCCGGGGTTCCGGGAGCCGTGCGGAGGAGTTGTGCGAAACGGAACGCTCGGTCACTGTCCGGCTACTTTCTTGGACTGCTGGAAGAGGAGATAGGTCATGGGTGCCGAGATCACGATCATCAGCAGCGCGTAGGGGGCCGCGCCGGCATAGTCGATTTCGCTGCTCTTGCTCCAGAACTCCGTGGCGAGCGTCCGCGTGCCGTTGGGGGAGAGCAGCAACGTGGCCGTGAGTTCATTGACGATTCCGAGGAACACCAGCGCGGCCCCGCCCGCGGCGGCGGGGGCGGTGAGGCGCAGCGTCACGAGGAGGAATGACAACAGCGGAGGCTTGCCCAGCGCCTGGGCCGCCTCGTCGAGTTCCCTGGGCGCCTGGGACAGGCCGGAACGGATATTGACCAGCGCCCGCGGCAGGAAGAGCAGCACGTAGGCGGCGATCAGCAGCCCGGCCGTCTGGTAGAGGCTGGGGACCATCCGGATGCTTACCGTCACGAACGCCAGCCCCACCACGATCCCGGGCATGGAGCTGGTGACGTAGTTCGACAGTTCCAGCGACTTGCTGAACCAGCTGGGATGCCGCACGGCCAGATAGGCCATGGGGAACGCGACGGCGGTCGTTGCCACGGCGGCGGCCACGCCGTACGCGAGTGTCTGAAGCAGCGCCGGCAGAAACTCATCCGCTGCCCAGATCCCCGGGCCGCCGGCGACAATCCAGCGCAGGACGAACGTCAGCGGAAGGCCGAAGGCCAGCCCGGTGAGGGCGAGCAGGGAGAGCTGGGCGGGGAGCTGGTAGCCGCGCAGGGGCAGGCGCAGGGCGCGGGCCTGGGCGCCGGAGCCGACCCTGGCGTACCGGGCGCTGCCACGGCTGCGGACTTCGACGAGCAGCAGGATGAGGCACAGGAAGACCAGCACGCTGGCGAGCATGTTACCGGCGGTGCCGTTGAAGGTGGACTGGTACTGCACCATGATCGCGGTGGTGAAGGTGTCGAACCGGATCATGGCGAAGGCCCCGTATTCGGCCAGCAGGTGCAGGGAGACCAGAAGGGCGCCGCCGGTCATGGCGACGCGGAGCTGGGGCAACACCACGCGGAAGAAAGCGCGCCACGCGCCGAGGCCCAGGGAGGCCGCGGACTGTTCGATCGCCGGGTCAAGGCGGCTGAGCGTCGCGGCGGCGGGGATGTACACGAGCGGGAAATACGACAGTGTGGCGATGAGGACCCCGGACCACAGGCCGCCGAGGGCGGGAACGGCAGAAACCCAGGCATAGCTGTTGACGAAGGCGGGGATGGCCAGCGGCGCGGCCAGGAGCACGGCCCACCATTTGCGGCCCCTCAAGTGCGTGCGTTCCACCAGCCAGGCGCCGCCCACGCCGAGAACCAGGCACAGCGGCACCGTCACCACCGTCAGCAGGACCGTGTTCAGCAGGAGTTCGCCCACCCGTGCCCGGAAGATCAGGCCGACGGCGGTCTCCCAGCCGGTGGACGCCGTCATGACGATGACGTAGCCCAGGGGAATCAGCGAGAACACGGCGATCAGCACCGCCACGATCGCCACAACAGAAACGCCGAAAGGCGGGCGGGGGCGCGTGCCCCGGCCCGCCGTCGTCGTGTCCCCGGCTTTGCCGGGAACCGCCAGCTTGTTTGTCACCTCGGTTACAGCAGTCCCGCCTGGGTCATCAGCTCGGTGACCTTGGCGGAGTTGAGCTTGGCCGGATCCACGGTGGGTGCCTGCAGGTCCTTGATCGGCACGAGCTTGTCATTGGACGCGACGTCGGAGGCAATGGCGTACTCGAAGGAGGTGCCCTTCTGGAGCACTTCCTGGCCCTTCTTGCCGGTGATGAACTTCAGGAACGCCTGGGCTGCCGCCGTGTTCTTGGAGGACTTCAGCACGCCGCCGCCGGAGATCGAAAGGAACGCGCCCGGATCCTGGTTCTTGAAGTAGTAGGGCGTGACGTTCTTCGAGTTCTCGCCGGTCTTGGCCATGTCGCCGTAGTAGTAGTAGTGGTAGATCAGGGCGGCGTCGACCTCACCGGCGTTGACAGCCTTCATGGCCGTGCTGTTGCCCTTGTAGGACTTGTAGTTCTCCTTCATGCCCTTGAGCCAGTCCTTCGTGGCGGCTTCGCCCTTGAGTTCCAGCAGGGCGGAAACGACCGCCTGGAAGTCGGCGCCGGACGGCGACGCCGCCCATTTGCCCTTCCACTCGGGTTTGGCCAGGTCCAGCATGGACGTGGGCAGCTTGTCCTCACTCAGTTTGGTCTTGTCATAGACCAGGACTGTGGAGCGCGCCGCGATGCCGGTCCACTTGTTGGTGGAGGGGCGGAACTGGGCGGGCACCTGGTCGACGGTGGCCTTGTCGACGTCGGTGAACAGGCCGGCGGTTTCGACCTGGGCCATGGCGGGGGAGTTCTCGGTGAGGAAGACATCGGCCGGGGAGGCCTGGCCTTCCTGGACGATCTGGTTGGACATTTCAGTGTCGTCACCTTGGCGGAGGGTGACCTTGACGCCGGTTTCCGCCGTGAACGCGTCCACCCATTCCTTGGTCAGGGCCTCATGCTGGGCGTTGTAGACCGTGATTTCGCCGGACACTTTGCCGTCCGCGCTGCTGCCGGAGGGGGAGGCCCCGGAGCCACAGGCGGAGAGGCCGAGGGCTGCGGCGGCGGCAAGGGCTATGCCCGCCAGCGCGTTGGTGCGGATCTTCATGGGGCTACTTTCTGCCAGGAAACGGTTAGTAGCCCTAACCCCCGTGAGCGGGGAAGTTAGGGCATGCTCACTAACAAAAACTGTAGGTTAGCCAAACCTAAGCAACCAACCCGGATGCCTGTTAAGTGACAAGGATCACAGGAATTACGCAACTATTGCGTGACTTAATTCCCGATGGGCCCCTCTGGGGCGGATCGCGGCGCAAGATGTTCGGGTCTCCTCCCGATTGCAGCGGCTGCCTCCAGTGCCATCCAGGCCTGGAGCTGGGTGGAAAGTTCGACGGCGGCGCCCGCTGGGTACCTGCGGCGCGCCGGCACGTCGGGGTGGCTGGAGAAGACCAGCCGGCCGCCCCTGCGCGCCAGGGGTTCCTGGGCGGAAACGATGCGGCGTCCTTCCCAGAAGGCTTCGGCGGTGTCGTACACCAGCATGGCTGCGGTGGCGCGGGTCGCGGCAGGGAGCCGTTCGTCGGCGGCGGCCAGCGCCAGGTAGCGGACCAGGATCCCGGTGAACAGGCCGCCGTCGCCGGTTCCTTCGCAGCACAGCACCGTGGCACCGCGTCCCGTCAGCGGGGCCGGCAGCGTGAGGCTCCGGGCCACGGAGGCCACGAGGTCCGACGCCCGCGCCAGGTTGGCATCGCCGCCAAGCTCCAGGAGGGCACCGAGGACGGGGCCCTGGTTGTAGGTGTAGATGGCGCCTTCCAGGACCGTGTCGCCGGTGCCGGTGATCCGGAGCCCGTCCTGGTACATGCCTTGTTCCGGGTCGTAGAGCCGCGCGTCGAGCCAGTCCAGCAGGGCCTGCGCCCGGTCCCTCCGCCCGGACCGGGCGCAGAAGAGGGCCACAGGCGCCGTGGCGGGGGTGTTCTTGAAGTCCCGCTTCTTGCTCCAGAAGATCCCGCCGCCCAGATCGTCCGTGGCGGCGGATTCGAACTGCAGTGTGAGGCGCTGCAGAACCCTGGCGTTGCGTGGGCCGCCCGGCTTGCCGGCATCTTCGGCAAGCTGCTTCAGCCGCAGGACGGAAAGGGCCAGCCAGGCCATGTCGTCGTAGTAGTTGTTGACCACGGTGAAGAAGTTCCGCAGCCGGATGCCCGTGAGCAGCCGGGAGGCGAGCCTTCCGGCGCTGGGCCGGTTCTCGCCGTCGAACCTTGCCTTAGGACGGAACCCGCTGCCCTGTTCCCGGTGGGCGGCATCGACGAGGCAGTCCAGATAGTGTGCCTGCCACCAGTAATGCCAGGGCCGGCCCAGGTTCTTCAGCCCGCTGGAGGGCCGCACGGTGGCGGCGATGTGGGTCTCCGGCAGGAAGAAGAGCCGCTGACCGAACAGCCTCGTCACTGACCGGGCCGCCTCGTCGGCGCGGAACAACCAGTTGGGGCTGGCAGGGGGTTCTGCGGGGGTCATGGCCCCAGCCTAGTTGCGGCGGCGCTGAAGATCCGGCATCGTCGCCGTCCTTGGTGCCGGGACCGCCGGGGCGAAGGTGCGGAATGTGCGCATTCCAGTTAACATTCACTAACTAACGTTCCTTGGAGGCCGGCGGCTGCAGCGCAGTCCGCGGCGGCACTTCACGGCCGGAATCGGGTTCCACATCAAGGAGGATGCATGGACATCAAAGGTACTGTTGCGCTGATTACGGGCGGGGCCTCAGGACTGGGGGCCGCGACAGCCCGGCGCCTGTTCGACGCCGGCGCGTCCGTTGTGCTGGTGGACCTGCCCGGCTCGGCCGGGGACGCCTTCGCCGCCGAACTGAACGCCCGGAGCGCGGTGGGCGCGGAGGCCCCGGATGCGGGCACGTCCGCAGGGCCTGCCAACAG
Organism: Arthrobacter sp. 05T442; assembly: GCF_056395945.1. Lineage (NCBI taxonomy): Bacteria > Bacillati > Actinomycetota > Actinomycetes > Micrococcales > Micrococcaceae > Arthrobacter > Arthrobacter sp. 05T442. The sequence goes on along the minus strand of NZ_JBFTKM010000002.1, from coordinate 145,567 downwards.
GGCCGTCTTCGTCGCCGCAGATGTCACCAGCGAAGAGCAGGTACAGGCCGCCGTCGACGCCGCCGCCGCTGCGGGCCCGCTGCGGATTGTGGTGAACTGCGCCGGAATCGGCACCCCCGGCAAGGTCCTGGGCCGCGACGGCGTGCTCCCGCTGGAGAACTTCAACCGCGTCATCCAGATCAACCTTGTGGGTACCTTCAATGTGATCCGCCTGGCCGCCGCCGCGATGGCGGCCACCGAGCCCGCCGTCACGGAGCTGGGGGGTCCGGAACGGGGCGTCATCATCAACACTGCCTCGGTCGCCGCGTTCGACGGCCAGATCGGACAGCCCGCCTATGCCGCCTCCAAGGGCGCCGTGGCGGCAATGACGCTGCCGATTGCCCGGGAACTCGCGCGCTCGCTGATCCGCGTCGTCACGATCGCGCCGGGCATCTTCGAGACCCCCATGATGGCAGGCCTGCCGCAGGAGGCCCAGGATTCCCTCGGCCACCAGGTCCCGCACCCTTCCCGGCTGGGCCGCCCGGCCGAGTACGCGAACCTGGCCGCGCACATCGTGGACAACGCCATGCTCAACGGCGAGACCATCCGCCTCGACGGCGCCATCCGGATGGGACCCAAGTGACCGCTCCGGCCGCCCCGTCCGCAGCCTCCACGGCGGGACTCCCCACGGCTGACTTCTTCGACTTCGAATCCCTGCTCAGCGCAACTGAGCAGGAGAAGCTGAACGAACTCCGGGAGTTCCTGGCCCGCGAGGTCGCCCCCTTCGCCGCCGACTGGTGGAACGAGGCAGAGTTTCCCGCGGATATCCTGCCCAAGCTGGCGGCGCTGGAGCTCAGCGCCCCCGCCCAGCGCGGCTACAGCAACCTGTTCGCCGGGCTGGTGATCGCGGAGATGACCCGGGTGGACACCTCCATAGCGACGTTCTTCCTGGTCCATCACGACCTCTTCGTGGAGTCGCTGTACGGCTTCGGCTCCGAGGACCAGAAGGCCAGGCTGCTCGCCGACGCCGCGAACCTCCGGACCACCGGCGCGTTCGCGCTCACCGAGCCGGAGCACGGCTCCGACGTCGCCGGCGGCATGGAGACCCGGGCCCGGCGCATCCCCGGGGGAGCCGACGGCGGCGGTGACTGCTGGGTGCTCAACGGCGCCAAGCGCTGGATCGGCAACGGGACTTTCTGCGACTACATGCTCGTATGGGCCCGGGACGAGGCCGACGGTGGCATCCGCGGCTTCATCGTCGATGCCACGTTGCCTGGAGTCAGCCGCAGCAGGATCGAGAACAAAATCGCCCTGCGCACGGTGCAGAACGCGGACATCGTGTTTTCGGATGTCCGGGTGGCCGAGGCGGACCGCTTCGCCGGCATCAACAGCTTCGAGGACACCAACGAACTCCTGCGCGGCTCGCGGATCATGGTTGCCTGGCAGGGCGTCGGGCAGCAGCTGGCGGCGTTCGACGTCGCCCGGCAGTACGCCGTCGAACGCCGCCAGTTCGGCCGGCCGCTGGCGAAGTTCCAGCTGGTGCAGCAGCAGCTGGTGACGATGCTCGGCAACGCCGTGGCGAGCATGGGGATGATGGTCCGGATTGCGCAGTTGCAGGACAAGGGCGCCGCCGACATGGCCCAGGTGGCACTCGCGAAGTCCTACGTCAGCGCCAGGATGCGGGAAACCGTGGCGATGGGACGGTCCCTGCTGGGCGGCAACGGGATCGTCACCGACTACCGGATGGCCAAGATCTTCGCTGATGCCGAGGCGATCTACACCTACGAGGGCTCGTACGAGATCAACACCCTGATCGTGGGCCGGGCCGTGACCGGGGTGTCCGCGATCGTCTAGAACACGGTCGCCCTAGAAAAGGGCGGGCTCCTTCTCGCCGGCTTCGATCCGGTAGTCCAGGCTGTTGTTCTTCACCGGCATGGGGCACGTCCCGTACGGCGTGAACGCGCTGGGGTAGTTGATGGCCCGGTTGAAGTCCAGGGTCACGGTGCGGTTTCCCAGGGCATCGACGCGGGGCCGGGCCGTGGAGACCTTGCGCCATTCATCGGTGGATTCCCCGTTGGTCTCGTCGTGGAACGTGACCGTCAACGCGCCGAGCTTCTCCTCCTCGGCCTGAAGATGGAACTCGTGGTCCTTGCCCGGCAGCCGGAACACGAGCTCGCCCACGGAGCGGTGGACCCCGTCCACCAGCGGGTTGGCCGTGCCGATGGGAACGTCCACGGGTTCCGGGTACGGCACGAACCTGGCTTCGACCTCGAGGTCCGGCCGGAAGTCGAAGGTGGGCACGCCGTCGAATTCGGTGAAGACCGGCGACTTTGAATCCCGCGTGCGGATCGCGTACTGGTCCGCCCGCATGGCAAGTTCCACCACCACCTGGCGGCCGTCCTCACCGCCGTACTGCACCCACATCAGCGATTCCTCATCCGACAGCGCCGCCCTGATGGTGCCGTCTACGGGCTCGCCGGTCTCCACGAGCGTCAGCCCGTCGGCGGCAGTGGCGGTGAGGAACGCCGTCGTGCCGTCAGTGGACCACAGCCCCGGGGTGAGGTCGACGGCGGCCGGCCGGCGCTCCAGCCATTGGAACGAGGTCAGGGTCAGCCAGCCGTGGTCGGCGGCGAGGGCCGCGTTGCGGCTGTGCCGGAAGCGCTGCCAGCGGGCGAGCCGGGGGTTGGTCGCTGAATCGGGTGCGGGCCTCGAGCCAGCCCCGGGTTCAGAAGCATTCACGGGCACCTCCAGGGGGTGTCAGCCCAACTAGCTCGCACTTGGGGCCGTTTTGAGGCCTCAAAACGGCCCCTGCTGAGAGTCAGTTGGGCTGGATGGGGTTCCGAGGCTGAGGTTCACCAGCTGGGCGGCAGCGGCGCGGGCCGCGGCGGCGGCGGCCGGGTCGCCGTCGAGCACGCCGCTCGCCAGGCCGCCGTCGAGCAGCAGGGTGAGGCTGCGGGCGAGCTGGTCCGGATCCGCCGCCCCGGCGCGGACGGCCAGGTCCTGGATCCATGCCCGGATGTGCTGTTTGTGGGCCACGGTCCGCTCATGGACGCGGGTGCCGGACGCGGACTCGGCCGCGGCGTTGATGAAGGCGCAGCCACGGTAGCCGTCGCGGCGGCACGCCGTTCCCAGGGCGTCGAAGAGGCCTGTCAGCTGGGCGGCAGGGTCCGGTCCGGCTGCCTCGGCCGCGGCGTGGAGCTGGCCGGTCCAGATGCCGTCCACCTTCTCCAGATACGCCAGGACGAGGTCGTCCTTGGCCGGGAAATACTTGTAGAACGTGGCCTTGGCGACGCCGGATTCGGCGATGATCGTATCGATTCCGGCCGCCCTAAGCCCCTGGGCGTAGAAGAGCCGGAAGGCGGTGGCCAGGATCTTCTCCTTGGCGTGACCGGCGGGTGTGCGGGCACCCGGGGTGGCGGTGGCTGCGGGCGGCGTCATGACTCAATGGTACACAGACAAGTCTGTCTATGCTTGCCGTAGACAGATCTGTCTGATAGCGTCAGGCCCAACGGTAGACGGACCTGTCTGCTTCATCGATTCAGAGTGAGGATGCTATGAAGATTGCTGTAATGGGAACGGGCATGGTTGGCCGCGCGATCGCAGGCGCGCTGGCAGGCCTCGGCCACGATGTTGCCATCGGAACCCGCGATCCGCAGGCGACGCTTGCCAGGACAGAGCCGGACATGATGGGCACCCCGCCGTTCGCCCAGTGGCACGCTGCGCACGGCCAGATCGCTGCTGCCACCTTCGCGGACGCCGCCGACGGGAGCGAACTCATCGTGAACGCCACCAACGGCGGAGGATCCCTCCAGGCGCTGGGCGCCGCCGGGAACCTGGCGGGCAAAGTGATCATGGATGTCTCCAACCCCCTCGACTTCTCCCAGGGCATGCCGCCGTCGCTGAACCCCGTGAACACGGACAGCCTCGGCGAACAGATCCAGCGGACGTTCCCCGAAGCGAAGGTCGTCAAGACGCTGAACACCATGACCGCGAGCGTGATGGTCGATCCCGCCCACGTGGCCGGGGGGGACCACTCGGTGTTCGTCTCCGGAAACGACGCCGATGTCAAGGCGGCCGTGACGGAGATCCTCAAGGGCCTCGGCCACCGGGACGTGATCGACCTCGGCGACATTACGAGCGCCCGCGGCGCGGAAATGATCATGCCGATCTGGCTGCGGCTCTGGGGCGCGCTGGGTACCGGCGACTTCAACTTCAAGATCGCCCGCTAGCCCCGCCTGCGGCCCCAATCGGCGCGCAGTTGGTGCCGTTCCGACGCCTCGGAACGGCACCAACTGCGAACTGTGCGGGCCTCGTGCGCCGGTCTGGGCGCGCCTGACACTATCTGAGACGGATTCCAGCGTTGCCCGGGCTGCGGGTAACATTCCTTGGGAAGAAGTAACCGGGCTCACAGTATCCAGCGCAGTGTACGAGCCAAGTCGAACCCTCGAAAGAATCGTTTCCATGGCTGACACTGCAATGCATTCCGACACCGATCTCGCCGCCGAACTGCGGGCCGACGTCCGCCGGGTCTCCACCCTCCTCGGGGAGTCCCTGGTCCGCCAGCACGGCCCCGAGCTACTGGAGCTCGTGGAGCAGGTGCGCCTGCTGACCAAGGAATCCAAGGAAGCGGCGCGGGGCGGCGCGGACGCCACCGGCCCGTGGAGCTCGTACGACGTCGTCGCCCAGGTCCGTGAGCTGCTCGGCTCCCTGCCCCTGGAACAGGCCACCGACCTGGTCCGCGCCTTCGCGTTCTACTTCCACCTCGCCAACGCCGCCGAGCAGGTCCACCGGGTCCGCGGCCTGCGCACCCGGGCGGAAAAGGACGGCTGGCTCGCCAAGGCCGTCACGGACATCGCCGACCAGGCCGGCACCACGGTGCTGCAGGAAGTCGTGAACGAACTCGATGTCCGCCCCATCTTCACCGCCCACCCCACCGAGGCCTCCCGCCGCTCGGTGCTGGACAAGATCCGCCGGCTCTCGGACATCCTGGCCGAATCCACGGAGGAGGGCACCTCCGCGCGACGCCGCCAGGACCGCCACCTGGCTGAAGTGATCGACCAGATGTGGCAGACGGACGAGCTCCGCCAGGTCCGGCCCACTCCTGTCGATGAGGCGCGGAACGCCATCTACTACCTCACGGGCATCCTCGGCGATGCCTTGCCCGAGATGCTCTCGGATCTCTCGGAACTGCTTGGCGAGCACGGTGTCACGCTCCCCGCCGGGAGGGCGCCGATCAGGTTCGGCTCCTGGATCGGCGGTGACCGGGACGGCAACCCGAACGTCACGGCCGCCGTCACCCGCGAGATCCTGCAGATCCAGAACCAGCACGCGGTGCGGATCAGCATCGGCCTCATCGACGGCCTCATCTCCATCCTGTCCAACTCCACGGCGCTCGCAGGGGCGGACCAGGCGCTCCTGGACTCGATCAACGTCGACCTGGGGAACCTGCCCGGCCTGGACCGCCGCGTCCTCGAGCTCAACGCGCAGGAGCCCTACCGGCTCAAGCTGACCTGCATCAAGGCCAAACTGCTCAACACCGCCCGGCGCGTGGCTGCCGGGGCGTCGCACGAGGCCGGCCGCGACTACACCGCCACCGCGGAGCTCCTGGGCGAGCTCAGCCTGCTGGAACGGTCCCTGCGGAACCACCACGGGGCGCTTGCCGCCGATGGCGCCCTGGCCCGCGTCCGCCGGGCCATCGCCTCCTTCGGCCTGCACCTGGCCACCCTGGACATCCGCGAGCACGCCGATCACCACCACGACGCCGTCGGCCAGCTCATGGACCGCCTCGGCGGCCCGGGAGTCCGGTACGCGGAACTCAGCCGTGCCGAGCGCCTGGAGGTGCTCGGCTCCGAGCTTGCCTCCCGCCGGCCGCTCTCCGGCCACCCGATCAAGCTCGACGGCGTCGCAGACGGCACCTACGACGTCTTCCGTGAGATCCGCCGTGCCCTGCGCACCTACGGCCCCGACGTCATCGAGACGTACATCATCTCCATGACCCGCGGCGCGGACGACGTCCTGGCCGCGGCCGTGCTCGCCCGCGAGGCCGGACTTGTGAGCCTCTTCGGCGAGACGCCCTACGCCAGGATCGGCTTCGCACCGTTGCTGGAGACCGTGGAGGAGCTCCGTGCCTCGGCCGAGATCGTGGACGAGCTGCTCTCTGATTCGTCCTACCGCGAGCTGGTCCGGCTGCGCGGCGACGTGCAGGAAATCATGCTGGGCTACTCGGACTCCAACAAGGAATCCGGGGTGATGACGAGCCAGTGGGAAATCCACAAGACCCAGCGCAAACTCCGTGACATCGCGGCGAAACACGGCGTCCGGGTGCGGCTCTTCCACGGCCGCGGCGGCTCCGTGGGCCGCGGCGGCGGTCCGACCTACGACGCCATCATGGCCCAGCCCAACGGGGTGCTGGAAGGCGAAATCAAGTTCACCGAGCAGGGCGAGGTCATTTCTGACAAGTACTCGCTGCCCGAGCTCGCCCGCGAAAACCTTGAACTTTCGCTGGCCGCCGTGATGCAGGGTTCGGCGCTGCACCGGACCCCGCGCACCTCGGAGGACCAGCGGGAACGGTACGGTCACGTCATGGAGACCATCTCCGACGCCGCCTTCGCGCGGTACCGGACCCTCATCGATGATCCCGATCTGCCCGCCTACTTCATGGCCTCCACACCGGTGGAGCAGCTGGGCTCACTGAACATCGGCTCGCGGCCGTCCAAGCGGCCAGATTCCGGCGCCGGGCTGGAGGGCCTGCGGGCCATCCCGTGGGTGTTCGGCTGGACGCAGTCCCGGCAAATCGTCCCGGGCTGGTTCGGCGTCGGGTCCGGCCTCAAAGCCGCCCGGGAGGCAGGGCACGCGGCCCAGCTCGTGGAGATGATGGACGGCTGGCAGTTCTTCCGCTCGGTGCTCTCCAACGTGGAAATGACGCTGGCCAAGACGGACATGGACATCGCCGGCTACTACGTCTCCACCCTCGTGCCCGGGGGCCTGCACCACCTGTTCCGCGCCATCCGGGCCGAATACGAGCTCACGGTTGCCGAGGTCCAGAACCTTACGGGGGAGGACCTGCTCCTCGATGCTCAGCCCACGCTCAAGCGCTCCCTGGAGATTCGGGACCAGTACCTGGACCCGATCAGCTACCTGCAGGTGGAACTGCTCCGCCGCGTCCGCGCGGAGGCTGCAGCAGGGGAAAGCCTGTCCGGCGCCGAGATCGACGAGCGACTCCAGCGGGCCATGCTGATCACCGTCAACGGGGTGGCGGCCGGCCTGCGCAACACCGGCTAACCTCCACCCCTTTCGACGCTCCCTCAGGTGTGGCGGGTGGTTTTGGGATGCTCCCTCAGGTGTGGGGGGTGGTTTAGGGACGCTCCCTCAGGTGTGGCGGGTGGTTTTGGGATGCTCCCTCAGGTGTGGGGGGTGGTTTTGGGATGCTCCCTCAGGTGTGGGGGGTGGTTTTGGGATGCTGCCTCAAGACCTGAGGGAGCGTCTGTGGGATTCGGGCAGGATCTGCGGGAGGGTCCGGTCGTCTCGGGAAGGATCTGCGGGAGGATCGGAGGGGCGGCTAGGGTTGTTGTATGCCGTCGTTCCAGACCAGACTGAAAATCACCGGGCTCAAGCCGGGCAACCCGCCGGAAGCCGTGATGGCGGCGGCCGTGGAGGCGCTGGAGACCAGGCACCATGTGGAATCGAACCAGCTCGATCTGGCCGGCGGCGTCCCACTGCTGAACCTGCGCTTCCTGGTCGACCCCGCCTCCTACAGTGGCGAGAACAGTCAGGCGAGGGAATCCGCGGGGATGATGCGCGACGCCGTCGAACGCGTTGCCCTGACCGGAACCCTCACCGTGCTCCGCCGCAGCCGCGGCCGCTGGGTGCGAGTCTAAGGTCAGAAGTCCAGTTCCTCGTCGGGGTCGTTGGCGTGGGAATCCACGGGGGAGCGGCTGCCCCGGCGTCTCGTGACGATGACGCCCACGGTGGCGCCGATCACGAGCCCGACGCCGACGCCGATCAGGGAGCTGGCCCAGAACGGCAGTCTTGTTGCCGAACCGGTGAAATAGCCGAGTGCGACGGACCAGATGGCCCAAAGGACTCCGCCGAGGGCAGCGCAAAGGCTGAAGCCGCGGGTGGATACGTTGGCAATTCCTGCCGCGGCTGTCGTCGCGAGCCGGCCGCCGGGGATGAAGCGGACGCCGATGATCGCTCCGTAGGTGGAGGACCTGCCCGCCCGGGCGATGGCCGCGTGGACTCCCGCGTGGAACGTCCGGCCCCATTTCCAGCGGTCGAGGACATGGCTCAGGCGCCGTTTGAAGAGCTGGAACACCATGAGGTCGCCGAGCCAGGAGGCAAGAGCCGCGAGAAGTGCCACGAGGAAGCCGTTGGCACGTCCCTCGGCGGAGAGCGCGCCGCCGGTGATGACCAGCATTTCGGAGGGGATCGGGGGAAAAATGGCGTCGCCGACGACGATGGGGAAGATCCAGAGATAGATCGCGGCACCCCAGCTGTCCGCATTGCCCAAGTCCATGGGCACAAGGTACCGCACTTCCGGCTGCGTGGCGGCTGCGGGCGGTCGTCCGCGGCCGGGTGCGGCGACGTGACGGGTTTAGCGGGCCTGGCTGAGGTCCAGTCCGCTGCGGTGTTCCACCGGCTTGCCGGTGATGGGATCCACGAAGCGGATGCCGCGGGCCAGGAGCTGCAGTGGCCTGGAATAGTCGTCCGGGGCCTTGTCCAGCAGCTCGGGGTAGAAAGCGTCGTTGATGATGCCCAGGCCCAGGGACGCCATGTGGACCCGGAGCTGGTGGGTCTTCCCCGAATGGGGTTCGAGCCGGTACAACGCGTGTCGCCGGGGTTCGCCTGCGGATTCACGCTCGCCGGCGGTGAACGTCCGCAGTCGTTCGATCCGGGTCTCCGCGTTGGGCTCGCCGTCGATCACCTGGGCGAGCAGGTAGCTGCGGGACTTCGTCATCCGGTTGCGGACCACCACGGGGAAATCGACGCCCGGATGTCCGGGTGCGGGCTCCGCGGCGGCCACGCACTCGTACTCCTTCTGGACCTGGCGCTTCTCGAAGAGCACCTGGTACTTGCCCCGGGTCTCGGGATTCGTGGACAGCAGCAGGATCCCGGCGGTCATCCGGTCCAGCCGGTGCATGGGGATGAGGTCCGGGAGCTTGAGCTGGTTCCGGAGCCGGACCAGCGCGGATTCCTGGATGTAGGTCCCCCCGGGCGTGGTGGGAAGGAAGTGCGGCTTGTCCACCACGAGCAGGTGGTCGTCCTGGTGCAGGATGGCCAGCTCCACCGGGATGCGGTTCTCCGGCGGAAGCGTGCGGTAGTACCAGATGAAGGTGTGGTCCCGCAGCGGGGTGGCGCGGTCCAGTGCGGTGCCGGCTTCGCCGACGATCTCCCCGGCGTCGAACCGGTCCTCGATGCCCTGCGGGTCGATGTGCCCCCAGCGGTGCATCATGTAGTCCATGGCGGTGTCCCACGGGCCCTCGTCCGGGAGGCGCAGGCGGGTCGCGTTGACGCCGTCGCGCACAGGGAGAGGGGATTGCATCACCGGTCCATTCTACGTGTCCGCCCCTTAGGCCCGTCGCGCCGGGAACCGACCACGGCCCCGCCCGGCCCTGCTTCGCGCCGCCAGATGGTGCGATCGTCCCCCGCCGGGCCGCTCCGTGCCCGTCGATGCACCCCTCCACCGCCGAGCCGCTCCGTCCCGCGCCGCTTCGTGCCCCGATCTGCGCGCCAAATCGCCGGAAGCCTGCGGGTTCGCAGGGAAACTTCCGGCGAATCCGCACGCTTCCGGCGAACTCGGCGAAGTCGGAGAACTCGGCGAGCGCGGACGCACCGTCCACGGACGAGAAAAAAGTTCTTGACAAATAAAATTGTCGGTGAGCATGATTGATGCATGCTGGACATCGAAGTGATCGAGGACCCGGCCGCGGCGGAGGCTTCGCTGGACCCGATCCGGACGCGCATCCTGCGGGAGCTTTCCGAGCCCGGGTCCGCCACGCAGCTTGCCGCTAAAGTGGGGCTGCCGCGGCAGAAGGTGAACTACCACCTCAAGGCGCTCGAGCGGCACGGTCTCGTGGAGCTCGTGGAGGAACGCCGCAGGGGCAACGTCACCGAACGCATCCTGCAGGCAACGGCGGCCTCTTACCTGATTTCCCCGGCGGCGCTGGCGTCCGTAGCGCCGGACCCGCACCGGTTCTCTGACCGGTTCTCTGCCTTCTGGTTGCTGGCGCTCGCCGGCCGCATGGTCCAGGAAATGGGCCAGCTGATTGCAGGCGCCGCGGCGGCCCGGCAGAAACTCGCCACCTTTGCCATCGACGGCGAGATCACCTTTCGTTCCGCCGCGGACCGGGCTGCCTTCGCCGAGGAGCTCGGCGTCGCAGTGACGCGGCTCGTGGACAAATACCACAACGGAGGAACCGGCTCCGGAATGGGCTCCGGGGCGGACGACGGCGGTGCAAGCACCGAGGCAACGGCCTCGGAGGGCGGCGGCCGAAGGCACAGGATCGTCGTCGCCCTTCATCCGGCACTGAAGGCATCACCTAAGGCATCGCCCAGAACCCCATCCGCAAAGGAGCAGGACAATGACTGACAAACGGAACTTCGAAATCGTCTACGACACCGAGCTGCCCGGCACTCCGGAGCGGGTCTGGGAGGCCGTCACCGAGGGCACCCCGGCGTGGATGTTCCCTACGGACCAGTGGCCGGCCGTCCGGACCGTGGATGAGCACCCCACTCACCTGGTGTCCCGGATGGAGGGGCCTGACGGCTGGTTCAACCAGTTGGAACACGTGCTGGAGCCGCTCGACGGCGGCCGCGCCCGGCTGCACTATGTCCACAGTGGCATCTTCGCGGACAACTGGGACGAGCAGTACGACGGCGCCAGCAAGCACACCGCGTTCTACCTGCACACCCTGGGCCAGTACCTGCAGTATTTCGACGGCAGGCCTGTGGTCTTCACGGACGTCCAGGCGCCCGCCGCGTCGCACACCCCGGACGGCTTCATGCGGCTGAAGAGGGCACTCGGCGTGGGCGGCTCGGCAGTGGGCGACCCGGTCGAGCTCGAGCCCGACGGCGTGGGCCGGCTGTCCGGGGAAGTCGACTTCTCCAATGAAGATTTCCTCGGCCTGCGCACGTCCGACGCGCTGTACCGATTTTTTGGCCGCAATGCGTTCGGCGCACCGGTGGGTATGACCGTCCACGATTTCAGCGGCCGCGGGGACTCGGAAGCGACGGCCAAGGCCTGGGGCAGATTCCTGGAGAAGACCTACGCCTGACCCCGCGACGCGCATATTCTCTGGTGACGCGCGAATGCCCTGGCGCGACCCGGATTCGGCGTCGCCAGATCATTTGCGCAGTGCAGGATCGACTCGGCGTCGCCAGGTCATTGCCGGCCAGAAATCGCCGGGGCGGCCCTGCTGGCGCCACGGTCAGGCGATGGCGGCGGCGGGCACGGTTGCGGGATTGCGCCGCAGTTGTGGCGCCGCCTCCAGCCGGTCCTGGGCCGCGCGCAGGGCCAGCACGGCGGTCTCCAGCTGCTCCGGCGGAAGGGTGAACGGTACGCGCAGGTAGTGCTCAAAGGCGCCGCCCACGCCAAACCTGGGTCCGGCCGCGAGCCGGATGCCGAACTCCGGAGCGATCACGGTCAAGGCCGTGCTGATCGGAACGGGGAGGCGGCACCACACGGACAGGCCGCCGTCGGGCCTTTCCGGTTGCCAGGTGGGCAGATACTCGGCCAGGAGCGCAAGGAGCGTGTTCCTGTTGTCGCGGAGGGCCGCCAGCCGGGCCGGGAGTGGCTCCGAGAGCGCATTGACCAGATGGGCCGCCGCCAGCTGCTCGACCACCGGACCGCCGAGGTCCATCGTGGTGCGGGAGGCGGCGAAGCGCTGGATGAGCGGCTCGCCGGCCCGGATCCAGCCGGTCCGGAGCCCGGCCCAGTGCGATTTGCTGAGTGAACCGATGGACACCACCGCCGGACTGAAAGCCGCCAGCGGCGTGGAGGGAGCGGCGTCGAGGTTCAGCTCCCGCAGGGTCTCGTCCACCACCAGCACGGTCCCGGACGCAGCAGCCGCCCGGACCAGCCGGCGCCGCTGGGGATCGGACATCAGCCGGCCGGTGGGATTGTGGAAGTCCGGCACCACGTAGGCCATCGCCGGCCGCTGCTGCCACAGGGCGGCCTCCATGGCCTCGAGATCCCAGCCGGGCTGACCCATCGCGGCGGCGGGTGGCATGGCCACCGCTACGGGCCGGCACCCCGCGGCACGGATGGCATCCAGCGCGTTGGGGTAGCTGGGGTGCTCCACGAGGACCTTGTCCGAACGGCCGGCCAGGGTCCGCAGTACGATATTCAGGGCGTGCTGCGCGCCCGAGGTCACGAGGATCTGGGCGGCGGTGGTGGGCACCCCAGCGGCGGAATACCGGGCCGCGATCGCCTCGCGCAGTGCAGCGACTCCGAAAGCGTCGTAGCCGAAGCCCGGCAGCAGCGCCGGTAATTCCGTCAGCGCGGCGGCAAAGGCGCGGTGGACGACTTCGCCGCTGGCGGGCAGGGAGGCGTAGGCCAGGTCCAGGAGCCCGTCCGGTACGGCCACGCCGGGCGCGCCGCTGAGGTGGGGTTCTCCGTCCGGGCCTCGGCCCTCGCGGTTGCGCGACTGCGGCCCGCGGTGCGGAATGCAGGTTCGGCCGCGGCTGCCCTGGCCCGTGCTCAGGAAGCCCTGTTCCCGCAGCGAGGAATACGCGGCGGTCACGGTGGTCCTGCTGATGCCCAGTGTTGCAGCCAGGGAGCGTTCGCTCGGCAGCGCGACGTCCAGCGGGACGCGGCCGTCCAGGACCAGGAGACGTACGACGTCGGCCAGCTCGCGGTAGGCGGGGGCGGCGCCAAGGTTCCACTCGCCCAGGAGCCGGGCGAGTGAACTGGACGTGAGGGAACCGGACATAAGGCCAGTATCTCAAACTGGCTATGGATTACAAGGCCAGTTATCCGAGAGGATGGGTTCCATGATGACCCGCAGACTCCTCCAGCTCCTGCTCGGCCTCGCCATGTACGGCGTCTCCCTGGCGATGTTCATCCGGGCGGGACTCGGGCTGGACCCCTGGGATGTCTTCCATCAGGGCCTCGCGGTCAAGACCGGGCTGAGCATCGGAACCGTGGTGGTGGCAGTCAGCTTCCTGGTGCTGCTCCTGTGGATCCCGCTGCGGCAGTGGCCCGGGGTCGGCACGCTCTGCAATGCCGTGCTGGTCGGAGTCTTCGCGGATCTCGGCCTGGCGCTGATCCCGGAGTTCTCGCATCTCGGCGGACAGATCGGCATGCTCGCCGGAGCCGTGCTGCTCAACGCAATCGCGTCCGCCTGCTACATTGGCGCCCGTCTCGGCCCCGGGGCCCGGGACGGACTGATGACGGGCCTGGCCCGGCGCACGGGATGGTCGGTGCGGACGTCCCGGACAGGCATCGAAGTGGTGGTGCTGGGTGCCGGCTGGCTGCTGGGCGGTTCCATCGGCGTCGGGACCGTGGTCTATGCGCTGGCCATCGGCCCGCTGGTGCAGCTGCTGTTGCCGCGGTTCACCGCGCCGGAAGTGAAAGTACCCGAGGTTCCGGCGGTGGCCGGCGATCCGGCGGTAGCCGCGCCCTGAGCCACGGCCGCATTCAGCCGCCCGTCCGCCCCGCCCGTCCGCCCCGCCCATCCGCCCGCCCGCCCGCATCCGGGCCAGCAAGCTGACGACGCGGTACTTTTCTCGCGACGCGCAGATCCCCGCTCGCTACCGGAGTTCGGGTGACCCTGGATATTTAGCGCGTCGCAGGCTCGTTGCCGCGTCATGAGTGTAGCTATGACGGGCTCGGGCCGGTCCCCGGGAGGGGCTGGCACGTCGGGCAGTAGTAGATGTCCCGCTCCTCGGTGCCCGTGTCCCTGGCCAGGACCCCCCGGCGGACCGGGGTCCGGCACTTGAGGCAGGGCTGGTGCTCGCGGCGGTACACCCAGTAGCCGGGCAGGCCCGATGTCCGGCCGACGGGCACACCGCGCGGATTGAGAACGGTGGTGCGCCGGCCCGGTCCACGATTGGCCGCCAGCAGGACCTGGGCATGGGTGATCATGGCGGCCAGGTCCGGCACCGCGGATACCGGTGATGCCGGGTGGACCCCCGAGAGGAAGCACGCCTCGCAGCGGTAGATGTTGCCGATGCCCGCCAGGTTGCGCTGGTCCAGGAGTGCGACGCCGATCGGGACGTCCGGGGCGTCACGGATGCGCCGCTCGGCCTCGGCCAGGTCCCAGTCCGGGCCCAGGAGGTCGGGGCCGAGGTGCCCGACGATTGAGTCTTCCTCCGAGGTCCGCACCACCTCCAGGATTCCCAGGGAAAATCCGACGGCGTCTGCCGCCGCGGTCCGAAGCACGCACCGGGCCGTGAATCCGGGCTTCCGCCACCGGCCTCCCGGCGGGTAGATCTGCCAGGCCCCTTCCATCTTCAAATGCGAATGGATAGTCAGCCCGTCTTGTTGTGCCGGACCCTGCACCCGCATGAGCAGGTGCTTGCCGCGCGGCACTACCTCGGTCACCGTCCAGCCCTCCAGCTTGAGGGTGGCGAAACGTGGCACCCGGAAGTCGGAGGAGATGAGCTGCTGGCCGGCGAGGGCGGCGTGCAGCTGCGCGGCCACGCGATAGACGGAGTCACCCTCAGGCACGGATTCTCAGTCCCTTCGGGGTGGAGTAGGCGCCGGCATGGGCAAGGGCCACGGCGACGGGTGTGTCCAGGATGCCGTGGCCGTTGACCTTTTCCATGATCAGCTTGTCCACCGCACCGCGGGTCACGACCCCGACCAGTGCGGCGCCGGCCGCGGCCAGGATCTCGGCGTCGTCGTCGAACGCGAGCAGGGTCTTGCCGCCGCGCTCGACATAGAGGACCAGGGCGCCGTCGACCAGCACCACCAGGGCGCCGGCTTTCCGGCCCGGCCGGTGGCCGGTCCCGGCCTCGATGCTGAGTGCCGGCCACGGCAGGGCCGCACCGTAGGGGTTCGCGGGGTCCGTCGCCGCGAGGGCCAGGGCCACGGGCTCGGCTTTGGAGAGCTGGGTGTCTTCCGTGAAGGACCGGAGCCGGTCCACCGTGGCGGGGACGGCGAATTGCGCCGCCCCAAGGTGCTCGATGAAGTAGCCGCGCCGGCACCGCCCGGCTTCTTCCAGCCGGGCAAGCACCTTGTACATCAGGCCGAAGCCGCCCAGGATGTTCTCCGCCATGACCGATCCCCGCGTGACCACGCCGTAGCGGTCCAGCAGGAGCTCCGCTGTGGCGCGGGCGTGGATGGTGGCGTCGAGTTCGGGGGCCGGGAGTGCGGACCAGCGGCCCGCGGCCAGCGGAGGTGTTGGCGCCGCTCCGGTGACCGTTCCGTAGCGGCCGCCGGTAAGGCCCGGAGAGCCCAGGAGCCCGGTGCCGTGGGCGCGTCCCAGCCGGCTCAACCGGGGTGCGCGTGCCCGCGGTGCCCGCGCGACCTGCCTGTGGGCCGTGTGGCCGCCGGCGATCAATGCCCGCACCGGGGCAAAGGTGTCGCCGGTGACCCGGCCCGCCCAGGCGAGGTCCCAGAGCGCGGAGACCACCGCCTGGTCACTGAGGACGGAGTCCATGCCGCCGGCAATCTCGGTAAGTTGCCGGAAGAAGTAGCCGCCGCCGTTGTTCTGCAGGTGGTCCAGCAGCCGCTGCTGGGCATCGCCGGGCTCGAAATCCACGGCAGGGTTCAGCGTCAGTTCCGCCGAGTCGGCCAGATGCAGGCTCACCCATCCGTCATTTCCCGGCAGCGAGCCGGCGCCGGACCACAGGACCTCGCCGGCGGCCATGAGTTCGTCCAGCATGGCGGGCTGGTAGTCGGCCACACGGCTGGCCAGGATTAGCGGCTCCCAGGCGGAGGCCGGAACCGGCACGCCGGACAACTGGTCGATTGCCGTGATGATCCCGTCCAGCCCGCGGAGAGCAGGTTGGCCGCGGCGGCTGCCCGGCGTGCGGACGTTCTGCCAGGCCGGGAGGAAGCGGCCATACGCGGCGGCGTCGACTGGCTCCACCTCGGCGCGCAGTGCGGCGAGCGAGCGGCGGCGGAGCTTGCGCAGGACCTCGGCGTCGCACCATTCGCTGGCTCCGGTCAGCGTCGGAGCGGCGGGAACGGCTGGTGCCGGCATGGCTTCAGTGCCCGGTCCCGTTGCGGCGGCTGGTACTTCCGGGGACGAGATGTGCGGGCGGAACTCGCCTTCCACCACACGACCGTCCGCGGCGAGACGCTTCAGCGCGGTGCCGACGACGGCGACACCGAGTCCCAGCCGGGCGGCGGCTTCGGCGGCCGTAAAGGGCCCGTGGGTGCGGGCGTACCGCGAGACGAGGTCACCCAGTGGATCCGCGACCGGTTCAATGAAGGCCAGGGGCACGCCCATGGGTAGCGGAACGCCGAGCGCATCCCGCAGCCGGGCGGCGTCCTCCACTGCCGCGTAGCGTTCGGCGCCTGCGAGGTTCACGCGGATGGCGCGGTTGGCCCGGTGCAGGGCCGCGAGGTGGGTGCCTGCTTCGGCGACGAGGGACGGGGTTTCGACAAGCCCGGCCTCCGCGGCAGGCTTCACCCCGGAGCCAGCAGCTCCGTCGACTGGCTCAGCTCCGTCGACCGGCTCGGCTCCAGCGGCTTCCCCGCCGTGCGGGGGCTCGAGCCGGACGGCGACTTCGTGTGCCGTGAGCGGTCCCAAGAGGCGCAGGAGATCAGCAACCCCCTCCAGCCCGCGCACTTTCCGGTCCGGCGTCAGCCGCTGCAGTTCCCGCTCGGTGGCGTCGATGACGCTGGCATCGAGGAGCTCGCGCAGCTCCACGCGGCCGAGGAGCTCATTGAGCAGGGTCGAGTCCAGGGCCAGCGCGGCCGCCCGGCGTTCGGCCAGCGGGGAATCGCCCTCGTAGAGGAACTGTGCGGCATAGCCGAACAGCAGGGATTTGGCGAACGGTGAGGGCTGCTGGGTGGTGGTCTGAACGATCCTGAGCTCGCGGCGTTCGATCGAGGCGGCAATGTCTTTCAGCGCGGGGAGGTCGTAGACATCCTTCAGGCATTCGCGCACCGTTTCCAGCACGATGGGGAATGTGGGGTATTTCCGGGCGACATCCAGCAGCTGGGCCGAACGCTGGCGCTGCTGCCACAGGGGCTGCCGTTTCCCGGGGGTCTGCCGGGGCAGGAGCAGCGCCCGGGCGGCGCACTCGCGGAACCTGGAGGCGAAGAGGGCGCTCCCGCCGACCTCTGCCGTGACGATCTGCTCAAGTTCCTCGGGGTCGAAAAGGAACAGCTCGGCGCCGGGGGGCTCGTCCTCCATCATGGGTACGCGGAGCACGATGCCGTCGTCGGCTGCCATGGCGGAGCCGTCCATCCCGTAGCGCTGGTGCAGCCGCTGGCCCACGGCCAGCGCCCAGGGCGCGTGGACCGGCATGCCGAAGGGGCTGTGCAGCACCACCCGCCAGTCGCCGAGTTCGTCATGGAAGCGCTCCACCACGAGGGTGGTGTCGCTGGGAACCACTTCGGTGGCGAGTTTTTGTTCGGCGAGATACTGGATCAGGTTGTTGGCCGCGTAGTCGTCGAGGCCGCTGGCCTTGCAGCGGTCCGTGGCGGGCCCGACGTCGGACGCGGACAGTTCGCGGACGAAGGCGCCCAGGGCCCGGCCCAGATCCACGGGCCTGCCGAGGGAGTCGCCCTTCCAGAAGGGGAGCTTGCCGGGCTGCCCGAAGGCGGGAGAGACCAGCACGCGGTCGTGGGTGATGTCCTCGATCTTCCAGCTGGTCGCGCCGAGGGCGAAGATGTCCCCGACCCGGGATTCGTAGACCATCTCCTCGTCGAGTTCGCCGACGCGGCGGCCGCCCTTCGCCGCTGCTGTGGACGGGCTGGCGGCTCTGCCGTCGGCGCCTGCACCGCCCGAGGAGCCAGCCCCTTCCACCTCGGTGCCGATGATGTAGACGCCAAACAGTCCGCGGTCCGGGATGGTTCCGCCGGAGACGACGGCCAGCCGCTGCGCACCGGGCCGGCCCTCGATGGTGCCGGCATTGCGGTCCCAGATGATCCGGGGCCGGAGTTCCGCGAACTCGTCGGAGGGGTACCGTCCGGCCAGCAGGTCCAAGGTGGCCTCGAAGGCGGACCGGGGGAGCGAGGCGAACGGCGCGGAACGCCGGACCGTGGAGAACCATTCCTCTACATCAATGGCGCCTAGTGCGGTGGCAGCAACGGTCTGCTGGGCCAGAATGTCCAGCGGGTTGGCCGGGACGCTGAGGCGTTCGATCTTGCCGTCGAGCATCCGTTCCACGGTGATGGCGGTGTGCACAAGGTCGGCGCGGTGCTTGGGAAACAGGACGCCCTGGGAGATCTCCCCGACCTGGTGCCCGGCCCGGCCCACGCGCTGCAGGCCGCTGGCTACCGACGGCGGCGACTCGACCTGCACGACGAGATCCACGGCGCCCATGTCGATGCCCAGTTCCAGCGAGGACGTGGCGACAACGCAGCGCAGCCGCCCGGATTTGAGGTCGTCCTCGATCATGGCGCGCTGGTCTTTGGACACGGAGCCGTGGTGCGCCCTGGCGAGGACGGGATCGGCGCCGGCCGTGCTGCCGGCCTGGGCCATCATGTGCGCGGGCGTGGCAGTCGACGCCGGCACTGAACCGCCGCCCGCGGGCCCGCCGCCCGCGGGCCCGGCGCCCGCGGGAGCGTCCCAGCCGCCGCCGGCCGCTACCAGCTGGCGTTCGGCGTAGATCTCGTTGAGGCGCGCGGTCAGCCGTTCGGCGAGCCGGCGGGAGTTGGCGAACACGATGGTGGACTGGTTGGCCAGCACCAGGTCCACGATCTTTTCCTCAACGTGCGGCCAGATGGAGGCCTGCGGCTGAAGCCCGGACGACGGCCCGGAGTCGAACGCCGCCGCGGCGCCCGGCAGGTCGGACATATCCTCCACCGGGACCGAGACGGTCAGGTCCCAGTTCTTCCGGGACGGCGGGGACACGATTTCCACCGGTGCCGAACCGGCCAGGAACTGCGCCACGAGCTCCCGCGGCTCCACCGTGGCCGAGAGCCCGATCCGCTGGGCAGGCTTGGGCAACAGGGCGTCCAGACGTTCCAGCGACACCGCCAAATGCGCGCCGCGCTTGGTCCCGGCCACGGCGTGGACCTCATCGATGATGATGGTGTCCACTTCGCTGAGCGTCTCCCGTGCCTTGGAGGTCAGCATCAGGAACAGCGATTCGGGCGTGGTGATGAGGATGTCCGGCGGGTGGCTGAGCAGCGAGCGGCGGTCCGCCGTCGTCGTGTCCCCGGACCGGACGCCCACGGTGATCAGCGGGGCGGGCAGGTTCAGGCGTTTGGCGGTCTGGGTGATGCCGATCAGCGGGGCGCGGAGGTTGCGTTCGACGTCGACGCCAAGGGCCTTCAGCGGGGAAATGTACAGCACCCGGGTTTTCCGCTTGGGTGCTTTCCGGCGGGCGCCCTTCCCTGCCTCCGCGGCCATGCCGGGCAGCTGCTCGGGCTCGGCCGGCGCGGAGACCAGCAGCCTGTCCAAAGCCCAAAGGAACGCCGCGAGCGTCTTGCCGGAGCCGGTGGGGGCGACCACCAGGGCGTGGGAACCGGAGGAGATGGCGTGCCAGGCGCCGTTCTGGGCCGGGGTGGGCGCGGAGAAGGCACCCAGGAACCAGTCCCGGGTCGGCCGGCTGAACCGGTCCATGGCGTCGGCCGCAAGTGTGCCGCCGGCGAGCTCCTGCCCCTTCATTCCTCCATCATGCCTTACCGCACCGACACTATTTGGCGCCGGTGCTGGCGCCGGAATCAGTGCGCGGTATCCGAGCCGGTTCCGCGCAGCGGACTCCAGCGCGGTGCCGTCCCGGCGTGCCCGGCACAGGCTACTTGGCCTGGAAGGCCCCGATGGTCAGCAGGTTGATCCCCGCATTGCTGCAGGCGTCAGTGGGCTGGGCGAGGAACAGCGATGCGGTGTCTTCCGGAGGATAGATCCGGTAGCCGGCAGCGGACACAACCGTGCAGTCCGGGTAGTTGCGGGCCTGCGTGTAGCGGAGCACCGCAGATCCGGCCAGCCCCGGCGCGAGCAGCACGTCCGCGACCGGGGTGGATTCGTCACGCGTGGCGGCGGCGCCGATCGGCTCGCCGTTAGCGTCGGCTGCCAGGGAGACGCCCGCGAAGCCCTTCAACAAGCACGGCTCGGTGCCCGTGTTCGTCAGGATCAACTTCATGTAGACGCTGCCGGCCGCGCCGCCACCGGTGGAGTCCGTGCTGGCAGCCAGGGTTGCTGCCTTGCACAGGGCCGGTCCCGCCTGCGTGGACGGCTGCGCAGCCTGGGTGGTGGAAGCAGTCGCACTCGGGCCTTGGGCCGCGCCCGAAGCGTCGGACTGGCTCGGGGTGCTCGCCGCGGACGACGCCGGGGAGTTGGATGCCTGGCCCTGCGGCTGGCTGGCCCCGCAGCCGCTGAGCAGGAGCGCTGCTGCGGCAGCCGCCGTCGTGACAAGCAGTCCGTTTTTCATTCGCTGAGACCTCATGGCTCAACTTTCGTGGCCGGAGTTGCCTTAGTCAACGACGCCACGTCGGCGGAGCCTGATTGATGCCCGGATTGTAATTTCCGGGCATCAACCGAGGTCAGCTACTCCTTGCGTCCCGAATCGGGTGCCGAACCGGCCGCGCCGAGTCCCCTTTTCGTGCGGCTGCGGACCAACGCCAGCCCGCCGAGCAGCAGACCGCCAAGGCCGGCAGCCAGTCCGGCCCAGCTCCGGGCACCGGCGCCGTCGTCGGTCACCGCCGCGGTTGGGACTGCCGTGTCCGGGGCTGCCGCGGAGCCGGCCGCGTGGGCGCTGTGCCCGTCGGCGGCCGCCGGGGTGATCGTCACGGACGGTGCCGGCGCCTTGAGGGCTTCCTCGTCCTGGCCGGGCTGCGGGACCTGGGACCAGTCGGTCTGCCCCTGCTGGCAGTTCTGCAGCGTGGGGAAGTAGAGGGTCTTCCCCGCAGCGTCCGGCAGTTTCACCGAGAGCACCAGGGTGTCGCGGAGCTCCGGGTCCAGCGGTGCCTTGGCCGTGTAGATGATCTGGCTGGTCCGTTTGGTGACGGACGTGCCATCGGCCATCTTCTTCGGTTCGGGAAGTTGCTCCACGACCTTCTGGGCGGTCCAGTTCGGGTTGACCGTGGGCTGCGCATCGTTGAGTTCGACGGGCAGCGTGATGCTCATCCTGGTGGTTCCGGAGGTGTCGCAGCCATGCGGGATCGCGAAGGTGAGCAGGGCATAGGAATTGGCGGCGGTCGAGTCGGGAGTGGCTTCGACGTGCGCGGAAGCGGCGGATGTACCGGCGAGCATCAGGGCCGCCGTACCCAGGGCTGCGGCCGTCGCCGGAAGGGGCCGCCGGAGCGCAGGCATGTTCGGTGATCGTTTCAAGAGGGGTTGCCTTTCAGGCGTGCGCGCAGCACTGCAGGCTGGGGCGCAGAAGCGGGACGGCGCGGCGGAATAGCCTGCGATGGTCAGGCAGAGCGGCCGCAGCCGGGGGATGTCAGGGAAGGGCGACGGAGGCGGGCGGGCCGCGGCGGCAGTCCGGCCGCTCGTTCCGCCAGGGCAGCGGGGCAGCGGCCTCCGGCCAGCCGGCGGCCGCCGGAACCGCGCCCGCCTCGGGCCGCACCGGGGTAGGGAGCTGGATCAGCGGACGGAGCCAGGCGGCGAGGGCCCACAAGGCGTCCTCGCCCCGGGCCAGCAGCAGCGCGCAGGCGAGGGTGGCCAGCGCCCAGAAGGGCCCCCACCGCCGGGAAGCCAAGCTTGAGGCGGGTGGCCGCGGTGCTGGCGAGCCCGGCCAGTGCGACGACGGCAAACAGGATCCCGGCCGCCGGAAGCTGGCCGCCGGCCAGGACGTGGGCGCAGGCGGCAAGCGTCACCATGGCCGTGGCGATCATGGCCGCACGGAGGCAATGGAAAGGCGTCCGGGCGGAGTGTTTGCGCACGAAGTCCTCCCTGGTGACTAGCGGCCGGCGTTCCCCAGATTCTATCGGGAATCCGGGGAGGTCCTCCTCCTAGTCCGTTTCGGGTCCCGAACAGTAATGGCAGTCGTCCGGGCAGGATCCGTTGGCGGCCGGCCACGCGTCCATCCCGGCGAGGGTGCCCTGTGATGCGCTGGCCGTTTGTGCCAGGGCTGCCGGAGCGTCGACGTCGTCCCAGCGGGCGGGGCCGCTGGCGGCCCGGATGTATTGCAAAGTCACGATGATTCCTGGGGTCACGGGGGAATGTTGATGTGACTTAGCTAACCGCGGGGAGGTTGCCGGATTCAATGGCCAAACGGCTGAGTCGCAGGGGCCTTGTTGTGCAGGCGTCCAGCCGCCAGGCGGGGTGGCGCCCGTCGGCCCGGATGCCAGAGTGCGGTCAGAGTGCCCGGCGGCGGCGCAGCTCCAGGGCGAGGCTCTCCTGGCCACGGGCCATGGCCCACCGGTGGTTGGCTGCGAACGCTGGTTTCAGTATCCAGCCAAGCCGCCGCAGCAGCGGCTTTGCGGCCGTGACCCGCCAGTCATAGGTGATGACGGTTTCCGGGCCGTCCTGCTCGAAAGCCCAGCGGCCCGTTCCGATGAGGTCCCCGTCCGCCGTCAGCGCGAAGCCGCGGCTCGTCACGGGCTCGGTGACCGTGAGGGTCCAGCGCAGCGTATAAGGAAGCCAGCCCTTCGCATGGACCCGGACGGGCCGGGGGAGCCCGGCCCGTCCACTCTCCGGTGCGCCGGTGACCGGTTCGACGCTGAGGTAGACGGACGGCCACCAGCGGGGCAGCGTGGTGACGTCACCGAGTATGGCCGCAGCTTCCTCCGGGGACCCCGCTACCCGCCACACGGTCGTGAATTCGTAGTCTGCGCTGCCCATCGGAGCCTCCTGTTGGTGACGTCGCGAGCCCGGTAGATGCGCACGACCGTACTCAGCCGCGGGCCCGCGGTCAACAGGCCCTGGTGCGGACCCTAGGCGCGTTTGCGGCGCAGGAAGCGGTTGACCCGAAGGAAGAATTCCTCGCCGTCCGACGCCGGGCCCTGCGGCAGGGCGCGGGCCGGGCTCTCCAGCGGGGCAAGTCCGTCATTCACGGCGGCCTTGGACGCCCGCAGGGACGCCTGCGACATCGCACTCCACCGCCCGGTCAGCCGGGCCACCTCCTCGGGGGCGCCGCCGGCGGGCACGACCGTGCTCACCAGGCCGATCGTCAGGGCCTCCATGGCGGTCAGCAGCCTGCCGCCGAAGAGGAGATCCTTGGTCCGGGACGGACCGATCCGCAAGGACATCCGGTTGGCGAAGGTCGGTGGAATGAGCATGCCCAGCCGTGCGATCGGCATGCCGATCTGCGCGGGTGCTTCGAGGACCTGGAGGTCGCAGGCCAGCGCCAGCTGGCAGCCGGCCCCCGTGGCGACGCCTTGCACCATCGCCACCGTGGGAACGGGGATGGATTCGATGGCCTGCAGCGCCCCCTCGATGGCGGAAAAGGCGTCGGAAACGTCGGCTCCGGTGGCGTCCTGCCACTCCCTCAGGTCCGAGCCCGAGCAGAAGGTTCCGCCGGCGCCGCGTATGACGACCGCCCGGACTGAGGGATCGGCTGCCAGGTTGCGCGCCGACACTTCAAGCGCACGCCACTGGGGGGAGCTGAGTGCATTGAACCGTTCACCGGTTCCCACCTCCAGGACGGCGACACGGCCGGCTGCGGCAGCGGGCGGAAGGTCAAGTCTTTGCTCCGCGGCGGCCGTCACTGGACTGCCCCGCTCGTATGCAGCGATCGGATCCGGTCCGGGTTGAAGCCCAGCCCCGCGAGAACGTCGTCCGTGTCCTGGCCCAGCGTCGGCGGGGCCGTGCGGACAGACGGTGGCGTCCTTGTCAGCCGGACGGGGCAGCCCACCACTTTCATGGGCCCTGCAGTCGGGTGCACGAGCTCGGACACCATGTCCCGGGCAAGGACCTGCGGATCCCGCAAGGCCTCGTCCACGGTCTGGATCGGTCCTACCGGTACTCCCGCCGCATCCAGGACGGCCACCCATTCAGCGGTGGTCCGTCCCCGCATGACGTCTTCGAGCAGCGGAATCAGCGTCTCCCGCTGGGCGACCCGCGACGGGTTCGTGGCAAAGCGGTCGTCCGCGGCCAGATCGCCGCGGCCGACGGCGGCGGCGTACTTCCGCCAGAGGCTGTCGTTTCCGACGGCGACCATGACGAACCCGTCCGCGGTGGGGAAGGCCTGATAGGGGGCGATGGTCGGGTGGGCCGATCCGTAGCGCTTGGGGATTTCCCCGCTGGCAAAATACCCGCTCGAAACGTAGGTCAGCCAGGAAACGGAGCCGTCCAGCAGGCTGATGTCCACCCACTGGCCCGTCCCGGTCCGCTGTTTCTCGTGAAGGGCTGCGAGGATGCCGATGGTGGCCCACATGCCGGCCACCAGATCGGCGCTGCTGACGCCCACCCTGACCGGGGGGCCGTCAGTCTCGCCGGTGACGCTCATGATGCCGCTGCGTGCCTGGGCGATGGCGTCGTACCCGGCCCGGTCGGCTTCGGGGCCGGTCTGCCCGTATCCGCTGATGGAGGCGTACACGAGCCCGGGGTTCTCGCGGGACAGTTCTTCATAGCCCAGTCCCAGGCGGGCGGCTGTTCCGGGCCTGAAGTTCTCGACCACGACGTCAGCCCGGCGCGCAAGCTCCTGGACGATCTGCAGGCCCTCCGGCGATTTGAGATCGACTGCGAGGCTGCGCTTGTTCCGGTTGACCGAAAGGAAATATGCCGCCTCGTCGCCTTGGAACGGCGGCCCCCACTGCCGGGTGTCGTCGCCGGTCCCGGGCTGTTCAATCTTGATGACGTCGGCACCGAGATCGGCAAGGGTCATGGTAGCAAAGGGGCCCGAGAGGATACGGGTGAGGTCCAGTACCACCAGATCGCCCAGGGCGGTGCCCGGATCGGTTGCCGTGGGCAGTCCGGCTGCCCGCGCGGCGGGCCTGTCGCGTCCGCGTGCGCTCCAGCCCGGGGCAGCGTCATTGATCACGTCTGTGCCGTTCACGCCGGTGCTGTGGACGCTCATACCAGGCCCTCCACACGTGCCGGTGCCGGGGCAGCGAGTGACTTGGAGAGTTTCGGCAGCAGGATCAACGCGAGCATGCTGATGGCGCAGCAGATGATGATGTAAATGGAGATGGCCGTGGAGTCGCCGGTGGCCTGCAGCAGGGCGGCCGCGATGAGCGGGGCGGGTCCGCCGGCGACGACGCTTGCGAGCTGGTAGCCCATGCCGGCCCCGGTGTAGCGGATATCGGCGTCGAAACTTTCAGCAATCAGGGCCGCCTGCGGCCCGTACTGCACGTCGTGGAGCAGCAGGCTGAGGATGATAGCCAGCCCCACCAGCAGCGCATTGCCGGTGTTGAGCAGGCCGAAGTAGGGGAAGGCGAAGACGGCGGTCAGGACAATGCCGATCCCGTAGACGCGGCGCCGGCCGAACCTGTCCGAAAGCCGGCCGAAGACCGGAATGCTGATCAGGCCCAGCGCGGCGGCAATGAGGGTGTCGTCCAGGATCGAGTTGCTGTTGAGCTTGAGCTGTTTGACTGCATACGTGAGCACGAAGGTGATGAAGAGGTAGAACGGCGCCTGCTCCGAGGTGCGGACCAGTGCTGTCAGCAGGACCTGCTTGGGCTGGCGCTTGAAGACCTCGATCAGGGGGTTCTTGACCACCTTGTTGGCCTTGCGGACAGCCTCGAACTCCGGGCTTTCGACGACGCGCATCCGGACGAAGAGGCCAACGCCGATCAGCAGGATGCTGAGGATGAACGGAATCCTCCAGCCATAGGCGGCGAAGCCCTCCGTACCCGTGATTCCGGACGTGATGCGGACGACGCCGGTGGAGAGGACGAGCCCGATAGGCACGCCCATCTGCGGCCAGCTGGCGGAGAGGCCGCGGCGCTTTTCGTGGCCCCACTCCATGCTCAGCAGGACCGAGCCGCCCCACTCACCGCCGACGCCGATCCCCTGGATGATGCGCAGCAGCACGAGAATGATCGGCGCAGCGATGCCGATGCTCTGGTAGGTCGGCAGCAGGCCGATGAGCACGGTGCCGAAAGCCATCAGGAACAGCGTGGCCATGAGCGTTGTCTTGCGGCCGATGCGGTCACCGAAATGCCCGAAGATGGCCGCGCCCACAGGGCGGGCTACGAAGCCGACGAACTGGGTGGCGAACGCCGCCAGGACGCCGGCGAAGGCGTTCTGGCCGGGAAAGAACAGCTGCGGGAACACCAGCGCCGCCGCCGTGCCGTAGAGGAAAAAGTCGTACCACTCGATCGTGGTCCCGACTACGCTTGCGATCGTGGCACGCCGTACGGCCTGCGCACGGGTCACTTCCTGAACTGTCATCATCACTCCATTGTTCTGACGCGTGTGGGCGTGCTGCCCACGTTGGATTTGTTTACTGGCGACTAGGCTGCGGCGACGGGCGCCATGAGGCCCGAAAGCAGCCGTCCGGCGCCGTGAATGGCCGGCTCGTGGCCGAGTGCCCGGAGGATTTCGTAGGTTGTGGCCGTGGCCGCCGTGACGACGGGGATCCCGAGCGCATCCTCCACTTCCTGGACTGCTGCCAGGGAAGGCATCTGGACGCAGGCGGAAAGCACCAGGGCGTCAATGCCCGTGTGGTTCAGGCGTGCGGCTATGGAGGGCAGCTGGGCCGCGTCCAGGCGGCCGACCGCCAGGTTGTCCGCCACCTCAAGGCCGATCACGTCCTGCACTTCGATCCCCGCGCCCTCGATGTAGTCGGCGACCATTTTGGTCAGCTCGGGCAGGTACGGGGTGACCATGGCAACCTTGCGTGCGCCCATTGCCTGCAGGGTCCGGACCAGCGCCCCGGCGCTGCTGGTGACGGGAGCGGGATGCCCGTTCCCGGCGGCTGCCGCGGCGATGACCTCCTCGGAGCCCTCATGGGCTCCGGGCCCCTGGGCCATCACGGCCACCAGGCACGCGTAGGCAATGACGTCGACGTCGGCGTCGGACACGGCCGTTGCGCATTCCCCGGCCTTGGCGACCATGGCCGCCAGTTCTTCAGGTGTCACGCTCTTCAGGGCCGCCCTGGCGGAGTGGAACGTGTAGGAGTGCCCGGTGGCGTTGGATTGCCGGCGGAACATCTCCGGGAGTTCGGTCTCCATGGTCGTGTTGGAGCTGGGAACGATCAGGCCGATCCTTGAGCTGCCCTCACCGTTTCCGGACGCCTGGTGGGCGCCTTGTGCTTCAGGTGCTGTCATTGCCGCTTCCATATCCTTATCCGGATCTTCATCCGTCTGCCTGTGACTGGCATGAACTAAACCCACATTGTGGTTTCCCAACCCATCCTGCGGGTTTATCCTGAATGTGTCAACGGTCATGGCCCCGGAGGAGGGACGGCTGGCTAGGATGAACACTCGAGAAGAAAGTCGGTGGCAGGTGGCAGGCGGCAGCCCGGTGGCGAAAGAAACAGTGGCGAACGAAACGGTGGCGAAAGAACAGGGCGCCGGGACAACTCCGATCCTTGTGCTGCGCAAGGTCAGCGAAATTCTCAACTGCTTCTCCATCGAGTCTCCTGAGCCGACGCTTCAGCAGATCGCCCGCACCACCGGATTGCCCGCCAGCACGTGCCAGCGGCTGGTTCAGAACATGGTCCGCGAAGGGTTCCTGGACCGTGACGGGGACCGCTACAGGATCGGGTTGCGGATGGTCCAATGGGCCGCCCCCGGCACACTGGGCCTGGATGTGGTGCGGCTGGTGCGGCCGGTCCTTCAGGAGCTCCGGGACGCGACCGGGGAATCAGCCTGCCTGTACATGCGCGACGGCGCGTACCGTACGGTGGTGGCCGTGGCGGAGACCCTCCACGTCGTCATGCGCCCCTTCCTTGTCGGTCAGGTCATGCCGATACACGCCGGCGCACCGGGGAAGATCTTCCTCGCCTTCGATCCCGGCGCCCGGGAGGCCCTGCTCGGGACGGAGCTCAGCCCGTTTACGCCGTCGACCCCGGTCAGCTGGACGCAGCTGGACGAGCAGGCCGAGCTGGCCCGCACGCAGGGGTTTTTTGCCGCCTTCGGTGAACGCAACAGCGACGTCGGGTCAATCAGCGCCCCCGTGTTCAGGTATGACGGCCAGCTCGCCGCGGTCCTGGGCCTGGGCTTTCCGACCCAGCGGGTCAGCAGCGACGACGTCCCGAGGCTCGGTCCGATGGTCGCTGCAGCGGGCAAAACAGCCAGCGCCGCCCTGGGATACCGGGCCCCGGGCCAGGGCTGACAAGAAAACACCCCGGTCCGAAGACCGGGGTGTAGTCGTCCGTGGCGGGACAGGCATGAAGCATGCCCCGCGACGTCATCGGCTCGTTCTTAATCGGCGGCCAGTGCCTCGGCTGCCTGGGCGGCGCCCGCCAGGCGGAGCCACGTGTCCACCACCGTGTCCGGGTTCAGCGAGACGGAATCGATGCCTTCGCTGACCAGCCACTCGGCGAAGTCGGCGTGGTCGCTCGGCCCCTGGCCGCAGATCCCCACGTACTTGCCGCGCTCCTTGCAGGCCTTGATGGCCATGCTCAGGAGTTTCTTGACGGCCGGGTCGCGCTCGTCAAAGCTGCCGGCGACGATGGCGGAATCCCGGTCCAGGCCCAGGGTCAGCTGGGTCATGTCGTTGGAGCCGATGGAGAAGCCGTCGAAGTGGTCCAGGAACTCGTCAGCGAGGAGCGCGTTTGACGGGATTTCACACATCATGATGACTTCCAGCCCGTTTTCGCCGCGGCGCAGTCCGTTCTCCGCGAGCAGGTCGATGACCCCGCGGCCTTCGTCGACGGTGCGCACGAAGGGGATCATCAGCTTGACGTTGGTCAGGCCCATCTCATTGCGGACGAACGACATCGCCTCGCACTCGAGGTCGAAGCAGTCCCGGAACGAGGGTTCCAGGTAGCGTGAGGCGCCGCGGAACCCGATCATGGGGTTCTCTTCGTGCGGCTCGTAGGCGGACCCGCCAAGGAGGTTGGCGTATTCGTTGGACTTGAAGTCGGACATGCGCACAATCACCGGCTCGGGTGCGAAAGCCGCGGCGATGGTGGCAACCCCTTCGGCGAGGCGTTTGATGTAGTAGTCGCGCGGGCCGTCGTACGCGGCGATCCGTTCCCGGATTTCCGCGGCCACGTCGGCCGGCTGCTCGTCCAGGTTCAGCAGGGCCTTGGGGTGGATGCCGATCTGGCGGTTGATGATGAACTCCAGCCGCGCCAGGCCCACGCCGTGGTTCGGCAGCTGGGCGAAGGTGAACGCCTGTTCCGGGGTGCCGACATTCATCATGACCTTGACCGGAGCCTCGGGCAACTGGGTAATCTCGGTTTCCTCGACGTTGAAGTCGAGAAGTCCTTCGTAAATGACGCCCGTCTCGCCATCGGCGCAGGAGACGGTGACGTCGATTCCGTCGGACAGGGAGTCCGTGGCGTCCCCGGTTCCGACGACGGCGGGAATCCCCAGTTCCCGCGCGATGATGGCCGCGTGGCAGGTGCGTCCGCCGCGGTTGGTCACGATGGCGGAGGCGCGCTTCATGATCGGTTCCCAGTCCGGGTCGGTCATGTCGGCGACGAGGACATCGCCGGTCTGGAACGCGGCCATCTGGTCGATGGAGGTGAGGATGCGGACGCTGCCGGCCCCGATGCGCTGGCCGATGGCGCGGCCTTCGGCCAGCACCCGGCCGGTCCCGTTGAGGCGGAAACGGCTGAGGCTGCCGGTTGCCCGGCGCGACTGCACGGTCTCCGGGCGCGCCTGCAGGATGTACAGGCCGCCGTCGATCCCGTCCTTGCCCCATTCGATGTCCATGGGGCGCCCGTAGTGGTTCTCGATGGCGACGGCGTGGCGGGCGAGCTGCTCGACGTCGTCGTCCGTGAGGCTGAAGCGGTTCCGCAGCGACGCCTCAACCGGGACAAAGTCGATGGTGCGGCCGATTTCGCGGCTGGTGGTGTACGTCATCTGGAGGGCCTTCTCCCCGAGTCCGCGCTTGAGGATGGCGGGACGGCCGGCCTGCAGTGCGGGCTTGTAGACGTAGAACTCGTCCGGGTTGACGGCGCCCTGGACGACGGCCTCGCCGAGGCCGTAGGAGGAGGTGACGAAGACGGCGTCATTGAATCCCGATTCGGTGTCCATGGTGAACATGACGCCGGAGGCCCCGACGTCGGAGCGCACCATGCGCTGGATTCCCGCCGAGAGTGCCACCTCGGCGTGCTCGAATTTGTGGTGCACGCGGTAGGCGATGGCACGGTCGTTGTAGAGGGACGCGAAGACATCCTTGATGGCGTGCAGGATGTTCTCGATGCCGCGGACGTTCAGGAAGGTCTCCTGCTGCCCGGCGAAGGAGGCATCCGGGAGGTCTTCCGCCGTCGCGCTGGAACGGACGGCCCAGGACAGGTCCTCGGAGCTCCCGTGCTTCTCGACCAGCTGCTGGTAGGAGTCGCGGATCTGCGCCTCGAAGTCCGGCAGGAAGGGCGTCTCGCGCATCAGGGACCGGATCTCCTGGCCGGCGGAGGCCAGCGCCGTCACGTCGTCGGTGTCCAGGCCGATCAGCCGGTCGGCGATCTTCTGGTCCAGGCCCGAATCGGCCAGGAAGCGGCGGTACGCGTCCGCCGTCGTGGCGAAACCGTCGGGCACCTGGACGCCGGCAGAGGTCAGGTTCTGCACCATCTCCCCGAGGGAGGCGTTCTTGCCGCCGACCCGATCCAGGTCCTTGAGTCCGAGTTCTGAGAACCACAGGATATCTGTCGTCATAGTTACTGCTCCTTTGCAGAGGGTGGCATGCAGGGGCGCCGCCCCGCTCGCGGCGATTGCCGGTTGATGGGCGCAAGTCCTGTCCACAGTGACAGGTCTTTAGCGCTGTTTCCACATGACGTGCGCCACACGGGGTTTGTGAAAATTTTCCCTAATGCTTGAGGTTCATCCGTTGCAGGATTGTCGCCGCCATCTCCTCCACGGAGACGCTGGCTGAATTCAGGTACGGAATCCCATGTGAGACGTACAAACGCTCGGCGCTGCGCAGCTCGAAGCCGCACTGCCGCAGCGAGGCATACGGTGAGCCCCGGCGCCGTTCGGTGCGGATCTGGCTGAGCCGCAGGGGGTTGGAGGAGAGGCCGAAACACTTCGAAACGAAGGGCCTCAGTGGCTTGGGGAGCCCCTCCTTTTCAAAGTCCTCGTCCACCAGAGGGAAGTTGGCGGCGAAGATCCCGTGCTGCAGCGCCAGGTACATCGTGGTGGGTGTTTTGCCGCAGCGGGACGGCGCCACCAGGATGACCTGCGCCTTTTCGAGCGCACGCAGGCTCTGGCCGTCGTCGTGCTCCATGGCATATTCGACGGCGGCCATCCGGGACTGATAGCGCGCCGCGTTCCCAAGGCCGTGCGCCCGTCCGGGTTCGCCGCTGGCCGGCGTGCCGAGGGCGTGCTCCAGCTGTCCGACATGGGTCCCGATGAGGTCCACGATGATGCCCTTGCACGTCGCCAGGGTCTGCCGGATGTCGGTGCTGACCGCAGTGGAAAAGACGATCGGCTGGAGGCCGGTGGCGGCGAGGCCGTCGATGATCTTGACGACGGAGCGCGCCTGTTCGGCTGTGGTGATGAAGGGGATTGTGATGCGGTCAAAATTGTTCTCGGGGAACTGCGTCAGCAAGGTGTTGCCGAGCGTTTCTGCCGTGATGCCCGTACTGTCCGAGAGGAAGTAGACCGGGCGGGGAGCGTCATTGGTCATGAACGCATTCTCCACCACCGCGCAGCCTCATTCCCCACCCACGAGCCGCCACATTCCGGTCAGGCCCGGCTGAACGGCGAAACCCGTGCCCAAATACAACTGTTCCGCCTCAGGGGTGGAGAAGAGCCCGAGGAAGGCTGTTCCCCCGGCCAGCGCCGTCACTTGGGCACGGAGCCGCTGCATGATGGTCGTGCCCAGGCCCCGCCGACGATGCTGCGGGTGCACGGCGACGTCCTGGACATAGAAGAAAAAGGCCCCGTCCCCGACGGCGCGTCCCATGGCCACGATGTTTCCGCCCTCGTCCAGGACCACCGTGCCGCAGCAGGATCCCGCCAGCGAACCGGGCATGGCCTCCCAGCGGAAGGAGTCCTCCCAGCCGACGTGGCCCGCCAGTTCCCGGTGTTCGGTGACGGTCGCCACACGGTCAATGGTTGTGTAAGACATGGGAAGAATCGTGCCATGCAGGAAGCGCCGGGTGCCTCCACCCCGGGGTGGACACGCCAGGAGGGCGGGTCCGCACGCGACCCAAGGTTTTCCCAAGGTTAAATCACGCCAGCGCATTGCGAAGTGCCCGGCCCGGATTTAGCCTGACGGTGGGACGTGCACTCCGACATCGCTTGAATGTCCGAGCAGCCAACGTCCCGCCACGGATGGTTCCATCGCAGCCGAGTGATGGAGCCGTCCGTGGCCCGTTAACGGCGGCTGGTCAACGGCGCCGACGGGCTAAGCGCCCGTATTTCATCTCACGGACGAGTTCTGAAGGACTCCGCCGTGGGTGACCGAGTTCCCATAGGCCAGTTAGCTGATGTGCATGCCGGAGGAACCAGGTTTGCGGTATTCCATTCTCGTAATGCGTTTCGGAGACAGATGCTGCCGGCGGCTGCCGGCGCGGAAGCAGTGCAGGTGGATTTTGACTTGTCGGAAGGATGGTCTTGGGACCCGTATTAGGATGCTGGCTGCAGATGGGTCCGGAGTTCCTGTAGGGTCGGTGGATTTGCGCCCGGGCGCCGCACGGTGATGGCGGCGGCCATGGTGCTGTGCGTACCCGCTGTTCCAGGACAGCGGGCGCGAGGCCATCGGTCCCGCGGGTGAGGAGTCCCAAGATGAGGGCTGACATATACGAGTCGCCGGCGCCGATCGTGTCAGCGACCCCGGATTCTATTGAAGGGATGAACAGCTGCGTTGCAGCGGTGGCGAGCAGTGAACCCCGTGAGCCTTTGGTAATGGCCGCCAGCCCCGCACCCAACCCCAGGATATGCGCGGCGGTGTCAGCCAAGTCCTTCCGGGGGTAGAGCCATTGGGCGTCCTCATCGCTGAGTTTGACGACGTCGGTCAGCTGAACCAGGTCCTCGAAGATGGACTTTGCCTCGGCATGGCTGCGGAGCAGGGCAGGCCTGATGTTGGGGTCATAGGTGATGATGCATTCGTGCCGGCACTGCTGCAGGAGTGCCCTGACCGCGTCCGCGCCCGGTTCGAGAAAAGTGGCGATCGATCCGGCGTGACCTTCGGGACATAGGCGGGAGCGACCGGTTCCAGAACCCAGGAAATGTCGAAGTCGTAGCTGGCGGACCAGTCCGTGGCGAGCGTCGCCCTCCCAATGCCCTGGCACCGCACGGTCCTGAACCTCCGCGGGACGCTCGGAGATATTGATCATCCCCGTGATCAGGTTCTTCCGCTGGCCGGCCTTCCTGCAGGGCTGCCTGAGTGCACGTCCGGTGCGTAAACACGCGGCCAGATCACGGTTGAGTGCTCCGCGGGACTTAACGTAGAGGGACTGGTAGATGGTCTCAGGTGACAGCCGCATCTCCGGCTCATCGGGAAACTCAACCCGCAGGCGTCCTGCGATCTGCTCCGGCGAGTACTTCTTTTTCAGGTCCTCCTCCACCTTCGCACGCAACACCGTGTTCGTGTGCAGTTTCGCCGGTTTCGGCCGCGAAGCCCGCTCATACGCCAGAGCGTGAGCCGACGTCGCCCGGTAAGGCAACCCGGCCACCGAATTGCGCCGAAGCTCCCTAGACACAGTCGAGGCAGATCTGCCGGCCACGGCCCCGATCCAGCGCAGCGAGTGTCCCTGGGCGCGCAGCACCGCGATCACTTCACGCTGGGCGAAGGTCAGGCACCTGCCCTTCAAATCCCGGCCCCGGCGTGGCCTGACACCCCCGGCCTCGGCCAGGACCCGTCGCCCAGTCCGCCTGCCCGTATTGATCGGCACAACAGCCTCAGTGATGGAATCACCGGCCTGCATCCCGGCCCAAAACAGCTGCAGAAGATCCGGTCTTACGTAAATCGAATACCTCGCCATGGCAACACCCATCCGCTAAGTGTTGCAATCACCGCAAGAACCCAAGAAAGGCTGAAGGGACTGAACCCGGTACGGTACCGGGCTCAGTCCCTTCAGCCGCAACTCTTAGGGAACAAACCAGACGTTGAGTTACTTCTTTTCTGGGAGGAACATGGCCCTGTCCAAGGGTGTTACGGTGAGTGATTTGAGCTGGGCGGTCCCGCCTTCTGCGAAGAGGGCCATCTTGTCGGCTCCGGCGTTGGGGAATACCTGGTCAGTGATGGTCCGCAGACCGTTCTGAGCGAATACCTCTACGGATGAGTGGTCGAGATAGATCCGCATGGTGATGTTGCCGTTCTTGTCCAGGACAATGGAAGCGTTCTCAACGGAGGCGAATGCCGGGTGGAATACCGTGTTGCCGGATTTCGTACGGTCGACGAACATTTTTCCGGTCGTGGCGTCGTAACCGATGACTGTTGAGGAGTTTCCGTCGCCCAGAACGGTGATGCCGGATTTTTTCGCCGTAGTGGGGGCGAAAGTAATGTCCACCTGCTGGACCTGTCCCGAGGCCGCAGCCGGCAACTGGTGGGCCCCTGCGGAAATCGGGCCGCCCTTGTTGTCCTTGTAGGAGACTTTTCCGTCGAGTTTGTCGACTTGCTTCACAGCGCTTTGGCTCAGCCGGGGGCCGTCGGGGGTCTGCGTCAGGGTGACCTCGCGAGGAAGTGCCATGGCGCTGCGCCACGGGCTGGTGGGGATGTCGTTCGCATAGTCCCAGTTGTTCATCCAGCCCAGCATGACCCGCTTGTTATCGGGCATGTTGCCGAAAGACACGCTGGCGTA
Source organism: Arthrobacter sp. 05T442 (assembly GCF_056395945.1). Classification (NCBI taxonomy): domain Bacteria; kingdom Bacillati; phylum Actinomycetota; class Actinomycetes; order Micrococcales; family Micrococcaceae; genus Arthrobacter; species Arthrobacter sp. 05T442. The sequence continues at coordinate 110,776 of NZ_JBFTKM010000002.1, read as the reverse complement.
GAGGTCCCGACCGTAGTCCAGCCAGTCGTAGGACTGCAGGCGGCTTGTCGCTGCTGTGGAACTCGCCATGAATTCGTCAGCGAGGATATGCCCCCAGCCGAATCGGTTGTTGTCGACGACTTTGATCTGCGCCTGTTGGCCAACGAATTCCTTAACATTCCAGGATGCCCAGTCCAGCGATTCACTGTCGTTGCCTGTGGCCGTGCGGACCACCTTTCCGTTGACAACCAGGTTCACGGTCTCTTCATCGGACCTGGGAACAGCGGCGGTGTCGGTGAGCATGACATGGTCAAGGGTCAGGTGTCCCCACCCGCCGGTAGCTTGGTCAACGACCCGCAATTGTGCATTCTGTCCCGCGAATTCTGAGACGTCCCAGCCCTTCCAGTTCATGACTCCGGAATTATCTCCTGCCAGGGAACGGACCACCTTTCCGTTGATGAGCAACTGGACAGCCAGGATCTGTCCAGAGTCCGCAGAGCGGTTGCCGCCGCCGACAAGCATGCTCATGAAATTCTTGGTGAGGGGGAATTCCGGTGATGTCAGGGTGCCCTGCCGGTCATCGCCGGGTGTGGTTCCCGTCTCGAAAGTGTTGATCCGCTTGGTCCCGATGAAAAAGTCCCCGCCACTACTAGCGGGCTGGAAGTTGGGTGTCAGATCGCCGGTTCCGGTCCAGCCTGAGTCGGCCAGTGTGGTACCTGCGGGAACCTCGAAGCCGTTGAATTTAAGCTCCCCCTCGGGTGGTGTGTTGTCCAGCTTGTCGGAGACTCGAGGGTGCTTGCCGCCACCCACGAGGAAGTTCAAATAATCGTCGGACACCGTAAAGGTTGGTGACTGCATGGACCCAAGCGGCCAGTCACCGTCATTGAATGAATTGATGAGGCCTGGGGCGCCGAAGCCGGACACCGGGCTCTGGCCGGCAATTGCACCGGAGGCGGGGGCATTACCGAAGGGCCCGTTCTTCCAGTTGCCCGGCTCGTTGTTCACGGTCCAGCCGTTGTAGCTTCCGTCGTTGAATCCGGCCAGAACCTTGCCGGGAGGAAGGGTATCCACGGGTTTGGTCGTCTCGGAGGTGAAGGTGGTGCCGTCGAAGTTGCCCACGAAGTACTGGCCGGCGGAGCCGCCAGCCACGCCGCCGGGGTTGACGTTGACGACCATGACCCACTTGATGTTGTTCTTGTCGCCGTCCACGGCCAGGGGGAACATGTCGGGGCATTCCCATTGGCCGCCGGTGGCGTTGGCGGGCCCGAATTCGCTCAGGGCCGTCCAGTCCTTAAGGTTGGCGGATTTGTATAGTACGACCTTGTGGTCCTGGGCTTCGACCGCCGTCATTACCCAGTAGCCGCCGCCCCCTGGCTTGTCGTACCAGAAGACCTTCGGGTCCCGAAAATTGGCGGAGTTCCGGTTCAGCACCGGATTGCCGGAGTATTTGGTCCAGGTCTGGCCGTCATCGAGGCTGTAGGCCAGAGACTGAGCCTGGAGACCGTGGTTCGGGGAGGCGTCCTTGTAGGCGCTGGTGAAGACAGCGATCATCGGGGGGTTCTTTTTTGTGCCGAAGCCGGACGTATTGTCCTTGTCCACAACGACGCTGCCAGAGAAGATATCCTGCTGAGCATCGGCCGAGATGGCCAGGGGTTGCTCCTTCCAGTGGACAAGGTCCGTGGACGTGGCGTGGCCCCAGGACATGTTCCCCCAGGTGTTACCGGAGGGATTGTGCTGGTAGTACATGTGATAGACACCCTTGTAAAAAACAAGGCCGTTCGGGTCGTTCATCCAGTTTTTTGCGGGCGTGTAGTGAATGGCCGGGCGGTAGGGTTCATCACCGAGCCCTGTCGCGGCCGACGCCGAGAGGGAACCCGCCATGGCCGCGACCAGCGTCAGTCCTGCGAGTTTTAGTGCAGAAACGGCATGCGTCCTGCGGGTGGTCGTTCTTATCATCTGCTTGTTTCGCCCTTCGTTGCGCGTGCCTGCGATAGACAACGTTGTCAGTGCGATGGACAGTAAGTTATGTACAGCAGACAAGTCAACGATTCTGACCGGCCTATGTATGAGAGCGCAGTCCCTCTACTTAGGCAGGGTTACGCATAGGCGGGGCATCCGGCATTCCCCTCCAACGGACGGATTGGAAGGGTGCTTTTCGGTACGTGGGGTCCATCCACTCCCTTCAGGGGACCCGGACGCCGTCATATGGAAGGGTGCCGGGGGTCGTGGCCGCCGGCTATTCCACCGGTAGGAGCCAGGTTAGCTCCGAGCCATCGCCTTCGATGTGGCGGGCCAGTTCCTCATTGAATCTGGCGCCGTAGTCGGCGCGGATGTGTTCCTGGAATGCGGCTTCGTCACGGTAGACCTCGAAGACAAAGTACTCCCGGGGATTTTCTTCCCGCGTATAAGGAAGGAAGAGCTGGTTGCCCTCTTCTTGACGGACGTGCCGGGTCAATTCGAGCATCATTTCCGCGACACGGGCTTCGCTGCCCGGTTTGACGGTGAACTCGGCGTACAGGGTTTTGGTCATCATGATCCCTTTCAGGTCAGGGTGTTTGGCGGCTGTTCGGAAAGTTCCCCGGCGTCAGGCCGGAGGGCGTAGCTCTCCGGTGCCTCTTTGTATCAGCTCGGACGGGACAACATAGGTATGCGCAGGCTCCGGGTCGCCATCAATCCTGGCCAGCAGCCGTTCCGCTGCCAGCTTCCCGATTCGCTCGGGGTGCTGGGCGATGACCGTCACGCCGGGATCCATCATGTCGGCAAGGGTGAAGTCATCGAACCCGATCAAGGCCACGTGTTTGCTTAGCCCGAGTTCTCTGAGAGCACGCATGGCGCCGAACGTGATGAGGTTCTGGCTGGAGAATATCGCCGTGGGTGGTTCCCCGGCAGTGAGAAGTTCCAGCGTGGCCAGCCTCGCCGATTCCTCGTCGTGAAGGTTTTCACGGACGGGAACCGTCGAGGTGGGAATTCCGTGCCGGCCGATCTCCTCCATGAACCCCCGCCGGCGTTCGCGCGCGGTCTGGATGTCTGTGCGGTCCCCCAGATAGGCGAGCCTGGTGTGGCCGTGGCTGATCAGGTGTGCGGCCGCCTTGGCGGCGCCGGCGGCGTTGTCGGTTACGACAGCATCTGCTTCCATTCCTACCGGCTCACGGTCGATGAAGACCAGGGGCAGATCACGGGAATGCTCCGGGATTACGTACGCCTGGCTTCGGGCGATTGGTGTGAGGATGAGCCCGTCGACGCGCCGGCCAAGAAACGCTGTAACAATTGCCTGCTCCCGCCGGGGGTCATCATCGAGACTCGCGGCAAAAACGGCTATCCCTCTGGTCCCCAGCGCATCTTCAATTGCCCGGTTGATCTCGCTGCTGAAGGGGTTGGAGACACTTGGCAGCAGGAGTCCGACGGAGAGCGTTCTCCTGCCCGCGCGGCGCAGGCTGCCGGCCGCCATGTCCAGCTGGTAGTTGAGTTGCCGGGAAGCGCTGAGCACCTTTTCCCGGGTGGCTTCCGACACGCCGGGTTCGTCATTGATCACCCGGGAGACGGTCTTGATTCCGACGCCGGCAAGGGCAGCCACGTGGCGCATCGTCGGACGACTGGCGGAAAGGGCCGGCTGGCTACGATCGGACATCGTTGTCAAGAAAATCGCTCCTTCTAAGCTGCGTCTATTGACTCTCAAGTGTGATGCTGGTTACATCGTACATGACATCGTTGTCGAGGCCAGTGAGGGCCTCAAACATCAGGAGATTCAATGTTGAGTTCCACAGCGCCTCGTTCAACAACCACCCGCCTCTTGTCTGCAGCAGCAGTCCTGACTTTGGGAGCGCTCAGTCTTACTGCCTGTGGCGGAAGTTCCACCGGGACGTCTGCCAGCGGAGGCACCGCTGACGCAAAGATCGGCGTATCGCTGATCGTAAAGACCACGTCCAACCCGTACTTCGTAGCAATGGAAGACGGCGCGAAAAAAGCAGCCGAGGGGGGCAATATTGATCTGAAGCTGGCAGCCGGCAAGTCCGACGGCGACGAAGACACCCAGATCCAGGCGATCGAGAATGCCATCTCCAAGGGCGACAAGGGCATCCTCATCACCCCGAACGGGCCCGCCGTTGTCGACGCGATCAAGAAGGCCCGCGACGCAGGCTTGTACGTGATCGCTCTAGACACCCCGCCGGACCCGGCCAGCGCAGTGGACATCACCTTCGCGACCGACAACTTCGCGGCCGGCAAACAGATCGGGCAGTGGACCGCGGCGCAGCTGGATGGCAAGAAGGCCACTATTGCCTTGGTCGATCTGTTCAGCGACAAGGTCGTTTCGGTTGACTACAACCGCGATCAGGGATTCCTGACCGGAATGGGCATCGACACCGCCGACAAGACGAAGAACGGTGACGAGGCCAAGACCGGCAAGTACACGGGCGGTAAGGGCGGGGACTACGAGATCGTCGGCAGCCAGGCCTCCCAGGGCGCCGAGGACGGCGGCCGGACCGCGATGGAAACCCTGCTGTCGAAGAACCCCAACATCAACGTCGTCTACACCATCAACGAACCGGCCGCTGCGGGCGCCTACGAGGCGCTGAAGGCTGCGGGCAAAGAAAAGGGCGTGCTGGTCGTCTCCATCGACGGAGGCTGCACCGGCGTGAACAACGTCAAGTCCGGAATCATCGGCGCCACCGCCCAGCAGTACCCCGTCAAGATGGCCCAGCTGGGCGTCCAGGCCATCCACGACCTGGCCACGTCAGGCAAGAAGCCCTCGGTCTCAGCGGGCCTGGACTTCTTCAACACCGGCTCCGCACTGGTCACTGACAAGGCAGTTTCCGGGCTGGATAGCATCGACACCACGGCCGCTTCCCAGATCTGCTGGGGCAAGTAACCCCTCTCTTTGCGGGGGAACGTGCCAAGGCGTCTCCCCGCAGCTCGCAGCACGACAACAGTTACCGAACATGGAAGTTCAGGAGTAATTCAAGTGACCCAGCAACAGACCGCCGGCCCGCCGAGCACCGGGCATGCTGATTTGGCCGAGGAATTCCTCGACCGCCAGACACCTCTCAGCAGAATCCGCAACATTCTCCACCGCTACCCGGCCCTCAGCCCCGCCATTGTCCTGCTGATCGCAGTGGTGGTCTTCGGTCTCCTCAATGACCGCTTCCTGCGGGTAGAGAACCTGTCCCTGATCACGCAGCAGGTAGCGGTGGTGGGCACCCTGGCCATCGCGCAGACCCTCATCATCCTGACCGCCGGCATCGACCTCTCCGTCGGCGCGGTCATGATCCTGTCCTCGATGGTGATCGCCCAGCTCGCGGTCAGCAACGGTATTCCCGGGCCGCTGGCACTCGTTGCAGGTCTCGCTGTCGGTCTCGCCGCCGGCGCGCTCAACGGCTTCCTGGTCACAAGATTCCGGCTTCCACCGTTCATCGTCACCCTCGGAACGCTAAACATTTTCGTCGCCCTAACGCTGCTCTACTCAGGCGGCAGCACGGTCCGCGGATCCGCGATGCCAGGTGTCCTCACCTGGCTGGGAAGCACGTTCCCGATCGGGCCCGTCCGCATCTCCACAGGCGTCGTCATGATGCTCCTGCTCTACGCCGTTGTCGCCTTCATCCTGGGCAAGACGGCCTGGGGACGGCACGTCTACGCCGTGGGCGATGACAAGGAGGCGGCCCGTCTCGCCGGCATTCCCGTCAGCCGCGTCCTCATGAGCGTCTACCTTGCCGCAGGAGCAGTTCTTGCCGCCGGCGCCTGGATCCAGATCGGGCGCACCAACGCCGCCAGCCCAAACGCCGGGGTGGATCTGAACCTGGACTCCATCACCGCCGTCGTGATCGGCGGAACCAGCCTCTTCGGCGGCCGCGGCTCCATCTGGGGTTCACTGCTCGGAGCGCTGATCGTCGGAGTTTTCCGAAACGGCCTCTCCCTCGCCGGCCTGGACGTCCTGTACCAGACCCTCGCCGTAGGCATCCTGATCATTGTTGCTGTGTCTATCGACCAGTGGATCCGAAAGGTCAAGTCATGACCATGACAGAATCTGCAGCCTCCCATACCGCCACCCGCGAGCCCATCCTCAAGGCCAGGAACCTCGTCAAGACCTTCGGCCGCGTCGTCGGCCTCGATGGCGTCAGCCTGGACCTCTACCCGGGCGAAGTGCTGGCCGTCATCGGCGATAACGGTGCCGGCAAGTCCACGCTGATCAAGTGCCTTACCGGCGCCGAAATACCGGACACTGGAGAACTCTACGTATCGGGGAAGCAGGTGCACTTCAAGCGGCCGCAGGACGCCCGGGTCCACGGCATCGAAACGGTCTACCAGAACCTCGCCGTCTCACCGGCACTCGATGTTGCCTCGAACCTGTTCCTCGGCCGTGAAGAGCGACTCCCCGGCCCCTTGGGGAGCCTGTTCCGGATGCTCGACACCAAAGGCATGCGCCGGAAGGCAAAGGAAGAGCTGACCCGTCTGGGCATCTCCACCCTCCAGGACGTCACAGTGCCGGTCGAGAACCTCTCCGGCGGCCAGCGCCAGGCCGTCGCCGTCGCCCGCGCCGCAGCGTTCGGTTCAAAGGTGGTAGTGCTGGATGAGCCGACGGCGGCGCTCGGGGTTCGGGAATCGAACCAGGTCCTGCAGTTAGTCCGGGACCTCCGGGACCGCGGCCTGCCGGTCATCCTGATCAGCCACAACATGCCCCATGTGTTCGACGTCGCGGACCGCATCCACATCCAGCGCCTGGGCAAGTGCGCCGCCACGATCACCCCGCAATCACACACCATGACCGACGCAGTTGCGATCATGACCGGTGCAGCCACCGCCTGAACAGCTGCCGCCTGCCACTAATCAGTCCGCGGACCCCGTTTATCGGTCCGCGGACTGACGTGGCTCGGACAGGCCCCGCCACCAGCTTCCACGAGAGACAGACCATGGATTACCTCAAGACAGCCCGGCACGACGCTCACCAGATGCTCGACGTTATGGTGGTAGGCGAAGCGCTGATCGACGTGGTCACCACGTCACACGACAAAGTGGAACACCCGGGCGGCTCTCCGGCCAATGTCGCCTATGGACTCGGCCGCCTCGGCGTAGCCACCGGTCTGCTCACGGCCATCGCCCAGGACGCGCGGGGGACCTCCATCGAAAACCATCTCCGCAGCGCGGGAGTCACACTCCTGCCAGGATCAAAATCCCTCGCCCGGACGGCATCGGCAACCGCAACCCTTGAACCCGACGGCTCCGCCAAGTACGACTTCGACATCACCTGGGACCTTGCCCCGACAGCCCCCACCTACTTCCCAAAAATACTGCACACCGGGTCCATCGCCACGTTCCTTAGTCCCGGTGCAGGCGCCGTGAAATCGCTGCTCGAGCAGGCGCACAAAGACTGCATGATCACGTATGACCCGAATATCAGGCCCGCCCTGCTCGGCAGCCACGCAGAAGCGAAAGCCACGTTCGAAGAGCTCGTGCCCTTAACCGACGTCGTTAAACTCAGCGACGAGGACGCCCGGTGGCTGTACCCTCACAAGAGCCTGGACGAAACTGCAGCCCACATCCTCGGTTTGGGTGCCGAACTTACCGTCACCACCCTGGGCGCCGACGGCTCACAATTCACCACCTCCGCCGTTAAGATCAGCATTCCTGCCGTGAAATCCACAGTTTCCGACACTATCGGCGCGGGGGACTCCTACATGTCCGCACTGATCCTGGGCTTTCTCACCCGAGGAACCGAAGGCTTCGCCCCAGCTGTCCTGGAGCAGCTCGGACACACTGCAGCTGCAGCCGCGGCCATTACCGTACAGCGCCCGGGAGCGAACCCCCCCACCCTGGAAGAACTCAACATGGCGCTCGGAGCCCTTCCGGGCGTGTCCGTATAGCAGTGGGGTACGCCTTACCTTGACGTGTATCGGGCCGAGGAAGACCACCGGCGAGCCCAACAAGCGGTACTGCCAGGCGGGCCTTCCCCCAACGATCTGCGTCCACGAAATAGCGTCCCCTGACGGTCTGGAGCCGAACACGCGCCCCGTGCGCTGCGATTTCACGCACGTAATGCCCCTCCGCGCTCAGCCAGAACCGGATCTCGTCCGCGCTCGACAGCGGGATATCGGCCCCTCTCGGTCCGTGTGTGGTAGCACGTCGATCACCGCTGGCCTGATCTCCGTCAGCACGGACTTGGAGCCGTCGCGTAGTCGGCTTTTGCTCATGATCAGTCCCACCCGCCCGGTGCCAGGCCAATCCGGGTGCGCCCTTGTTCACACACTCGCTCAGACATCCCAGGCCGCCAGACGCCGTTATTGCCGTCAGACGGGCCTATGGCTTTCCTGCGGAGATCCGTTTGTCGTTTCATGGGCGAGATTTGAAGGACTCCACTTTCGCGGGGTCATGCTCAGCGACCGGGTCCAGGATGTCGTCGACCTGTGCCAGCAGTACGGGGTCCAGTTTCACTCCGGCTGCGGTGGCGGTGTCTTTGAGCTGTTCCGGGCGGGAGGCGCCGACGATGGCGGCCGAGACGTTGGGGTTTTGCAGTACCCAGGCGACTGCGAGTGCCGGCATGGACAGGCCTGCGTCCGCGGCCAGCGGTCTGAGCTGCTGGACGCGGGTGAGGATGTCCTCGGTCAGGTAGCGGTTGTCTGACTTGAGCTTGCCGTTCTCGCCTGTGAAACGGGATGCTGCCGGCGCAGCTTGGCCGGGGACGTATTTTCCGGTCAGGACGCCCTGTGCCATGGGTGACCAGCAAATCTGTCCCAGGCCCAGCTCCTCGCAGGTGGGGACGACTTCTTTTTCGATGACCCGCCAGAGCATGGAGTACTGGGGCTGGTTGGAGACGACGTGGATGCCAAGTTCCCGGGCGAGTGCGACGCCGGCGCGGATTTCGTCCACGGTCCATTCGGAGACGCCGATATACAGGGCTTTTCCCTGCCGGACGACGTCGGCGAAGGCCTGCATGGTCTCTTCCAGCGGCGTGTCGTAGTCGTAGCGGTGGGCCTGGTAGAGGTCCACGTAGTCGGTCTGCAACCGCTTCAGCGAGCCGTTGATCGATTCCATGATGTGCTTGCGGGACAGCCCGCGGTCATTCCGACCCTCGCCGGTGGGGAAGTAGACCTTGGTGAAGATCTCGACGCTTTCGCGCCGCACACCGGCGAGAGCTTCACCGAGCGTGTGTTCTGCGCGGGTGCCAGCGTAGGCGTCGGCGGTGTCGAAGGTGGTAATGCCCAGATCCAGGGCCTGCCGGACGCAGGCCGTGGCCTCGTCCTGGTCGATTTGCTCGCCGTGGGTGACCCAGTTCCCGTAGACCAGCTCGCTGATGTACATTCCGGATGAACCAAGTTTGCGGTATTCCATGCTCGTGTTTCTTCCATGTCTTGTTGCTACGGCCGTATTCCGGTTTGCGGGGTGCCATCTGTGGCCCGCTTGGCCTATGCCAGGGGCGTGATCGTCAGGCTCTCGAGTGTTGCGGAGCCGCCGTGGGCGTAGATGGAGACTCCGGTGCTTGTTTTGTCCGGGAATATCAGGTCGGTGAGCACCAGCTCGCCGCGTTGGGCGAAGACTTCAACGGAGCAGTGGTCGACGTAGATCTTCAGGCTGTATCGGCCGTCCCGGGGGTCAACTGGCGCGGTGTCAACGGAGGCGAATCCATCGTGGAAGCCGGTGTCGCCGGAGACGGCCCGGTCGAGGATGAGTCGGCCCTGGGCGGGATTGATGCCGATTCGGGTTCCTTCCGCGCCGCTCCCTCGAACGATGAGGCCGAATTCTTCGGCCGTCCCTGCCGTGAACTCGGCTTCGATGAGCTGAACCGTGTCTGTGGCGGCTGGGATCGGGCGTGTTTCCTCAACTAGACGGATCGGGCCGGCCTTAACTGCCGGCGCCTGATCGCGGCATACGGCTTCCTCTACGACGTTCTGGACCAGCCTGGTGCGGCCGCCAACGGTGGCAAGGGAGAGTTCCCGGGGCAGAGACATTGGGCTCCGCCAGGGTGAAGTCGGGATCTGGTTGGCATAGTCCCAGTTGTTCATCCAGCCGATCATGATCCGTCGGCCGTCAGGAGCGTCGTTGAAGGAGACGGCGGCGTAATAGTCCCGCCCCCAGTCCAGCCAGTTGTATTCCTGTAGGCGGTCGGGGTCCTGCTCCCCGCTGGTGACGGTGGAGTCGGAAGTGAAATTGACGCCGTCGAAATCTCCTGTGAAGTATTGCCCGGCTGACCCGCCGTTCGGGCCGCCGGGGTTCAGATTCACCGTCAGGACCCATTTCAGCTCCAGCGGGTTGCCGTCCACGGGCAAAGCGAACAAGTCCGGGCATTCCCAGATGCCGCCGGTGGCGTTAGCAGGGCCGAAATCGCTCAGGTGTTCCCAGGTTTTCAGGTCCTCGGACTTGTAGAGGACTACTTTGTAGTCGTGGGCCTCGACGGCCGCCATCACCCAGTAGGAGCCGGCCCCGCCGTCATAGCGGAAGACTTTTGGGTCACGGAAGTTGGCAGAGTTGCGGCTGAGCACGGGATTGCCAGCGTATTTTTTCCAGGTGAAGCCGCCATCCAGACTGTAGGCCAGCGACTGCGCCTGGACGCCGTGCAACGGCGAGGCTTCCTTGTAGGCACTGGTGTAAATGGCCACCAGCGGGGGCGCCGTCTCGGTGCCGAACCCGCTGCTGTTTTGGCTGTCGAACACGATGCTGCCGGAGAATATGTCCTCCTGCTCGTCGCAGGCAATCGCGACAGGCTGTTCGGTCCAGTGGGCGAGGTTCTCCGACGTCGCGTGGCCCCAGGACATGTTTCCCCAGGTGTTTCCGAAGGGGTTGTTTTGGTAGTAGAGGTGGTAGAGGCCCTGGTGGTGGATCAGGCCGTTGGGATCATTGAGCCAGGTGTTTCGGGCCGTGTAGTGCAGGGCGGGCCGGAAGGCTTCCGGGTGTGTGGTGGTCGCGGCCGTCATGGGAGGTGCACTCGTTTCAGGTTCGGAATGGGGCAAAGAAAGGGCCAGGATCTGACGGTGATCGTCAGGTTGGCCGCGGTGTTGGAGACGGAAAGCGGTGGTCAGCTGACCAGGGCCTGCATTTCCGCCAAGGAGGGCAGGTCCGCCCCTGGACGGCCCACCGTAATGGCGGCTGCCATGGATGCCGTGCGGGCGATCTGTTCGAGAACGGGCGGAGCCAGGCCCTCGCCTCCGCTGGTCAGGAGCCCCAGGATGAGGGCCGCCATGTAGGCATCCCCTGCACCGATGGTGTCCGCGACAACGGTTTCCACGGAGGGGACACTGATTTCTGTCTCTGCGGTGAGCAGGAAGGATCCTTCTGATCCGCGGGTGACCACGACCAGATCCGTGCCGAGTCCGCGTATGTGGCGGGCAGCCTCCTCCGGCGATTTGCGCGGATACAGCCATGCGGCGTCCTCGTCGCTGAGTTTCACTACGTCGGTGAGGGGAACGAGCTCTTCGAAGATGGTTCTGGCTTCGTGTTGGCTGCCGAGCAGTTCGGGCCGGATGTTCGGGTCATAGGTGATGGTGCTGATTCCTGCGCAGTGCTGCAGGAGGGAATTCACGCCTGAGGCTCCCGGTGCGAGGAAGCTGGCGATTGACCCGGTGTGCAGGAGCGTGGGCAGGTACGTCGGGGCCACCGGTGGGAGCTCCCAGACGAGGTCGAAAATATAGCTTGCGGACCCGTCGTCGGCCAGTGTTGCTGTGGCAGTCGATGTTGCGGCGGCGGACTGGCAGCCCGGGAGGATATAGACGCCTGCACCGCTGAGATGGCTGCTGATGGCGGCTCCCCGGCTATCGGTACCGATTGATGTCAGGAACCCGGTTGAAACATCTAGACGGGCAAGTCCGTAGGCCACATTGGCGGGTGAGCCCCCCGGGTGCTCGGTGACGCCGTTCCCCGTGTGGACCACATCGATAAGTGCTTCGCCGATAACGATCACCTCGGGTTGGGCGGACAGTGTGGCAGGGGGGTTCGTCATGGGGTTCTTTCTGGGTTTTCGGCAGCCTGCAGTGAAGCTGCGCGCGGCTAATAATTTCGCGGGGAAAGCGGCCTCTCGGACGGCGGATTGGGCCGTCAGCCGGGGAGGGTGACGTCAGCGCGCGGATTCCGGTACTTTCAGCGCCCAATGGGATGCGCTGAGGGTGATCCGTTCGCCGGTGCCCCGGGGAGTGTTCCGTCCTGGTGCGTCCCTCTTCGCTGGGCGGACGGTGTGGGTCCTGCGGGCGTCGGGTACCGCGGAGAGCAGCAGCTGTGTGTACGGGTGATGGGGGGCGGCCATCAGCTCGATGCTCTCGCCGCCCTCGACCAGCTCCCCGGCGCACATCACCATGGTTGTGTCCGCGATGTAGCGTGCGGATGCGAGGTCGTGGGTTATATACAGCATGGACACCCCCCGTTCATCGCGGAGTTTGCGCATCAGATTGAGAATGCCGATGCGGACCGAGACGTCGAGCATCGAGGTGGGTTCGTCGGCCAGTATGATTTCCGGTTCGACGGCCAGGGCTCTGGCGATGGCGACGCGCTGCCGCTGTCCGCCGGACAGCTGATGGGGGTATCGGTCCAGCATCTGTTCGCCCAGGCCGACTGTTGCCATTAGTTCACGCAGTTTGAGTTTGAGGGCCTGCGGGCTGTCGTTTTCTCCGTGAAGTTGCAGGGGACGCGTCAGGAAGTGTTCGATGCGGTGTGCCGGGTTGAGGGATCCGAAGGGGTCCTGGAAGACCATTTGGACCTTACTTCGGTATTTCATCGACGCCCGGCGACGTTCGGTGGCAAAGATGTCTTCTCCGTCGAGGATGAGCTGGCCCCCTGTGGGTTGTTCGAGGCGGGCGAGGATCCGGGCGATGGTGCTCTTTCCGCTGCCGGATTCCCCGACGAGTGCCACAATCTCGCCGCGGTTGATGTCAAAGGAGACGTCGTTGACGGCACGTACGGTCGAACGGAAGGGAAAGCTTCCCAGGTGGTAGTCCTTGCTCAGGTTGCGGACTTGGACCAGGGGCCCGGTCGCCGTTTCCGGGCGGGATGAGGTGCTGTGTGCGGGGATCATCGGGGTGACCTTTCGCGGGGGAGGACATATTCGGGTACGCGCAGGCAGGCCGCATCGTGGTTTTCGGCTCCTGGAAGGAGCCGCGGCTCGATGGTGCGGCAGGCATCTATTGCCAGCGGGCACCGGGGGTGGAAGCGGCACCCGGTGGGGGGGTGGGCCATGTTTGGCGGGGCGTCCGGGATGCCTGTCAACTCCACTCTCGGGCCGGTCAGCGGAGGGAACGCTCCCATGAGGGCGTTCGTGTAGGGGTGGAGAGGGTTGTCCAGCAATTCCTTGGAGGGAGCGATCTCGACCAGCTTGCCCGCATACATCACCGCCATGCGGTGGGAGAGCTCGACCATGAGGGAGATGTCGTGGGTGATGAACAGAATGGAGAACCCAAGCCGCTGCTGAAGTTCCTTGATCTGGTGCATGATTTCCTGCTGAACGACCACGTCCAGGGCCGTGGTCGGTTCGTCCATGATGAGAAGGGAAGGTTTGAGCGCCAGTGCTATCGCGATCACTGCCCGCTGGCGCATTCCGCCGGAGAGCTGGTGGGGGTAGGACTTGAGGCGGTCAGGGCTGATGTCGACAAGTTTCAGCAGCTCCGCGGCACGTTCGCGGGCGGCGTGCTTGGGCATCCTTTCGTGCGTGGTGAAGACATCGATGATCTGATCACCGATGGTCATGACGGGGTTCAGGGAGTTCATCGCGCTTTGGAAGACCATGGCGACGTCCCGCCACCGGGTGCGTCTCAGTTCTTCTTCGCCCAGGTCCAGGAGATTCCTTCCGGCGAGCTCGATGGACCCGCCTGTGATCTTTGCCGGGGTCTGCAGAAGCCGCATGATCGCGTTGGCGATGGTGGACTTGCCGCAGCCTGATTCGCCGGCGAGGCCGAACACTTCTCCGGCGCCGATATCGAAGCTGACACCATCCACGGCGGTGACGTTTCCGCTCTCCGCCGTGTATTGAACCTGCAGGTTCTTCACGCTCAGCACGGGGCCGGCCGGGGGACGGCCGACGTTTCCCCGGTCCTTTTCAGTCAGGGTTTCCATCTGTCAGCCTTTCTTTTCCGCGCGCAGGCGAGGGTTGGTGATCTCATCAACGGCGTAGTTGACCATGGCCAGGGCAAATGCGACGACGGCGATGGCAACACCTGAGGGCAGAAGCACCCACCAGTCGCCGGTCATCAGGGCGCCGTCGTTGTTTGCCCAGTAAAGGTTGGTTCCCCAGCTGACGGACCCGGTATCGCCGAGCCCCAGGAACTCCAGGCCGGCCTGGGCGCCGATGCCGTAGATGACGCAGCCGAGCAGGGTGCTCATGACGATGGAGGCCATGTTGGGCAGGATTTCCCGGAACATGATGCGCCAGGCCTTCTCGCCGGTCACAACGGCCGCGGCCACGAAATCCTTGCTGCGCAACGACAGGGCCTGGGAGCGGAGCACACGGGCGCTGCCTGCCCAGCCGGTGATGATCAGGACGATGACGACGGTGACGGGGCCCGGCGGCAGGAACGCGGCGAGAACGACCAGGAGCGGAAGTCCGGGGATGAGCAGGAAGATATTGGTCAGCAGTGAAAGTAATTCGTCGATGGCTTTGCCGAAGTAAGCGGAGGCGATGCCAACCAGACAACCGATGAAGGTCGCCGCTAGACCTACGATGAATCCGACCGTCAGCGAGCTGCGCGATCCCCACAAGGTGAGGGCCAGCACGTCCTGGCCCTTGGAGGTGGTTCCGAGTAGGTGGTCAGCGGACGGTGCCAGGGACGCTTCGGGGCCGAAGTCGGAGGGGTTTCCCGGTGCCAGGAGGGGTGCCAGCACCGCCAGGAGGGCAAATATGACCAGGATGGCCAGCCCGAAGAGGGCTTTCTTGTTCGTGAGGATGCCGTGGACGAAGCCGCCGTGGGCCAGACGTCCGGGTGCCGGAGGTTCCGGTAGTAGGACGGCGGGGTTGCCGGCCGTGGTGGTCGCGGTAGGGGTTGAGTCTGTAAGTGACATAGGGGACCTGTTTCTAGCTGACCCGGACCCGGGGGTCCAGCCGTACGTAAATGATGTCGACCAGGAAGTTAGCTGCCAGCACGGCGGCGGTGATGGTGAGGAAGATGCCTTGGGTCAGCGGGTAGTCCAGCGCCTGGACGGAGGTCAGAAGCTGGTAGCCGATGCCCGGGTACGCGAACACGGTTTCGGTAAGGAGAGCGCCGCCGACGACGAAGCCAAGGGACATGCCGAACGACGTCACGGAGGGCAACATGGCGTTCCGGGCAGCGTACTGGAACATGATCCGTCCCGGACGTAGTCCCTTGGCCCGGGCCATCGTGATGTAGTCCTCAGCGGTGGTGGCGATCATCGTGTTGCGCATCCCCAGCATCCACCCGCCGATGGAGACCAGGACAATGGTCAGGGCCGGGAGGATCAGGTGAGTAGCGACGTCGCCGATGTATTCAAGGGAGAACGAGGGGCTGAGGCCTGTGGAAAAGGCATGGCTCAGAGGCAGCCAACCCAGGGTTATCCCGAACAGATATAGAGCGGCCATGGCCAGCCAAAAATAGGGAAATGATCCTACGAAAATCAGCAACGGAGGAAAAACGGAATCCAGGAACTTTCCCCGCCGCCACGCTGCCAGAACGCCGAGGAAATTGCCTAGAATGACGGCAATAACCAGGGAGGTGCCGCCGAGCAGGAGGGTCCATCCGATTTGTGATCCGATCACCTCCGAAACGGGGGACGGGAACCTGGAGAGCGAGATGCCCATGTCCCCGCGGAAGATGTTCCCGATGTAGGCGAGGTACTGCTCCCAAAGGGGCCGGTCGTCCAGGCCGAAGAGCCGCCGGAGCGCATCCACCTGGTCCGGGCGCATCTGAGCCTGCACCTGGGAGAACATTCTGCTGACAGGGTCCCCGGGCATCAGCCTGGGGAGGAAGAAATTCAAGGTGATGCAGGCCCAGAAGGCGATGATGTAGAACCCCAGGCGGCGGAGGAGGAATACCATGATTCCGCTTCTTTCTTGATGATTGTTGCGCCGCCCGGGGATCGGTCCGGGTCCGGCAGGTGGTAACGGTGCGGGTGCCGTGTGTGCGGCGGCTTTGGTGGCTGTCCGGGTTCGGTTGCCCGGACAGCCACCAGATGGCTACTGCGCCGGCTTGAGTGAGGTCAGAACCAGCACTGTGGTGGCGGAGCGGGCCGAGAGAGTGGCATACGGGTTGTCGTTGCTGGGCCAGCCCGTGAATCGCTGGTCGGTGTAGGCGCCCCATGCCGGGCCCGAGAACAGCGGGATCACCGGGGCGACGTCGTTGAAGCGTGTCTCGAGGGAGTTGACGAGGGTCTTCTGCGCTGTCGGGTCGGCCGTTGCCGCCAGCTTGTCCAGGGTTGCGGTCGCTTCCTGGTCACCGAATCGGTGGTAGTTTTCGTTGGCCTTTTGGCCGACCGGTACAACAACGTTCTGTGACATTACGCCGCGGTAGAACTCATACGGCGTTGCGCCGGCGTTGCTCCAAACGATGCCGCTGTCGAAGGATCCGTCAGTGTATCCGGAGACGACCTGGGACCAGTCCGGGGAGTTGACCTCGACTTTCACGCCAAGTTTTTCCATGTTCTTGGAGATGATCTGGCCGACGGAAAGCCAGTCCGAAGATGCCGATCCTACAGAGAACTTGAACTGGAACGGCTTGCCGTCCTTGAGGATGCGGATGCCGTCGGTTCCCTTCTTGTAACCGGCTTCATCGAGCATCTGGTTGGCTTTGTCCACGTTCAGCTTGGTCCAGTCGCAATTGTCAACGATGCTCTGGTCCCGCCAGCTGGCGTAGGTGTCGCTGAGGCCGGTGCAGTCGGCCGGATGCGTGTAGCCCGACATGCCCAGGTTGTCGACCTGATCGCGGTCCACGGCCATGCTGAGTGCTTTGCGTACGACCGGATCGTTAAAGGGGGCCTTGGTGGTGTTCAGCTGCCAGTTGATCGTGCCACCGGTCGTGGGGTACCAGAAGTGCCGGTGTGCCGGATCTTTGTCGACAAAGGTTTTCTGGATGTTGGGGATGAACTGGTCGCTCCAGTCCACGTCACCGTTCTGCAAGGCGAGGTTGGCCCCGGAGTTGCCGGCGAAGGCCAGCATCCTGATGCCGGTGAGCTGCTGTTTCTCCGGCTGCCAGTAGTTGGGGTTCTTATCCAGTTCGAATGACTGTGTCTGGAAATGGGAGACCTGGGTGTAGGGGCCGGTGCCTACCGGATTGTCGTTGGTGGCCTTGGCCGGATCCGCGATCTGGGACCAGACATGCTTGGGGGCGATGACCTGCTGGCCGACTTCGTAAAGCCCGGGAGCGTAGGCCTTGTTGAAATCGAAGCGGACGGTGTGCGCATCGACGGCGGAGACCTTGGCCAAGTAGTCGAATCCGCCCTGAATCTTCTTCTGAAGGTCAAAGGTATACACAACGTCATCGGCAGTCAGGGGTTGTCCGTCCGACCACTTAACCCCGTCGCGGAGCGTGAATGTCACTCCCTTGCCGTCTTCGTCCGCCTTCCACGAAGCGCCGAGCCACGGTACAGGCTCCCCCTTCACGGGATTGACGATCAGCAAGGGTTCGAAAACCGACTGCTGCGTCATCGGAAGGGCATTCGGGGAGAACGGGTTGAAGTTGCTGGTGAACGTTGCGGTGTCCTCCCGGGGGATTGTCAGGAGCCCGTTGGACGCGCTCCCACCCTTGGCTGTGCTCCCGGATGTGTTTCCGGCGCCGCAGCCGGTGAGAGCCAGCGCGCCGATCGCCAGTGTGGCTGCAACAACGGTCAGTGACCTCTTGGGGTTGATTTTGGGCATGAGGGAGCTCGTTTCGTCGGTGAAAGGGAGATGAGGTTAGCGGGAAGTGAACATCAGAACGCCGGGACCGGCAGGCGCACGGATGTACGCTCCACCAGAGGGCATTCGACAACGCGTTGGAGCGGGGCCAGATCACGGTTCGCTGCCAGTTTGGCCAGCATCGCGACGCCGGTTGCCCCCATTTGCCGGAACGGCAGCGCGACGGTCGTCAGGCTTGGCCGCAGGTAGTTGGCGATGATTTCCTGGTTGTCGAAGCCAACCACGGAGATATCGTCACCAATACGCAGCCCCCGTTCCTTGATGGCGTCGTAAGCGCCCATGGCCATGCGGTCAGTGGCGCAGAATATCGCTGTTGGGGGCCGGGTGCCATCCAGGAGGGCAGCTGCTGCGCGGTAGCCTTGGTCTGCCTCGCCGTCCTCGTTGATTACCAAGCTCTCATCCAGGCCGATGCCTGCCTGTTCAAGTGCTCGGACGTAACCGGCCCGGCGGCCGATGGCGGCCGGAATGACGGGATCAAGGTTGATGAGCCCTATCCGGTCGTGTCCGGCCCGGATGAGCCTCATCGTGGCAACATAGCCACCCTGAGCCTCATCCGGAATGACGGAATGCAGTTTTGTTGCTTCGTCAAAGCAGTGAACCAGGACCGTCGGCACTTCTTCCGCAACTGCAGGCAGCCGCACACCCCTATGCCAGCTTGTTGCATAGATCAGACCCTCGACGCGGTGCTCGAGCATCGTCTCGATGGCCCGCCGGTCGGCGTCACTGCTGCCGTCGGTGCTGGCGATAAGAAGCGTCTTACCCTCCCGAGCGGCCTGTTCCTCGGCGCCGCGGACAATGTTGGCGGCATATGGCGCGACCACGATTTCCGTGATCAGCCCGTAGAGCTTGGTCTGCTTGGATGCCAACGCGCGGGCTCCCGCGTTCGGGCGGTAGCCCAGGTCGGTCACAGCCTGGTGGACGCGGTCACGGGTTTCTTCTGGAATGCCGTTTCCCGTTCCGCCATTCAGGACAAAGGAAACCGTCGTCCGAGAAACTCCGACATGGTTCGCGACATCCTGCATCGTCACTTTGGCCTGCCGTGGGTTCGTCTCCATTGACCGTCCGATGTCTGGTGAGTAGGGATGAATATTGGATGAGAGTCTAACCGAATCTACTGTTGCGCGTTACTAACGCGCGTTAGTTGATGTGAGATAGAACATATCCTGCGTTTGGTTGGGGTGTCAAGCACTGTGGCCGCCACCGTAACAAGCATTCGTCTGCCTGCGTAGCGGGTGACAGCGCACGTTGATGGCGCCGATGAGCTGTGAGCCGAGGATCCACCGGATCGATACGCGGTTCAGCGGAGCTGAACTCGCGTTGGTCGAGAAGGCGGAGACTGGGCGGCCGTGCCTCCTCCGGTTGTTCTCACTGCGGTGCAGCTCAGGGTGCTGGACGCTGCCCGGGTCGACGTGAAGCGGGCCGGAGTGAATCAACCAGTTGAGTCGCCTCGGGCATCGGGGCGTGCTGAACCTCGGGGCCCTCACCCCCGTGGTCGACGAACTGCCGGAGCATCACGAGCGCATGGTCAAAGCGCTCAGCGCGAAGGAGTACCCGTGAGCATCACGACGGGGCTCCAATCTATGACCTGGGCACCAGCGCGGCCTAGACAGGCGGCGGCGTAGGCGGTACACATTGAGCGGGCCATCTGCGTACAGGGGGAGGGTGCTCAATGGGGATCGCCGACATCTCGGATCTGCGGGAGACGGACACCGTTGAGCCGCGGCCGGGTGCAGAGACCCGCTTCAACCCCGTCGCCGCATGCGGTCGCTTCGCCCGGCGCTGCCGGCGCTGGGGCTTCCCCGGGCGACGGCGTCCCAGATGTTTGTGACTTTTTGGCGGTTCCGCCGCGCCTTGGCACCGCGTGCCGCGGCGTTGGCCGCCGGAGCCGCCCTGGTGGTCCTCGCGGCTGCCCTCCAGGTGGCCATGCCGTGGCCCCTGAAGGTCATTGTCGATGATGTGCTCAAGACTCCTGGCGCTGCGAGCCAGAACGAGTTTCTGCGAACGTTCGGGGCGGCCGGGCTGGAAGGTCAGCAGCTGCTGTTTGTGGCAATTGCGTGCCTGTTGGTGTTCACCCTGGTCAACGCGGCGGCCAACTATCTTGGGGCGCGGCTGCTCAACGGCGTCGGAGAGCGGGTCATGGCATCCATCCGCTCCGAGGTGTTCACCCACCTCCAGCGGCTGTCCCTGTCCTTCCACGACAAGCAGAGGCTCGGGGATCTGGTGACGCGGGCGACCACGGACATCGACTACGTGCGCGCCATGATCATCTCAATGCTGGCGGTCCTGGTACCCAACATCCTCATTCTGGCTTTCATCACGACGATCTGCGTGGTGGTTGATCCGGGCTTCGCCATGATTGCCCTGGCGGTCTCACCGGTGCTGTTCGCGACGGTGCTGATGTACCGCCCCCGCATCAAGGCGGCGTCCCGGGCCGCGAGGAGGAGGGACAGCGACATTGCCTCCACGATGACGGAAACCTTCTCCTCGGTGCGGGTTATGCAGTCCTCCTCCAGCGAGGCGCGTCATGAGGCCGATTTCCAGCTCCGCAATGCCGCGCGGATGAATGCGGGCCTGAGACTGGTCCGGCTCCAGGCAGCACTGTCCCCGCTGGTGGATGTCATCGTCACATTCGGCACCGTCGTCGTGCTGTGGGCGGGTGTGCAGCGGGTGCTGGACGGTTCGATGACGCTGGGACTGTTGCTGGTCTTTCTGGCGTACCTTAAGGCCCTTTACGATCCGATGAAGGAACTTTCCAAGCTGACGACGGTCATGAGCCGGGGTCAGGTCAGCGCGGAGCGGCTCCAGGACGTCCTCAGCACCGCCCCGGCAATAGCGGACCCCCCTGGTGCCCCGCCGGCGCCGCGGCTGGCGGGCCTGGTGGAACTGCGAGATGTCGACTTCCACTACGACGGTTCCGAGGTGCTGCACAGGATTAACCTCCGTGTGGAGCCGGGCCGGATGATTGCGCTGACCGGGCCCACCGGTGCGGGCAAGTCAACGGTGGTCAGCCTTATACCGCGGCTCTACGACGTGACGGGCGGCGCCGTTCTCCTGGACGGCATGGACGTCCGCGAACTCCAGTTGGCCACGGTGCGCCAGCAGATCTCGATGGTCCTGCAGGAATCCATCCTGTTTCACGGCACCATCTATGACAACATCGCCTACGGATCGGACACAGCCACTCCCGAACGGGTTTTCGCCGCAGCCCACGCCGCGCACGTCGACGAATTCGTTGATCAGCTGCCGCTGGGCTATGACACCCCGGTTGCCGAGCGGGGCGTCAGTCTCTCCGGCGGACAACGCCAGCGCATCGCGATCGCCCGGGCCCTGGTCCGCGATACACCGATCGTCATTCTTGATGAACCCACCTCCGGCCTGGACGCCATCTCCGAACAATACGTGATGGAGGGCATGGACCGGCTCATGGCCGAACGGACGGTCATCGTCATCGCACACCGCCTCTCCACTCTCCGGCGTGCGGACAAGATCTACGTGCTGGACAAGGGGCAGGTTGTGGAAAGCGGTAACCACCGGCAACTCCTCGCCGCCGGCGGTCTCTACAGCCGGCTCGACGGGCTGCAGGGGGCCCAGGGAAATCCGGTCCTCCCGCGGCCTGCTCCCGGCGCGATCCGCGAGGTGACGTCGGCCAGGCCCAGGACCTCCGGAGCCCTCCCCTGGCGGATCGGAAGGGAGGGCGCGCTGGAGGTGCTGTTGGTCCACCGGCGCAGGCATCAGGACTGGTCCATCCCCAAGGGAAAGGCCGAACCGGGCGAGTCAGACCAGGAATGTGCGCTGCGGGAAGTCGGCGAAGAGACGGGTCTCGTCTGCCGGCCCGGTTCGGAGCTGCCGCAGGTGACCTATCTGGACCACCGCCGGCGCCTCAAGACGGTCCGCTACTGGGCCGCCGTGGCCCAGGGCGGCGTCTTCTCGGCCAACGATGAAGTGGACGAGGCCCGCTGGTTCAGCCTTCCTGCGGCGCTGCGCACCCTGAGCGAACCACGCGAAAGGCCCGTGATTCTCGCCCTGGGCGGGGTCCTGGAGCGGGAGCTTGGGATCCGTGCGGTGCCGGCCCGGGACAGGATGCTGTTGCTTATTCGCGGGGCCACAGCCACACCGCGGCACCTGTGGGACCACTCCGAAATTACCCGGCCGCTGGCCCACGAAGGACGCACGACGGCCCGCTCCCTCGAGGGCCTTGGCTCGTTCTTCGAGATAAACCGGATCCTCTCCGCGCCTGCAGCCCGGTGTATCGACACTGTTGAGGCGCTGGCACGCCGTGAATCCCTGACAGTGGAAGTGGCCAGCGATCTTTCCGATGGCCGTATTGAACGGGCGATGCGGCTCGTCGACAATGCCCGCGGCACGGGGACGGTGCTGTGCACGCATGAGGATGTCATCTCCTCGATCCTGGACCGCCTGGCCGCGCGCGACCGGACAGCCCTTGACAGCCGCGCCGGCCGCCGGCGCGGCTCGGTCTGGGCCCTGACTGGGGACAAATCACGCTACACCGGCGCGTATTATCTCCCCATGCCCGAGGCGGTCGGCCTGCCTGAACAGTGCGCGACCGGCAATTGACTGTCCACCGCTGCGCTAGAGGGCGCCCGCACGTCCTTGGGTCCTCGACAGGCGACCGCCCCGCGAGTGCGGATGAACCGCGGACACAGAGGTTTAACGTCGGGGCTGAAGCGCAAAGCTGTTGGCTGGGCGAGAGCGCCCTAGGGAAGTTTTGCCAATTCCTAGTCAATGAGCCAGTCCCGGGCAAAGCAAAGGCCCCTGCTTCCCTTCTAAACAAAGGGAAGCAGGGGCCTCGCTACGTGGCGGTGACGGTGGGATTTGAACCCACGTTGGCTTTGACACCAAACAACATTTCGAGTGTTGCACCTTCGGCCGCTCGGACACGTCACCAACCTGTATAGGGTACCGGAGCAGGGCGCGGTTCCCCAAAACGGCTCCGGAAATCCCGACCGGTGCCGGCTTGCCGCGACTCGCCGGAGTCAGCGTCCTTTCCCCGTGCACAGGCGGGGCACTAGATTCGAAAGCACCATGATCACTCCTGAGCAGCAGACCACGGCCACCGCTTACTGGACCGTCGGACCGGAAAAGGGCGAGCTCCGGCGCGAGGACCTGGCGGCCCCCGGACCCGGGGAAGCCCTCGTCCGTACCCTCTTCACCGGCATCAGCAAGGGCACGGAACTGGTCGTCCACAATGCCCGGGTCCCTGACTGCGTCGCCGGGGCCATGGCCGCCCCCCACCAGGAGGGGGCCTTCCCGTACCCGGTGAAGTTCGGCTACCTCTGCGTGGGCATCGTGGAGGAAGGACCGGCAGACTGGCAGGGCAGGACCGTCTTCTGCCTGTACCCGCACCAGGACCGCTTCATCGTGCCGGTCGCGTCCCTCACCGCGGTCCCCGACGGCGTCCCGTCCCGCCGCGCGGTGCTCACGGGAACGGTCGAGACCGCCGTCAACGGGCTCTGGGAAGCCGGCCCCCGCCTGGGCGACCGCGTCGCCGTGATCGGCGCCGGACTCGTCGGCGGCATGGTCGCCAAGCTCCTGGGCGGCTTCCCGCTCGGCCGGCTGCAGCTGATCGATATCGACCCTTCCAAGCGTGCTTTCGCGGACGCGCTCGGCGTCGACTTCAGCCACCCCGACGACGCGCTGCCGGACTGCGACATCGTAATCCACTGCTCCGCCTCGCAGGAAGGCCTCCAGCGAAGCCTGCAGCTGGTGGGCGACGAGGGCGAGATCATCGAAATGTCCTGGTACGCCGACCGCAGCGTCACGCTGCCGCTGGGGGAGGACTTCCACGCCCGCCGGCTGTCCATCCGCGCCAGCCAGGTCGGGGCCGTGGCCCGCTCCCGGCGGCACCGCCGCACGAACGCGGACCGGCTGGAGCTCGCCGTCGCCTTGTTGCAGGACCCGGCCTTCGACCTCTTCCTGACCGGCAGCTCCCCGTTCACGGAGCTGCCCGACGTCGTGCGGAGTCTCTCCGACGGCACCCTGGATGCCCTGTGCCACGTCATCGAATACCCCGATGTGGAACACCGAGAACACCCCGCCACCGATGCCCCCACAACCGAAACCTCGAGGTAACACCGTGTTCAGCCTGACTGTCCGCAGCCACTTCATGATCGCCCACAGCCTGCCCAGGGAAGCGTTCGGACCCGCCCAGGGACTGCACGGGGCGACGTTCGTCGCGGAGGTGGCGTTCCGGCGTCGGGCCCTGAATGAGGACGCGATTGTCCTGGACATCGGCGAGGCCGGGAAGGTGCTGGATTCGGTCCTCGACGGGCTCAACTACACAAACCTGGACGAGCACCCAGATTTCGCCGGGAAGCTGAGCACCACCGAAGCCCTGGCCCGGTACATCGCCGAGGCGGTGGCAACCCGGATCCGCGGCGGCGCTGACGGCCGCGAGCTGGCGGGCCTGGACGTCACGCTGCGTGAACACCCCGATGCCTGGGCCGGCTATTCGCTCGACTTCGACGCCAGCTAGGACCCGCACGGTGCAGGGACCGGATCTCAGCATCCGGCTGGTGGTGCCCGGGAACGTGCGCCACAACTCCGGCGGGAACGTCTACAACGCGGCGCTCGCCCGGGAGCTTGCGGCCCTGGGCGCGGAGGTGGAGACCTGCCCGTGCGACGGCGACTGGCCGGTGGGCAGTGCAGAGGACCGCCGGCGGCTGGCCGGACTCCTGCGCGCCCCTGCCGGTGCGGGCCGCTCGGTGATATTGGTGGACGGTCTCCTGGGTTGCGGAGCCCCGGCGGAGCTGGAGGCGGCCGCCGCGGCGGCCCAGCCCGTCTGGATCCTGCTGCACATGCCCCTGGGCGACCAGCCGGGCCTGGAACGCCGGGCCCTGAATGCAGCAGCCGGCGTCATCTGCACCAGCGGTTCGGCGGCGGCCGGCATCCGGACCAGGCACGGGTTCGACGGCGCCCGGGTCGCCCTGCCGGGCACCGACGCCACCCTGCCCGCACCCGGCTCGGAGCCGCCGCATCTGGTGTCCGTGGCCGCCCTTCTGCCGAACAAGAGCCAGTTGCTCCTGCTGGAGGCGCTCGCACGGCTCAAGGAGCTGGACTGGACCGCGGCCCTCATCGGCTCTGACGACACGGACCCCGCCTACGCCGCGCAGGTCCGGGAACGAGCGGATTCCCTGGGACTCAGGGACCGCGTCCGCATCCCGGGGGAGCTGCGTGGTCCCGCAATGGAGGCCGAATGGGCCGCCGCTGACCTGAGCCTGCTCATTTCCCGGGCCGAAACGTACGGCCTGGTGGTCACGGAGTCACTCGCCCGCGGCGTGCCCGTGGTGGTGCGCGAGGGCACGGGGGCCGTGGAGGCGCTCGCGGCCGGCGCACGGACACGCAGCCGGGTGCCCGGGTGTCTGGTGGACGACGGCGGGCAGGACGAGGGCGCGGAAGCCCAACTGCCGGGCGCCGCCGTCCTCCTCGCCGAGGATCCCGCGCCGCTGGCGGACCTGCTGCGCCGCTGGCTCACCGAACCCGTGCTCCGCGCGCGCTGGCGGGCCGCGGCAACGGCTGCGCGGGGCCGCCTGCCCGGCTGGGATGCCACCGCCCGGACCGTGCTGGCCGCCGTCGGCCCGGACGTATCCGGAAAGCCGGGCGCCTCAATTGATTCCGCCGGCGGACAAGCTGTTGGACAATGACCCCATGACTACCGAGCCCCTGACCACAGAACTGCCGGCCCCGCAGACCCTGACCCCGGAGCGGCTGCGCGCCTGGGCCTGGCACAAACAAGGCCTGGACGGTTCGCTGGCCGGCTGCACCGCGGAGCAGGTCTTCGCCCGCGCCGGGTGGGCGCGGTCCGTGGGCGGGGCCAACCCCTACCTCACCCTCTTTGCCCGGGCCGGCATCCGCCGCGAACAGGTGGACGCCGACGTCGCCGCCCGCCGGATCCTGGAGCTCCCCACCGCCCGCGGCTGCACGTATGTCCTGGGCCGCGACGACTTCGCCTGGGCCCTCACGCTGGGCGAGGATGCCGCCGGGGCCTTCCGGGTCCTGGGCCGGTTGGGCGTGGACCGCAGCGAAATCACGCTCCTCGAGGAACAGGTGCTGCACGCGCTTGCCGAAGCCGACGGCCCGATGGACCCCAAGCAGCTCAAAGAGGAGCTGGGCGATTCCGTGCGCAATCTCGGTGAAGAAGGCAAGAAGAAAGGCGCCACCACAACACTGCCCACGACCCTGGGGATCCTGCAGTCGCAGGGCAGGATCCGCCGCGTCCCGGTCAACGGGCGCCTGGACCAGCAGCGCTACGCCTACGAGCTCTGGGACCTGCCGCCCAGCACCCTGGACGGCGACGCGGCCCGCGCCGAGCTGATCCGCCGGTACCTGGGCTGGACCGGCGGCGCCACGCTCAAGCAGTCCCAGTGGTTCACCGGGTTCACCGTCGCGCAGAGCAAGGCGGGGCTGGCCGCCGTCGGTGCCGTGGAGGTGCCCACCGCCGCCGGTGCGGTTCTCTTCATGATGCCCGACGACGTCGAGCGTCTCGCCGCCTTTGAAGAACCCGCCGAAGAGCAGATCCAGCTGCTCGCCGGAACGGATTCACTGGCGCTGCTCCGCCGGAACGCGGCAGCACTGCTCGCCGAGGCGGACCCCGACGGGGAACGCATCGCAAAGAAAGTGCTGGCCTCCCTGGCGCTGCAGGCCGACCTCCCGGACCATCCCGTCTTGGACCGCGGCCGGATTATCGGGCTCTGGCAGTACGAGCCCGGCAAGGAGCGGATCGTGTCGTGGCTGTTCCACGGTGCCACGCCCGCGGTGACCCGGCGGATCTCCGAGGTTGAAGCCTGGATCCGCGACGATCTCGGTGACTTCCGCGCCTTCAGCCTCGACTCACCGGCCGGGCGGCAAAAGCGGATCGACGCCCTCGCCGCGTCCGCCGCCGCGGGGTAACGCGGGGACTGGATGCGGGCCTCACAGGAAAGGCTCACCCGCTCCGGTGATCGGCGAAGAAGTCCCGGAGCAGCGCGGCGCACTCCGGCTCCCGGACCCCGGCATACACTTCCACCCAATGGTTCAGCCGGCGCTCGCGGAGGATGTCGAACACAGAGCCTGCGGCTCCGGCCTTTTCGTCCCAGGCGCCGAAGACGACCCGCGGAATCCGGGCCAGGACAATGGCGCCGGCACACATGGCACAGGGCTCGAGCGTCACCACCAGGGTGCAGTCCTCCAGCCGCCAGCCGTCGCCCGGTTCGCCGTCCCGCGCCCGCAGCTGCTGCAGCCGCGCCGCGGCCTCCCGGATGGCCACCATCTCGGCGTGCGCCGTCGGGTCCCCGAGTGCCTCGCGTTCATTGCGCCCGGAACCGAGCACCCCGCCGTCGGGCCCGATCACGACGGCGCCGATCGGTACGTCCGCCGTGGCCAGTGCCCGGCGGGCCTCGGCGATGGCAAGGCCCATCCATTCGGCATGGCGGGGCTCCGGGGCAGTCATGGGTCAATGATAGTTTCGACCATAAGCAAGCTGTGCCCCTGAGCCGGGGAAGCACCAAGAAGTCGGGAGACGGCAGTGAGTACCAGGACCGAAAGCTGGTTGAACCAGCGCTGGGGCAGGTGGGTGGTGCCTTATGCTGCCCTGTGGATCACGATGCTCATTGGCGGCGTGGTGGTGGTGGTCCTGGCCTTGCTGGGTGCGGAGGTCTACGACAACGTCGTGGATTCGGTCGGATTGGCGAACCTGGACAAGCCCACGCTGGCGTTCATGGAACAGTTGCGGACCCCCGGCCTGGACAGTTTCGTCACGGGTTTCACCAACATTGGCGGCGGGATCGGCATGCCCATCCTGGCCAGCATACTGACAGCTTGGCTGACGTTCATCACGCGCACCTGGCGGCCCCTGATCCTCGTGGGCGGCGCTGCAGCCGTCTCCACCACCGCGACCGCCTTGGGCAAGAAGCTTGTGGGCCGGACCCGGCCGGATCATGCCGACGCCGTTCCGCCGTATGAAAACTCACCGTCCTTCCCCAGCGGCCACACGCTGAACTCCACGGTGGTGATCGGCGTGGTGGTCTATCTGGCCTGCCTGCAGGTGAAGAGGACGATCGAGCGGGTCGGCCTGATCACCGCGGGTGTGATCTTCGTCTTCGCCATGGGCATGAGCCGGGTTTTCCTGGGCCATCACTGGATGACCGACGTGATTGTCGGCTGGGTGCTTGGACTGGCGTGGCTCGGGATCGTGATTCTTGCGCACAGGCTTTTCCACGTGCTGCGGCACCGTGAACACGCGGGTCCCGCACCCACGTTCGACCACCCGCTTACCAGCCATGGCGCCCGCGCGGCCAACGCCAAGGACGGGACCGATGCATCCGGTCCCGCGGGAGGCCCGCCAACGTCCGGGTGATAGTTTTGACCCATGCGCACTCTCGTTGTGGACCACCCGCTGGTCGCCCATAAGCTCACCGTTCTGCGGGACAAGAACACCCCGTCCCCGGTCTTCCGCCAGCTCACCGAGGAGCTCGTCACGCTCCTGGCCTATGAGGCAACCCGCGATGTCCGCACCGAGCCGGTGACAATCGAGACGCCGGTCAGCACCACCATCGGCACCGCCTTCACCAAGCCCACCCCGCTGGTGGTTCCGATCCTCCGCGCCGGGCTCGGCATGCTCGAGGGCATGACCAAGCTGGTGCCCACCGCCGAGGTCGGCTTCTTGGGCATGGCCCGGGACGAAGAGACCCTGGACATCATCACCTACGCAGAGCGGCTCCCCGAGGACCTCACGGACCGCCAGATCTTCGTCCTGGACCCGATGCTGGCCACCGGCGGAACCCTGCGCGAGGCCATCAAGTTCCTCTTCAAGCGCGGCGCCTCCGACGTCACCTGCATCTGCCTGCTCGCCGCCCCCGAGGGCCTGGCCAAGCTGGAAGAAGAGCTGTCCGACGCGAACGTGACAATTGTCCTCGCGTCCATCGACGAGAAACTGAATGAGAAGTCTTACATCGTGCCCGGCCTGGGCGACGCCGGAGACCGCCTCTACGGGGTCGCGGGCTGATCCCGCCCGGCTGACCCGGCCCGGCTGACCCGGTCGTCCCACGCGCCAACGGGCCTCCGGTATCTTCCGGATCTTTCGATTCGCGGCTAGCCTGTGCACCATGGACTGGAAACTTGAACTCGTCTTCGTCCCCGTGTCCGATGTCGACCGCGCCAAGGACTTCTACGTCAACAAGGTCGGCTTCAACGCCGACTACGACGAGCGGCCCATGGAGGGCATCCGCTTCGTGCAGCTGACGCCGCCCGGTTCGGGCTGCTCGATTGCCATCGGCGAGGGCCTCAATGACGCCCCTCCCGGCACGGCCCCCAGCCTTCAGCTCGTGGTCAGCGACATCCAGGCCGCGCACAAGCAGCTCAAGGACAACGGCGTGGACGTCAGCGACGTCGACGTCCAGGACTGGGGGCACTTCCTCTATTTCGCCGATCCTGACGGCAATAAATGGGCGGTGCAGTACATCCCCGGCCGGCCCAACGGCTGATCCTGCCGGCTTGCGCGCGGCGACGGCTCCTCCCTCCGTCCGCGCCCAGTGAAGCAGGGGCATGGGGCAGGATGGGATCATGAACCTTCCATCCCGCCGCAGCGCTTCGACCCTGACCGTCCGCGCCATCCTGTTCGATATGGACGGCACGCTGGTCGATTCCACGGCCATCGTGGAGCGGGTATGGACCACCTTTGCCGGGCGCTACGGCCTGGATATCGGGGAGATCCTGCGTTCCTCCCACGGGGTCCAGGCGATGGATACGGTCCGCAGGTTTGCCCCGGCGGGTGCGGACGTCCATGCCCTGGCGGCCGAACTCGGCAAGATGGAGCTGGCCGAGACCCGCGGCATTGTCCCGGTGCCAGGCGCTCTGGAGCTGCTGGCGAGTCTCCCGCCGGACGCCGTCGCGCTGGTGACGTCCGCGTCGCGGGACCTGGCCGCGGTCCGGATGGCGGCCGCGGGGATCGGCGTCCCGGCTGTCTCGGTCACGTCCGAGGACGTTGTCCGGGGCAAACCGCACCCTGAGGGATACCTCCGGGCCGCCGCCCTGCTGGGAGTGGACCCGGCCGACGCGGTGGTGTTCGAGGACGCCCCGGCAGGCATCGCCGCGGGACTCGCCGCCGGCATCCGGACCGTGGCGGTTGGATCCAACGCCGGCGAATTGCCCCCCGGCGTGCTCCACATCCCCGACTACTCCGAGATCTCCGTGACCACGCATGTGACCGGCGCGGGCGTGCGCACCCTGTCCTTCAGCTTCTAGGGTCCGCGTGGTCTAGGACCGCACCTACCCCGCCAGCAGGTACACGGTGGTGCCGTCCATGGTCTGCGCCTTGAAATTCGACTGCACCCAGCCGGCAATCCGGACCGCGTCGTCGGACCCGGATTGGCCCTGCATCATCCGCCCGGCGATGAAGTAGTGGATCTTCCCTTCGGCCACGAGCTGCTGGAACTGCGCCAGGGTGGGGGCGGGATCCGTGCCGTTGAACCCGCCCACGGCCATGACCGGCAGCTGGGTGGCCAGCTGATAGCCGGCGGCATTGTTGGACCCCACGACGGCGGCCGCCCAGGTGTAGTTCCCGACGCCTGTTTCCAGTGCGGCCACCAGCGCTGCCGAGGGGGTGCTGGCCCCGAGCAGGCCGCCCATGCCGCCTGCCCCGCCTGCGCCGGGGCCCCGCGCGATGCCGGTCGCATTCCCGGTGGCGTTCCCCTGCCCGCCCAGGACCGCCGGGATTCCGGCGCCGCCCCGGCCGGATACTGACGGCCCGGCGCTGACAATCGAGCCGCTGTGGGCCGTCGAGGCCGTGGCGAGCGAGTACGCCAGCGGCCCGGCGAGGGACGCGGCGACGGCGACTGCCGCCGTCGTACGCCGCAAGATGCCGGACGAGGCGGGCCGGCGGACCGTGACGCCGGCCAGCACCAGGGAGCCGGCCGCGAGCGCCGCAAGGAGCGCCACCCAGGCCAGCCACGGCACGAACGCCGTGGTGCGGCCCAGCAGTTCGGAGGCCATGAACCCCGCGGCGATGATGGCGGTGGCGAGGACGGCCGCGGCGACGGGCTGGTCCCGACGCTGCCAGAGCAGGATGCCGCCCAGCCCGGCAAGCCCTGCAATCCCGGGCGCCAGGGCCACCATGTAATAGGGGTGGATGATCCCTGCCATGAAGCTGAAGGTCAGTCCGGTGACGGCCACCCAGGAGCCCCAGATGATCACGGAGGCCCGCACGGCGTCGGTGCGCGGCGCCCGGCGGCCCAGCCACAACAGGCCGCCCCCGAGCAGCAGCACCGAGGGCAGCAGCCACGCGACCTGGCCGCCGAATTCGCTGTTGAAGAGCCGGAACAGCCCCGGCGTGCCCCAGCCGTTGCCGCCGCCCACACTCCCGGTCTCGTCGCCGCTGAGCCGGCCCAGCCCGTTGTAGCCGAGCGTCAGTTCCAGGATGGAGTTGCTCTGGGAGCCGCCGATGTATGGCCGGGCGCCCGCGGGGACGAGCTCGACGGCGGCCAGCCACCACCCGGCTGCCACGGCCATCGCCGCGCCCGCACCCAGCAGGTGGAGCACGCGTTTGCCTGTTCCGGCTGGAGCGGCAAGCAGATAGGCCGCGGCGAAGCCGGGGACAACCAGCAGCACCTGCAGTTGTTTGGTCAGGAACCCGAAGCCCAGGAACACCCCCGCCAGCAGGAGCCAGCGCAGTCGTGCGTCCTGGATCGAGCGGAGCACGGCGTAGGCGGCTGCCGTCATGAGCAGCACCAAGAGGGCGTCGGGGTTGTTGAACCGGAACATGAGCACGGCCACCGGCGTCAGGGCCATGACCGCGCCGGCCAGCAGTCCTGCGCGGTGGGCGAGTCCGGCGTCAGCCGTGGCCGGAGCGGCTGCCCGGCGCACGGCCAGATAGACCAGCCAGACCGTCCCGACCCCCATGAGCGCCTGGGGCACGAGGACGCTCCATGAACTGAGTCCGAACAGCCGCACGGACAGCCCCATCACCCACAGCGAGGCAGGCGGCTTGTCCACGGTGATGGAGTTGGCGGCGTCCGAGGAGCCGAAGAACCAGGCTGTCCAGTCCTGCGATCCGGCCTGGGCCGCCGCGGAGTAGAACGCGTTGGCCCAGCCGGAGGCGCCGAGATTCCACAGGTACAGGGCGGCGGTGGCCAGGAGCAGCCCGGCCAGTTCCAGCCGCGGCCGCAACGGCTCGGACCAGGCGGCGGCACCCGCCGTGCGCGGGAGACGGCCCCCGCCCGCCGTTCGGGGCCGGAGCAGGGTGGAAGCCGGGAGGGGGCGGAGGGTGTCAGTCATGGCGGCCTAGGCTCCCAGCTTGTAGACGGTGGCGGTGCCGACCGTCTGGGCCTGGAAGTTGGCCGCGACCCACGTGGCCACCTCCGAATTGCCCCCGCGGCCGCCCGCGCCGCCCATCCCGCCCATCCCGCCGGAGATGAAGTAGCCGATTTCGCCGCGATCCACCATGGCCTGGAACTGGGCCAGCGTCGGGTAGGGGTCGCCGCCGTTCCAGCCGCCGAGCGCAATTACGCTGGTGCCCGTGGCGAGTTCCAGGCTTGCGGCCTGCGTGGCGCCGGAGACGATGGCGGACCATTTGGTCCCCGTGGACTTGAGCAGCGTGGTCAGCTCGGAGGAGGCGCTTTCGGCGCCCAGGGGACCGGCGCCGCCGCCGAACGCCCTGGCACCGGCCGCCGTCGGGCCACCCATCGCAGAGGCGGTGGGTCCGGAGGTGGGAATGGAACCGGCGTGCGGCTGGGCCGCCGTCGCCAGCGTCCAGGCGGTGCTGCCGAGGGCGCCGGCGAGCAGGGAAAGGATCACGACGCCGGCCGTGGCGGCCTTGCGGAACCGGCCGGGAAGTCCCGGGAAGTGGTCCACCCGCAGGAGCAGCGCCGCGGCGGCGAGGACGCCGAGGGCCACGGCGATCACGCGCATTCCGGGCAGCCAGGCCGGGTCACGGCCCAGGAGCACCGCGGACCAGACCGAGCTCGCCAGGACCGTGACGGCCAGGACAACCCGTGCCGGCCAGTACGCCCGGCCCCGCCACAGCTCCACGGAGCCGATGCCAACGAGGGCTCCGATTGCGGGCGCGAGGGCCACGGCATAGTACGCGTGCACCGTGCCGCTCATGAAGCTGAAGATCCCGGCGGTGACCACGAGCCAGCCACCCCACAGCAGAAGCGCCGCGCGGGTCTTCGAAGTCCGATCTTCCCGGCGGGTGAACCACAACCCGGCGACGAGCAGGACCAGGGCCGCCGGCAGCAGCCAGGAGACCTCCCCGCCGAAGCTGGCGCCAAACATCCGGGTGATCCCGGCCGTTCCGCCGAAACCGACGTTGCCGCCGGGCATCCCGCCGCCGCCCGGCATCCCGCCGCCGGAGCCGGTGATCCGGCCCAGTCCGTTGTAGCCGAACGTGAGCTCCAGGAAGCTGTTGTCCTCGGACCCGGCCATGTACGGCCGGGCCGACGCAGGGGTCAGTTGGAACAGGGCAACGTAGCTCCCGGCCACCACGGTGATCCCGGCGGCTGCGCCCAGCAGGTGCAGCAGCCGCCGGCCCAGGTTGGTGGGGGCCGCCCACAGGTAGGCAAGAGCGAGGCCGGGCACGATCAGGAAGCCCTGCAGCATCTTGCTCAGGAAGGCCAGCCCGATCACGGCGCCGGCGGCGGCGAGCCAGGCCCAGCCGGCCTTTTCGATGGCCCGCGTGGTCAGGTAGGCGGCCAGTACCAGGCACAGGGTCAGCATGGCGTCCGGGTTGTTGAAGCGGAACATGAGCGCCGCCACCGGCGTCAGCGCCAGGGCGCCCCCGGCCAGCAGGCCGGCGGCCGGCCCGGACACCCGCTTGACGGTCAGGTACAGCAGCCCGACGGCGGCCACGCCCATGAGTGCCTGCGGAATGAGCATGCTCAGTGGGGAGAAGCCGAAGATCCGTCCGGCCAGGGCAGGGATCCACAGGGCGGCCGGCGGCTTGTCGACGGTGATCGCGTTGCCTGCGTCGAGGGAGCCGAACAGCAGGGCCGTCCAGTCCTTGGTGCCGGCCTGGATGGCCGCGGCGTAGAAGGAATTGGCGTAGCCGGTGGCCTGCAGGTTCCAGAGGTAGAGCACGGCCGTGAGGACCAGCAGCACGGCGGCCGAGGGCCGCACCCAGCGCAGCTGGTTCCCGAACAGCAAGTGGTCTTGGCGGTTCCGTGGTGCTGCCGGCGGCGCGTCCGGGGTGGAGACTAGGGGCGCGGCGCTGGGGCTGATGGTGGCTGTCATCTACTTGGCCGTTTCTGTGCGGGGGCGGGAAGTGTCAGTGGTCCCGGACGTCGGGAGGGCCGTCGTAGGGGCCCGGTTGCGGAAGACCACCAGCCGGAACAGCAGGAACTTCACGGCGGTGGCGGCCAGGTTCGCCGCCGTGAGCGTGATGATCTCAAGCCAGCGGTCGGGCTGCCCGGAGGAGGCGCCGTGCACGACGGCGAGGGTCCCGGAGGTCAGCGCCAAGCCGATGCCGAACACCAGCAGGCCCTCGAAGTGGTGGCGGGCAACCTGGCTGGGGCCCTGGATGCCGAACGTGAAGCGCCGGTTGGCGGCGGTGTTGGCCACGGCGGTGGTGAGCAGCGCGAGGAAATTGGCGAGCTGCGGGTCCATGAGGCCGCGGCAGAACAGGAAGATTGCCAGGTAGGCGAGGGTTGATGCAACCCCGATGCTGCCGAAGCGGACGAGCTGGCCGAACAGGCTTCCGCCGGGGCTTTGCTCGTGGGCGCGGGAGGCTGCGGGGAGAGGGCCGCGGGCGAGGGCGGCGCGCAGTTCCGGGACGGGGATGCGGCCCGAGACGAGGTCCCGACTTAACCGCGCCATGCCGCGCAGGTCGGCCAGGGCGGTCTGGACGATGTCGACGCTGGACTGGGGATCGTCGGTCCAGTCCACGGGGACTTCGTGGACGCGCAGCCCGCACTTTTCGGCCAGCACCAGCAGTTCCGTGTCGAAGAACCACGCCTTGTCCAGGGTGTGCGGGAGGAGCTGCCTGCCCACGTCCGCCCGGATGGCTTTGAACCCGCACTGTGCGTCGCTGAAGTGGGCGCCCAGGAAGGAGTGCAACAGGAAGTTGTAGCTGCGGGAGATGAATTCCCGCTTGGGCCCGCGGACGACGCGGGAATTGCGGGTCAGGCGGGTCCCGATGGCCAGGTCCGAGTGGCCGGAAATCAGCGGCGCCAGCAGGGGACCCAGGGCCGCCAGATCGGTGGACAGGTCAACGTCCATGTAGGCCAGGACCGGTGACGGCGAGGCGAGCCACACGTTGCGCAGTGCATTTCCGCGGCCCTTTTCGGCCATGTGGACCACACGGACCTCACGGAGTTCGCGGGCGACGCGTTCTGCCGTCTTCAGCGTTCCGTCGGTGCTCGCGTTGTCCGCCACCGTGATCCGGAACGTGTGCGGGAAGGAACCAAGCAGATAGGCGTGCAGCCGGCGCAGGCACTCTTCCAGGTCCCGTTCTTCATTGAAGACCGGGATGGTCACATCCAGGACCGGTCCAGCGGTCCGGGTGTCGACGGGGGAGCGCCGGCAGCCTGCTTGAGCTGCGCGTCCGGGGGCGGCACTCGTGTCGGGTGCTCCGGCCAGGGAAAGCCTGGCCGGAGCGGCCTGTCCGGCCGGCATCGCCGTCGGATGCGGCAGGGGTCCTGGGGCCTGGTCTGTGAACGTCATGGTTCAACAGTGACGGCGTCCCATATGAGGGGTTTAGGCCAAAGCTGTGCGGTGCCTGTGGAAGTCCGCCAAGGAAAAGCCGGCAGTCCCAAGAAGCAGGCAAAAAAAGCAGCAGACCCCGGATCCTCGGATCCGGGGTCTGCTGTGAGGGGCGGGCGTTGCCTCTTCCGGCCTTAGTACCAGCTGTTGGCGTAGTGGAAGTTTAGTGCACCGCACGGGGAGCCGTAACGCTGCTTGACGTAGTTCAGGCCCCAGTTGATCTGGGTCCGGTAGTTGGTCATGTAGTCTGCGCCGGCGCTCGCCATCTTCTCGGCCGGCAGCGACTGGACCACGCCGTAGGCGCCGCTGCTAGCGTTGGTGGCGGTCGTCTTCCAGTCGGACTCCCGGGTCCAGAGCTTCATCAGGCACTGCATCTCGCTCGGGGCCCAGCCGTAGGTGCCGAGCTGGGCCGCAGCGTAGGCCTGCGCGCCGGCCGGGTCGTCGACGGCTACCGGGGGAGCCGGGGCCGGCGCAGGGGCCGCCGGGGCCGCGGGTGCCGGTGTCTCGACCGGCTTCACTTCTGCCGCCTGGGGCGCGACGTTTCCGGCGGTCGGCGCAGCCTGGGCCCCGACCCGGACCCTGTCGAAGTTCAGGTGCGTCAGCGGGTCAGCGCTGGTGGATGCCTCGGCGCTTGCCGCGCCGGCGTTCGGTCCTGGGATGTCGGCGGCCTGTCCGGCGGCGCCGACGCCGATCAGCACCGCGCAGGCCGCAGTGACAACGGCGGCCCGGCGGCCGGTGGACCCGATGTTTGAGGCGAACCGGAACAGGGGTGAAGCGGGCTTGGCCGGCTCGGCGCGGTGGCGCGACCTGGTGGAAAGGGGTTTTCGCGAGACGCCCTCAGGGCGCGTTTGTACCTTGAATTCAGTCATGATCGCCTCTCAACGCCGGCGGAGTTAGCTGTCGGGTTCGGATAAGGTCATCCGGCCGCACGGAAGATCACGTGTCGGCTTCACCCCAAGGGCGCAAGTGTGCAGAATGCCCGGGAACTCTGGGTCCCCCGCCTCTGCCTGGTCCAGCGGAATCCGGGAAGCGGCAGAGTTTAGCGTCCGTCCGGATATGCGGCACCAATGGCAGCCGCACCCCAAAAACGCTACAGCATTCGCGAGCTTAAGTCACATTTCGATAACAGGAACCGCTTCGGCGGTGCGTCGGCTTGCTACGCGAGCCCCGGCGTGGGGGCTGCGGGAAGGCGCACGGCGAACTCTGTCCGGCCCGGCCGGGACGTGACTTCGACCGTTCCTCCGTGGGCCTCCACGATCGACTGCACAATGGACAGCCCCAGCCCGGAAGTCCCTTCGGAGGTGGGTGCCGCCGTCGCGGGAGGAGCTCCGGTGCCGGACGCAGCTTGGGTCTCCGCGGTCCCGGCCGCCGGGTTTTTCCGCGCGGCATCTGCGCGTGCGAAGCGGGCGAAGACCCGGCCGATGAATTCGGGGGCGATCCCGCTGCCGTTGTCCGTCACGGTGACTACGGCACTGCCGTCTGCCGAACGCATCACGCCGGTGACCACGGTGGTCCCCGGGCCGGTGTGCTTGCGAGCATTGGACAGGAGGTTGGCGAGCACCTGGTGGAGCTGGGTCGCATCACCGCGCACCACCACGGGCTCCTCCGGGAGTTCCAGGTGCCAGACACGGTCCGGGGCCATCACCTTCTCGTCGCTGACCGTCTCGATGGCCAGCTGGGTGAGGTCGACGTCGCTGAGCTTGAGCGGCTGGCCCTCGTCCAGGCGCGCCAGCAGCAAAAGGTCCTCCACCAGGGTGGTCATGCGTTCGGACTGGCTCTGCACGCGGGCGAGCGACTTCTCGCCGTCGGGGGTGAAGTGCTCGGTCATCCTCATGAGCTCGGTGTACCCGCGGATGGCGGTGAGCGGAGTGCGTAGTTCGTGTGAGGCGTCGGCCACGAACTGGCGCACCTTCATCTCGCTTTCCTGCCGTGCCTCGAGCGCGTTGGAGACGTTGTCGAGCATCTGGTTCAGTGCGTAGCCCACGGCGCCCACTTCCGTGCCCGGATGGGCGGCCGACGCCGGGACCCGCACCGCCAGTGCCACTTCGCCGGCGTCGAGCGGGAGGCGCGAGACCTTGGTGGCCACCTCGGACAGCTGTTCGAGCGGCTTCATGTTGCGCCGGATCAGGGCTGTTCCGGCGAGGCCGATCAGCACCAGGCCGCCCGCGGACACCACCACCATGGTCCAGACCAGCGACGCCAGCGTGTTCTGTTTTTCGGCCAGCGGGAGCCCGGTGACGATCACGTCGCCATACGGTGCCTGCACGGCGGTGAGCCGGTAGGCGCCGGCGGACAGGGTGCGGTCCACGGGGATGCCGTTCGGCGTGAGTGCCAGGAGCACGTGGTCGTCGTCGGGGGAGAGGCTCCTCCGGCTGGCATCCTGGGCGAGGAAGCCGGCGCTGCTGACGGCGCCGCCCAGGATCCGGGCGTTCAGCGTGCCGACGCCCTGCCCCCGTGCCTCGAGGGGATCCGGGCGTCCGCCGGAACCGCCGGGCGAGGGCCGGCCGAACTCGCTGGAACGGTGGGACGCCTCATCGAGCTGCGTGTCGAGTTGCCGGGTGAGGAACAAATCCATGGAGGCGTAGCTGAACAGGCCGACGGCGCCGCAGATGGAGACGAGCAGGGCCATGGCGACGAGGACCAGACGGGTGCGCAGGTGCCAGGTGGACGGGTCGCGCCAGTCGCGCCCGGGGGCACGGATCTCACCGGAGAGTGTGGGCACAGATCACTCCGACGGCTTCAGCACATAGCCGGCGCCGCGCACGGTGTGGATCATCGGGGGGTGGTTGGCGTCGACCTTCTTGCGGAGGTAGGAGATATACAGTTCAACGATGTTGGCCTGTCCGCCGAAGTCGTAGTCCCAGACGCGGTCCAGGATCTGGGCTTTGCTGATCACGCGCTTGGGGTTCTCCATGAGGTAGCGCAGGAGCTCGAACTGCGTGGCGGTCAGATGCAGCTCCTGGCCCGCCCGGGTGACTTCCCGGGTGTCGACGTTGAGCACCAGGTCTCCCACCACGAGTTCCGCGGTGTCCATGGCGGCCACCCCGGACCGCTGGACCAGCCGGTGCAGGCGCAGCAGCACTTCCTCCATGCTGAACGGCTTGGTGACGTAATCGTCGCCGCCCGCGGCAAGGCCCGTGATCCGGTCCTGGACGGCGTCCTTTGCCGTCAGGAACAACGCCGGCACTTCGGGTGCGAAGGCGCGGATCCGGGTCAGGAGTTCCACGCCGTCGAACCCCGGGAGCATGACATCGAGTACCAGCACGTCAGGGCGGAACTCCTTGGCAAGCTTGACGGCTTCCGGGCCATCCGCGGCGACGGCGACGGACCAGCCGGCCATCCGCAGGCCCATGCTCATCAGTTCGGACAGGCTGGGTTCGTCGTCCACCACGAGCGCGCGGATGGGGGAGCCGTCCGGATGCGTGAGCTGGGGAAGGTTGTTGGTCATGGAGTGCGAAGTGGCCATGGGACAACTCTCCGTTCTGCCGATTTGGTGCGGCTTTGGGAACCCTGTGCGGCGCCTGTGAATCCCAGCCTAGCGAGCTGGATGGGTCTGCGGGCGCTTTTGGCCCTCTCCCGGCCCGCGCCCGGTCACAGCCCCGGCTGTCGAGCCGCACAGCACAGGCACAGGATCGCCCAGCACGCTGGATGCACAACGACCCGGGATGGAACAGCGGTCCCGCACCCAGAAGAGGAGAACACCATGAGCGGTCAGCAGCCCGGTCCTGTCCCCGAAACCACCCCCGGCGGCACGCCGGCCCCCGTGGCGACGCCGGTCAACACCCAGCACGCGGACGTATCCTTGGCGCCTGCACCTTTCGCGAACGCACAGCACGACGCCGGGCGGCCCGCACCTGCGGAAGCGCCCGGCTGGGGTGCGCCGCCCCAAAGCGCCGAAGCGCCCGGCTGGGGTGCGCCGACCCAAAGCGCCGCAGCGCCGGGCTGGGGTGCGCCGGGCGCCACTCCCGCTAAGGCCTCCACGGGCAAGCCCTGGACCCTCAAGCGGGGACTCGCCGTCGCCGGTGCCGCCGTGGTGCTGGCCGCCGGGGCCGGCGTCGGGGTGTACGCCCTTTCATCCAGTTCCGCGGCAGCCGATGGAACGACGCGCGGAGCGGCAGGAGGATTCGCCGGCCCCGGCGGCCAGGGTTCCGTGCAGGGCGGCCCGGGGTCTGCCCAGGGCGGCTTCGCCGGGGGCGGCGCGCAGGCCCAGGGCGGCCCCGGCAATGCCGCTCCCGGCGGGGCGGCCGGGATGGCGGGCGGCCTGTCCGCGGCGGTGCACGCCGAATACGTCGTCCTGCAGGGAAGCGGGTACGTCACCAAGGCCGAACAGCTGGGCATTGTGACGGACGTCAGCACGACGTCTGTCACCGTCAAAAGCAGCGACGGATTCACGCGCAGCTATGCCCTGGGCGGCGATGTGGTGGTGAGCAACCTGCAACAACGACGTCAGCAGGCCGGAGGCAGCACAGGCAGCCAGCTAAGCGTTGCCGACATTGTCGCCGGTGGCACGGTGCGGATCGTTGCGGCAAAGGACGGCTCGGACTATACGGCGGAGTCGGTCCTGGTCGTCGCGGCGACGGCAACCGGGCAGTCGAACTGAGTCCGGTCCGGACCCGCCGGGCGAACCGCCGCGCAGGCGGATCGGGCTGAGCCGAAACCACCTTTACTGCCGGGCCCTCCGGGGTCCGGCAGCATGCCCACTCCGTGGACGGCGGGAGCTCATGAATCGGGACGGGCAGTTTCTGCCGATTTCCAATACAGTGAATTATTCATAAGAGTTGCCCAGGTTTCCCGAAGAAGATTCGGGGAATGGCGCACACTGACCGGCCGGTCGGAAAAACACTTGTTATTTTATTGACACGGCAGAATTGTGATCTAAACTACATTCCTGCATTTCGTCTCACTATGTGGAACCTAGAGTCCATTGTTACTTGCAAGTTTTCATTGTTACGTTGCACACTTCAATTGTGAACAAGAACTCAACAGCACCTGCAGCCGCAGCTTCCTGGATCAGCCCACCCGCTGATACCGAGATGCGTTGTTGTCGAATGCACGCCTAACTTTTACACCCCAAGAGTTTCTAGGCATTCGCCCCCAGCCCAGAGTCGGGCGCCCCTCCCCAGTTTCATTGCGGGGAAACTAGCATTCGAGCCGCGATGACGGCCATTCACATTGAGGTAAGCAATCCATGTCAGTTGCATCCGGATACGTCCACATCTCCGTCCGTAACGCCAGCAAGGCCGGCCAGACCTCCGGGATCCGTCAGGGCTTCGGCGGCCGCCCCGCCTTTGCGCCGGGCGCACCCGCCAACAGCTTCCCGGCCCCGGGCTATGCGGCACAGGGCTACAACCCGGACTCCTACGGCCAGCTCCGGGCCGTTCCGCCGGCGCCCGCCACCGCCCCCACCCCCGTGATTGCCACGGGCAACGGCAGCCCGGTCCGTCCGGTCGCCAGCGACAACGTCGCCCGCGGCTTCGTCCTGTACATGGGTATCGACGAGGAAACCGCGGCGGCTGCCGGCACCTCCATCGCCAAGCTTGCCCAGGAGATCCGTGCCTACGCGCAGTCCCTCGTTGCGGGTGCGGAAAGCTACGCTGCCGTCGCCGTAGCGCCGGCCAGCACCCCGGGTTCCGCCCTCGACGTCGTCCGCTCCACCTTCGGCGACCCCACTGCCGGTGCCCGGCAGCGCGCGGAGACCGCCCGTCTCCAGCAGCCGCAGGACCCGCGTCCGTCCGGCGTGCTCATCGACCTGGCCCGCCGCGAAGTGGCGCTCGACGGCGAATCGCTGAACCTGACTTTCAAGGAATTCGAGCTCCTGAACTACCTTGTCGAGAACGGCACCCGCACCGTCGGCCGCGACGAACTCCTCGAGGGCCTGTGGCGCAACGCCGAAGAGGTGCCGAACGAGCGCACCATCGACGTCCACATCCGCCGCCTGCGCTCCAAGCTCGGGCGCCTTGCCAACACCGTGCGTACCGTCCGCGGCCAGGGCTACCGCTTCTACGAGCACCCCGAGGTTGTTGTCTGGGCCGCTCCGGAATACTCCATCTAGCGTCCGGCCCACGCAAAGCGTCCGTCCCTGTCGCAGGGGCGGGCGCTTTTGCCTTGTCCGGAAGCTCAAGCGGCTTTCCGGCGCGCGGCCACATTCCCGCCGCGACGGACGCGGTGGGTGGACTGCCTGGGCAGCATGTGTCTCCGCGGCTGCGGTTGCCCGGCACGTCATGCTGGAAGTGACGTTTGTCCTGGCGGACTGAGCGCCCGGCGGCCGCGCGCTCACGGTGACAGCCCCCGCACTAGGATTGGCTCATGAGCGCCCATCACATCAAACGACTGGTGATCATGAGGCACGCCAAGGCCGACTGGCCGGGCGGCGTCGCCGACCACGACAGGCCGCTGGAAGAGCGCGGACACAGGGACGCCCCTGTCGCCGGCAAGTGGCTGCTCAAGCACGGCGTGGTTCCGGACTTCATCCTCTGCTCCAGCGCGCTCCGCACGCGGCAGACC
This sequence comes from Arthrobacter sp. 05T442, assembly GCF_056395945.1. Classification (NCBI taxonomy): domain Bacteria; kingdom Bacillati; phylum Actinomycetota; class Actinomycetes; order Micrococcales; family Micrococcaceae; genus Arthrobacter; species Arthrobacter sp. 05T442. The sequence goes on along the minus strand of NZ_JBFTKM010000002.1, from coordinate 68,802 downwards.
TGCGTCTGGGTGTGCAACGAACTCGGTGACAAGGCTCCGACGCCGAAGCTTGAGGACGGCCTCTACGGCGCCTCGGCGCTGCGGATGTTGTCGGTCATCAACCACGTTCCGGACACCGTGACCACGCTCATGGTGATCTCCCACATGCCCGGGGTGCAGGACCTCGTCATGCACCTGGCCTCTCGGGATTCCGACCACGACGCATACATGGACGCGGCCAGCCGCTATCCCACCAGCGGCCTGACCGTGCTTGAAACAACGAAGTCCTGGGCCGAGCTGGACGGGCAGGATGCCCGGCTCACGCACTTCAAGGTTCCCCGGTCCAAATAGCGGCCCGGTTGTGCGGAGCTGCGGAGCCGGAAGCCATGGCGACGCGCCCCGTTCTGCGGTTTACTGATCCTGTTCGCTCATATGGTTTTTTGAGCGAGGGAATTCGACCCGGAGAAAAGGTGGATCATCGTGGATTCAGGGCAGCTCATAGGAATTATCGTCGCCATCGTCGTGGTCTTGGCGATCGTCGTGGTCGCCGTCTTCCTCAGCCGCAAACGCAAGGTGGCCGCCGACCGGAACCGGGCTGCCGAGATGCGCGAGGCGGCCAAGGCCGACGAGTTCTCCGCCAGGGAGCGCGAGGCCAAAGCGGCCCGTGCTGAGGCTGATGCCAAGGAAGCCGAACTCGAGGCCGAACGTCTGCGCAAAGACGCCCGCGGCCGTCAGGAGGAGGCGGAGCGCGTCCGCGCCGGAGCCCAGGAACAGCTGCGGAAGGCTGACGAGGTGGACCCGGATGTCGTCACCTCGGACCGCGGCGACGCTGCGGGGCGAGGCGAGACCCCCAATGAAGAAGTGCCCAGGGAGGAAACGTCCACGGAAGGGGCGCCCGGGGAACTGCGCCGGGACCGCGCCGCACGGGACCAGGCCGCCGGCGAGGACCGCACCCACGGACCGGGCAGCCAAAGCGACGATCGCGCCAGGGACGCGTCCGCCGGGGATGATCCCACCACGGGTAACCGGCCCCGGAACCTCTAAGGGCCGGACCCGCCCCGCGCCGGCGGCGTGATGCTGTGCGGTGCGGGGCTCAGCGGCGGGGCGTCGACCTGGCTGCCGGCCGGGCGGGTGACTTTGCCGGGGATTTCGCCGGAGACGCGGCCGCCGGCTTGGCGCCGGATCCGCCCCTCGAGGCTGTCGCAGGACGCTGGCCCGCGGCGGAGGATGGGGGTTTCGTGGCCGGCCGGGGCGCGGACCGCGGAGTTGCCGGCCGCCCGGCGGCACCGCCCGCCGTCGGACGCCCGGCGGATGCCCTGGTCGGCGCGGTCCGGGGTGCCGCACTCTTCGCCCGGTCCCTTGAGGCCGCCGGAGGGCGCCGCGCTGCGGCACCGGGCGGGCGGGTGCCGCGGAACCTGCCGGGCACGACGGTTCCAGCGAACAGGAGCAGCAGGGTCCCCGCGCCGGCGGCCGCTGCCAGATAGAAGTACAAATCCGGGTGCTCGGTATCGACCCGGGTGGACAAGGCGTCGGGATCCGGATTGAAGGCGAGCCCCCACTGCCGCAGGAAGGCGATGCCAAAGGCGATAAACAGGATGCTGCCGACGCCGCTCGCGGCCAGGGTCTTGTGCCGCCGCCGGATCAGCACCTCCGCAACGCAGGCGATGTAGGCCAGGGCAGCGGCGCCCATGAGCCACAACCCCACCGTCTCGTTGAGGGTGATCGCGGTGAGCACCAGCAGTGCCAGGGCAGCGAGCATCGCTCCGATGGCAGTCTTGCCGCTGTTACCCATGTGGCGCATGTGAACAATCATCCCTGAGTGAGGCTACTTCACGACGTAGCCGCGCATGGAAGCCATGATCGCGGCGACGCTCTGCTGCCGGGTCCGCTCCGGATTGTACGTCTGGCGGTCCAGGCCCACCACGAAGCAGGCCCCGAAGATGGCGGTTTCCAGGCTGCCCCGGGAGACCTCGGGGTCCACGGGGTAGGCGGCCGCCACGGCGTCGATCGCGGCACCGATGACCGCGAGCAGCAAGGCGCGGAGCTCGGCAAAGGTGTCCTGCCACTCGCTTGGTGTCCGCCAGTTCTCACTGACCCACAGCCGGGCAAAGGACGGATACTCGGCCATGAAGTCCATGGCCTGGCCGACCATCTCATCCATGGCGGCCAGGGGATCGGCGGATGGGTCCCGGACGCTCAGGAGACGGGCCAGGAGAATTTCCACGCCGTGGCGCAGGAGCTGGGCAATCAGATCCGATTTGCTCCCGAAGTTGTAATACACCGTGCCCTTGGACACGCCCGCGGCCGCTGCTATCTCATCGACCGTCACCCCGGCGGCACCCCGCTCGCCGATCAGCTCCATGGACGCCTCGAACAGTTTTTGTTTCGTGGCGTTGGTGCGGCCGGGCCGGAGCTTCTTTTCCGCCTCGCCGGAGCCGGCCGGGCTGCTGGTGGTCATACGGCGATCTCCGGTTTCAGCGACTTGAGGGTCCAGAACTTGTTCTTGCGTACGGCAACGGTTGACATTGCCAGTCCCAGCAAAGTGTAGCCAACCAGCCCCACCATGGTGGGCAGGATGATGGAGAGCTCGGCACCGTAGATCAGGTGCCGCATACCGCTGACCACATAGCCCATCGGAAGGAGCTGGTGCACCACATGCAGGGGCTCCGGCGTGGTCTGCCACGGGAAGGTGCCGCCGGAGGACACCAGCTGCAGCACGAGCAGGATGAGCACCACCAGCTTGCCGGGGGATCCGAGCAACGCCACCACGCCCTGGATGATCGCGCTAAAGGCCATGGCGGCGGCGAGCATCAGGAACCACATCAGGACGGGGTGGGCGGGGTTGAGCCCCAGCCCGACGTCCACGACGAGCGTGAGCAGGCTTGCCTGGACGGCCGCGACGGCCAGGAACGGAAGCCAGCCTCCGGCGGCGATCTTCCACGCCGGCGCATTTGAGGCCAGGGCGCGCTGCGTGACCGGGCGCATCGCCTGGACCAGCATGAACACGCCGATCCAGAGGGCGAGGGTGAGGAAGAACGGTGCCAGTCCCGCGCCGTAGGATCCGGCCTTGGCCTGCGACACGTTGCTGACGGTGACCGGGTCTGCCATGACCTTGGAGAGGCTGTCCTTCTGTGCGTCGTCCGGGTTCGGGACCTTGCCGGCGCCCTTGGCCAGTTCGGTGGCAAGGGTTCCGGCGCCGTCGGACGCCGTGGCCGCACCGCCCTCCAGCCGGGCCGCGCCGTCGTCGAGTTTTTGCGCGCCCTCGGAGAGCTTGCCGGCGCCGTCGAACGCGTTCTGCTGCCCGGCGGCGAGTGCCGCGGCTCCGCCGGCAAGCTGCCCGGCGCCGGTGGAAGCCTGGCTGACGGCGTCACCGAGGGCGGGTGCCGCGCCTGCCAGTTTCGAGGCACCGGCGCTCACGGCCGCGGAACCGTCCGCCAGTTGCTGGACGCGGGCGGCCGCCGCCTGGAACTTCGCGGCGGAGGCTGAAGCAGGCGGCGCGGCAGTGGCGTCGAACCCGGCCACCACCTGGTCCGCCTGCGCCTGGCTGATGACGCCGCTGGTGACGAGTTGGCTGGTGGACGCCACCACCCGGCCCCGCTGGGCCTGTGCCGTCGCCTGTTCCGCAGCGCCGAGCTGCCCGGCGATGCCTTGCACCTGGGCGTTCAGGGCGGCGTTGCCGGCGGCCACCTGGGCGGCGCCGTCGGCCAACCGCCGCGTGTCGGCAGGCAGCGTGGCCGTCTTGTCCTTGAGTTGCGCCAGGCCGCCGCTGAGCTGGGCCGCTCCGGCGTTGAGTGTGTTGGCGCCGTCCCGGAGGCGGAGCTGTCCGCTGTACAGCTCCGCGGCGCCGCTCTTGAGCTCGCCGGTGCCCTGGTGCAGGGCCACCGCTCCGTCGTGCAGCGTGGCGACGCCGTCGGCCAGCTGCCCGGCGGCGTCGGAGGCCTTGAGCATCTGGGCGTGGATGGTGCCGAACCCGGTGAGGAGCTGGTTGGCGGTTCCCTCGCCCACCTCCTTGGCGACCGTGGAGTGCACGGACGTGGTGAGCTTGTCCACGATGGTGCTCAGGAGGTAGTTGTTGGCGTCATTGGTGGTGACGTTAAGCGTGGCCCGGTGGGCGGCGTCGAAACTGCCGGGGGACACCAGGTTCGCGGAGAAGTCCTGGGGGATCTTCAGGGCAAAGGCATACTTGCCGCTGCTCACGCCCTGGTCCGCTTCCTGGGCGCTGGAGACGGTCTGCCAGTTGAAGTTGTGGGCGTCCACGAGGCTCTCGGCGACCTTCCGGCCGGCCTCCAGCCGGGTGCCGTCGGCCGACGAGGCGCCCGCGTCCTCGACTACCAGGGCGGCGTCGATCTGGTTCAGCTTCCCGTACGGATCCCAGTTGGCGTAGAGGTAAACGGCGCCGTAGAGCAGCGGAACCATGGCCAGGGCCAGGATGGTCAGCTTGGGCAGGAGGCCGCCCGTCATGCGCTTGAGTTCGGAGCGGGCCAGCCGCAGGACAGTCACTGTGCATCCCCTGATTCGGAATCGGGCGTTTCGGGCAGGACGTCCCCGTCGGGTGACGGCACGGCGTTGCCGATGACGGCGGCGGGGCCGCTCCAGCCCTCCGGGACGCGGGTGACGGTGGCGACGACGGCGAGTGGCCGCCCGGCGTCGTACGCCAGTTCAGTAAGGCGCGGCAACCAGTCGGCCGGATCTGCGCTGTGCCGGTCGGGAGAGTCGACGACGAGGAGCTCGGTATGCGGATCGGCAAGGGCGAGGGCCGTCAGCAGCTCCAGCCGCCTGCCCGCCGGAAGCTGTTCGGTCCAAAGGCCGGCGATGTCCGCAAAGCCGCTGGCCTCGAGCCAGGGTGCGCTGCGCAGAGGACCACGGTAACGGCGAGGGATGAGGGCCAGGTCTTCGGTGACGAGGTCGCGGACGCTCAGGTGCTGTTCGGGTTCGTTGACCCCGGGGGCGTCCACCACGGCGCTCGCCTGCCGGAGGGTCTTGATTCCTGCCGCGCCATCCCATTCGAGGCCGCCCGCGGAAGGCTTCATCCGCCCGCTCAGGGTCAGGGCGAGGGCGGTGCGCTGGTCCTGCCGGGGTCCTTCAACCAGGAGGAGCGTGCCTCGGTCGGCCTGCACGGTGGTGGGCGGGAGCAGGTCGTCCCGCCGGCCGTTCACGGAGAGTTCTTGTGCGCGGAGCAAAGCGTGCCTTTCGCAGGAATGATGTCTGCTTCAAGGCTAACTAAACTGACCGGTCAGTTCAAATACAATTCGTCCGATGTGATGAACCAGACGGACTGTGGGCCACGGACGCCCGGGGCTGGGGACTCGGGCGCGTCGCGGGGCCCGTGCCGGCCCGGGGCCCCTTGGGGAGTCGTGCGCCCGCGGGGGCCGGGGGCCGCGGCGGCCCGGGAACCCGGTCGCGTCAGAGCCCGTACTCCTCGAGCAGGCGGAGCCAGACCTCGCTGATCGTGGGGTAGGAGGGCACGGCGTGCCACAGCCGGTCCAGGGGTACTTCGCCCACGATCGCGATCGTCGCTGCGTGCAGGAGTTCGGCCACATCGGGACCGGCAAAGGTGGCGCCCAGCAGGACCTTGCGGTCCTCGTCGATCACCAGCTGGGCCCAGCCCTCGTAGTGCTCGGAGTGCAGTGAGGAGCCGGCCACCTGGATGGGAAGCTCCACGGAGGAAACGCTGAGGCCGTCCTTTTGCGCCTGGTCTACCGTCCGGCCGACATTGGCCAGTTCGGGATCGGTGAACACCACGTTGGGAACCGCGTGGTCATAGGCGGTCCCGGCGAAGCGGCTCCACGGAGCGGGCTCGCCGCGCAGCTCCCCCTTGGCGCGGGCGGCAATGGCGTCGCCGGTGGCCCGGGCGCCGTACTTGCCCTGGTGGGTCAGCAGGGCCTTTCCGGCGGCGTCGCCCGCTGCATAGAGCCATGGTCCGGCGCTGCCGTCCGGTTCCGTCGAGTTGTCGGTTGCCTGCTGGACTAGGCCAGTGGAATCGGTGGCGAGACGGAGGGGCCGCCCCTCGGCGGCGGCAAGTCCAACGCTTTCCAGGCCGATACCTTCCAGGGCGGGGTGCCGGCCGGTGGCAACAAGCAGTTTGTCGGCAGTTACGGTGGCGCCGCCGTCGAGCACCAGCGTGAACGAGCCGTCGTCATTCTCGCTGACGCTTCGGGTGCCGGTGTGGAGGTGGAGTTCAACGCCGTCGGCGCGCAGGCCGGCTGCGACCAGTTTGGCGGCCGGCTCGGGGAAGGCGCCCAGGAGCCCGCCGCGGGCCACCAGGGTCACGGCAGCCCCGAGGCGCGCGAAGGCCTGGGCGAGTTCGACGCCGGCCACGCCGCCGCCGAGCACGGCCAGCCGGTCGGGGATCTCGCGGGCGGACGTTGCCTCCCGGGTGGTCCAGTACTCAAGATCGGCTAGCCCGTCGACGGGCGGCAGGTTGGGGGCGGAGCCCGTTGCCACCACGACTGCGTGCCGGGCCGAGAGCGAGTAGCTGTTGCCGTCCAGGCCTGCCACCTCCACCTTCCGCGGGGCGGTGAGCCAGCCGTGGCCGCGGATCAGTTCGATCCCGGTGTCCTCGACCCACTTGGCCTGGCCGTCATCCTGCCAGTTCGCAGTGAAGTAGTCCCGGCGTTTCAGCACGGCGGCGGCATCCAGGGTGCGGGTCACGGCCTGTTCTGCACCCGGGACGGTCTGCGCGCCATGAAGGGCCGTGCCGGGCCGCAGCAGCGCCTTCGACGGCATGCACGCCCAGTAGGAGCATTCACCGCCCACAAGTTCCGCCTCCACCAGCACCGCGGTCAGGCCGCCCCGGACCACGCGGTCCGCCACGTTCTCTCCCACGGCGCCTGCGCCGATCACGATGACATCGAATTCCCGCTGCTGTGCCGTCATGGCAACAGCCTACGCCGGGGCTCTGGGCGGTTCCGGGGGTGCGCCTCTTTCCACCGGGACTCTGGGCAGGCCGGTGGGCCTTCGCTACTGTAGGGAGCACAGATGGGGGAGGGGAAGCTCTGTGACAGCAGCCAATATTGTGCCTCAGGCGCGGTTTAGCGCGCAGGCCAGGCTTCGCGCTTTGCAGGAGGAGATCATGGAGCTGATCCTGGAGCGCGGGCTTGTTGCCGGGGATCCGCTGCCCACCGAGAACGAGCTGTCCGCAGCACTCGGCGTAGGGCGCAACACGTTGCGGGAATCGCTGAAGGTACTTCAGGCCCTGGGTGTCATAGAGATCCGCCATGGGTTCGGCATGTTCGTGGCGCAGTCCAATTTCGATGCCTTGACCGACGGGCTCACGTTCCGTGCACGGTTGTCGCTGCGGCACCACGGGCAGGAAGCCTTGCAGATCCTGGACGTCCGGCAAGCCTTGGAATCGGGGCTGGTCGGCGCCGCCATGGAACAGATAACCCCGCAGCAACTGGCGGCCGTTGAGGAGTCCGTGCGCCGGATGGAGGCGCTGGCCGGTGCCGGGGAGCAGTTCGTTGAAGCCGACGCGGAATTTCACCGCCGGCTGTTTGAACCGCTGGATAATGACCTGCTGAAAAGTCTGATGGTCGTCTTTTGGAAGGTCCACCGCAGGATCCACGTCGAACTTGGCGGCACGGACGCTGTCGACCTCACGGCGGCCGCTGTGCTGCACCGGGACATCTACGAGGCCGTTGCCACGTCTGACAAGGTGCTGGCTGCCGAGCGGCTCAGCAGCCACTTTGACGGGGTGCGCCGCCGCATCATGCAGTTTGGTTCCGGGGCCTGAGCCCCCGGACGTAAGCCGCCGGATCGCGGAGCCGTTTATACCCAAGGCGCAGCACGCGTCTATGCGGGTCCTTGAGCGGGCGTGCCTGAACACTGGTGCTTGAACAGGCGCGCTCAAAACAAAAAAGATCCGCACCGGCGGACCGGTGCGGATCTTTTGTTCTGTGCGCCCAGAGGGATTCGAACCCCCGGCCTTCTGTTCCGTAGACAGACGCTCTATCCAGCTGAGCTATGGGCGCATTCTCGGCTCGTGGAGAACTTCTCGCTCCCCGAACCTCGAATTACTTTACGCGAGGGGGGACCCAGTTACAAATCGAAACACGTGTAATCTGGACGACTAGACCGGTCTAGGTGACCTTAGTCACTTAATGTGGTCTTGCGGGCCGGATGTTTCCCTGAATTCACGCGGATTTTGGGTCCCGGCGGCCCGGTCATCCCACATCCTGGCCCGAAATGAGGTCCGGCGCGAGCCCTAGCATTTAGGACACACGACTGAACCCGAGGAAGGGAACCGTAATGGGAGATCTGGCGCGACTGCCGTTGCTTGAAAAAGCACCCACCACACATGCTGCACTGCTGGCATGGGTTGAAGAGGTAGCTGAACTGACCCAGCCGGACCGTATCCACTGGGTTGACGGTTCCGAGCAGGAAAACACCCGGCTCACGGACGAGCTCGTCGCTGCCGGTACCTTGACCCGCCTCAACGAGAAGCTGTTCCCCAAGTCCTTCGCGGCATTCTCCGATCCCGCCGATGTGGCCCGCGTTGAAGAGCAGACCTTCATCTGCTCCGAGAACGAACGCGATGCCGGCTTCACCAACAACTGGATGGCGCCGGCGCAGATGAAGGAAAAGCTGCGCAGCCTGTTCGCCGGGTCCATGCGCGGCCGCACCATGTACGTCATCCCGTTCGTCATGGGCCACCTTGACGCCGAGGATCCCAAGTTCGGCGTGGAAATCACCGACAGCGCCTACGTTGTTGCCTCGATGCGCATCATGGCCAAGATCGGCACCGAGGTCCTGGACCGCATCACCGCCACGAACGCGTTCTTCGTCCCGGCCCTGCACTCCCTCGGCGCCCCGCTGGCGCCCGGCCAGGCCGACGTCGCCTGGCCGTGCAACCCGGACAAATGGATCGTGCACTTCCCCGAAGAGCGCTCCATCTGGTCCTTCGGCTCCGGCTACGGCGGCAACGCCCTCCTGGGCAAGAAGTGCTACGCCCTGCGCATCGCCTCGGTGATGGCCCGCGATGAGGGCTGGCTGGCCGAGCACATGCTCATCCTCAAGCTCACCTCCCCCGAGCAGAAGAAGTACTACGTTTCCGCGGCGTTCCCCTCGGCCTGCGGCAAGACCAACCTCGCCCTGCTGGATCCGACCATCGAAGGCTGGGAAGTCGAAACCCTCGGAGACGACATCACCTGGATGCGGATCGGCAAGGAAGGCGAGCTGCGCGCCACCAACCCGGAGGCCGGCCTGTTCGGCGTCGCTCCCGGCACCGGCTGGGGTACCAACCCCAACGCCATGCGCGCCATCGCCAAGGGCCACAGCATCTTCACCAACGTTGCCCTGACGGACGACGGCGGTGTGTGGTGGGAAGGCATGACCGATGAGGTCCCGGCGCACCTGACCGACTGGCAGGGCAACTCCTGGACTCCGGACTCGGACAAGCCTGCCGCACACCCGAACTCCCGCTTCTGCACGCCGATTGACCAGATCGACATGCTGGCCGAGGAGTACTACAGCCCCGACGGCGTGGAGCTCTCCGCGATCCTCTTCGGCGGCCGCCGCAAGACCACGGTGCCCCTCGTGACCGAGGCCCGCAGCTGGACCAACGGCATCTTCATGGGATCGACACTCTCCTCGGAGACCACGGCCGCGGCCGCCGGACAGGTCGGCGTGCTGCGCCGCGACCCGATGGCCATGCTGCCCTTCATCGGCTACGACGCCGGCGACTACCTGAAGCACTGGATCAGCGTCTCGTCCAAGGCCAACCCGGCCCGTCTGCCCAAGATTTTCCTGGTCAACTGGTTCCGACGCACGGCCGACGGCGGCTTCGCCTGGCCCGGCTTCGGCGACAACGCCCGCGTCCTCAAATGGGCCATCGAGCGCATCGAAGGCAAGGCGGACGCCGTCGAGACCCCCATCGGCTTCGTGCCGGCCGGCCACTCGCTGGACCTCACCGGCCTGGACCTGACCCACGCCCACGTAGAGGACGCCGTCCGCGTCGACCGCGAGGAGTGGGACACCGAGCTGGCCTCCATCGAGGAGTGGTACGCGAAGTTCGGCGACTCCCTGCCCGAGGCCCTGCGCTCAGAGCTCGAAAGCCTGAAGGAACGCATGGCGGCCCACTAGCGTCCCGCTGAAAAGACGACGGCGGCCCCGCACCTTGCGAAAGGTGCGGGGCCGCCGTCGTACCTACCGCCGTCCTGGACCGTGCGCCGCGTGGGCCGCCTGGGACGCCTGGGCCGCGTGGGCAGATCAGGGCGAATGACGGCGGCCGCGTGGGCAGATCAGGGCGAATGACGTCCGCGCATCCGCCCTGATCTGCCCATCAGCCGGGCCGGGACTTCGGTCCCTAGGCCGCGTTCCGGACGGATGTAGCCGCGCCCCCGAACCGCCCGCCGCCAGCGAGGCTTCAGGAGTTCCTCCCAACGAGAAGGGCCCCGCACCCTGCGAAAGGTGCGGGGCCGCCGTCTTACTCTCATCGATTGCTCCGCACCGGCCCTTTTGACCCCTGAAAAGGGCGGTTGCGGAGCAGTGGACGAGTACGTTAGCTGGCGAGCCAGATGTCCGGGCCGAAGACCTCGTAGTGGATCTTGGTGGCCGGGATGCCGGCGTTGATGGCCTCGTTGCGGATGTTCTTCATAAACGGCAACGGTCCGCACAGGTACAGGGAAGCGTTTGCCGGGAGGTCCACCTCGCGGAGGGACATGAAGCCCTGCTTGGCACCGGCGACCGGCTGCTCGAGCCAGAGCTGGAGGTCGGCCCCTTCGAGGCGTTCGACGTCATCCGTCATCTGGGAGCGCAGCGCCCAGCTGTCCAGGGTGCTTTCCGCGTGCAGGACCAGGACCTGGCGGTCCGAGCCCGACTCGGCGAGGGAGCGCAGGATGGACGCGGTGGGCGTGCAGCCGATGCCCGCCGAGGCCAGGACGACCGGGCCGTCGCCTTCCTTGAGCGTGATTTCGCCGTAGGGGTTGGAGATCTCGAGGACGTCGCCGACCTCCACGGTGTTGTGCAGCACGGGGGAGACCTCGCCGCCGTCGTCGAGCTTGGTGGTGAAGCTGCGGCTCGTCCCGGCGTCGCCGGAGAGTGAGTACTGGCGGACCTGGCGGAGCCCGTCCGGGAGGACCACCTTCACGCTGACGTACTGGCCCGGGAGCGCGGGCGTGACGGGGGTATCGTCGGCCGGTACCAGGGTGAAGGTCATGGAGCCCGTGCCGGCTGGAGCCTTGGCGGCGACCTTCCAGGGAGTCCACATCTCGCCGTTGGCCTGGGCTGCGTAGAGGCCCTTTTCAAGCTTGATGAGCGCGTCGGCCATCAGCCAGTACACCTCGGTCCAGGCCTCGGCGATTTCCGGGGTGATGACCTCGGCCAGGTCTTCGGCGATGGCAGCGAAAAGGTGCTCGTAGACCACCTGGTACTGCGGCTCGGTGATGCCGAGGGAGGCGTGGCGGTGGGCGATGCGGGACAACACAGTCTCCGGCAGAGTGCCCGGGTTGCTCACGAGGTGGCTCGCGAAAGCGGCGATGCTCCCGGCCAGGGCCTGCTGCTGGTTACCGTTGCGCTGGTTCGAGCGGCTGAACAGCCCGTCCAGCAGCTCGGGGTGCGCGGCGAAGAGGCGGGCGTAGAACTTGGGGGTGATCTCCCCGATGCGGGAACCGACCAGCGGCAGGGTGGCCTCGATGACGGGGAAGGACTTGTCCGAGAGCATGCTGACTCCTGAGATAGTGGCCCGGCGTCTTCAACCGGGCCGCGATGAATACCTGCATTTGGAATACGAGTATTTATATCTCTGTTCTACAGGGCGTAGAAAAGTTATCCAAATCGGCGGATTTCCCGGGCGCGGCGGCCGGAGACAATCGGGGTGCCGCGGGGTGCAGTAAGGCAGGGGGCCGAGGTGTGGGGCAGCGGTGTGCCGTGTGGCAGGGTGCCGTGGGTCAGCGGTGCGGGGGTGAGCCCTAGAGCCCGGGGCGCAGCCCGATTGACTGCAGGACCGGGGCCATCTGCCGGGACGTGGGCAGGGATGCGACGACGATGTCATCGAGCTCGCGGTAGAAGGCCTCGCGGGCCCGGGCCAGGGCGCCGCGGAGGCGGCATTCGGTGATGAGGGGACATGTCCCGCCGGTGCCGATGCAGTCGGCCGGGTCCAGGCGGGTGTCCAGTTGCCGCAGGAGCTGTCCCACGGTGGCGCCGCGGCCGGCGCGGCTGAGGCGCGAGCCGCCGTTGCGGCCGCGCTCGACGTCGATCATCCCCAGTTCACGCAGCTTCGCCATCGCCTTGCTGACGTGGTTGTAGGGCGTGCCGACGGCGTCGGCGATGCTCTGGGTGGTCAGCAGGCCGCCGTCGGGAGCGGCCGCGAGCACCATCATGGCTCGCAGGCTGACGTCCGCGAACGCGTTGATCTTCATGACATCAGCTTACGGCCGGTCTAGTCCACCCAGACGACGGCTTCGTTGGTATCGGCGGACAGCTGGCCGAACTCCAACTCGTGCGTCGCGGGATTCGGAGCGTAGGGAAGGACCGCGGCGAAGACGGAACCGTCCCGGTGTTCGGCGGCGACGTGGATGGCGTCCGAGTCTTCCTCCAGCAGCGTGATGTCGCAGACGACGGCCGCGGCACGGAAGTCCTCCCGGTTCTGCCGGAGCAGCTCGTTGAGGTCGCGGATCATCGAGTCGGCATCGAAATCGGCGTCCTCTCCGTCCGCCGCATCGGCCGGGGTCACGGCGACCAGCCGGACCTCGCCGTCGTTCTCGACGACCAGCGCGAACGGCAGGAAACCGCCGTTGCGTTCCAGTTGCTCCTGCGCGGCCCCGACGCCGGTCCCGAGCAGGTTCTCCAGGTCGGTGGCACTGGCTTCGGGCACCGAATCGCGCCAGGAGGCGTGACGGTCTGTGGCTGGTTTGGAGGTTTTCGCCATGGCTTAGCCCCGGACCAGCGCCAGGACGCGGTCACGAACGCGTTCCATGGTGGCGGTGTCCGTGGCTTCGACGTTCAGGCGCAGGAACGGCTCGGTGTTGGAGGGGCGCAGGTTGAACCAGTAGCTGCCGTCCGTGGCGATGAAGGTGCTGCCGTCCAGGTAGTCGACCTCGACGTCCTCGGCGTGGAAGTCGTCCCGGACCCGCTCCACGGCCGCGGTCTTGTTCTCGATCTCGGAGTTGATCTCGCCGGAGGACATGTAGGGCTCGTATTCGCGGCCGAGTTCGGACAGCGGACCGTCCTGCTCGCCGAGCGCCGCGAGCACGTGCATGGCGGCCAGCATCCCGGTGTCCGCGTTCCAGAAGTCGCGGAAGTAGAAGTGGGCCGAGTGCTCGCCGCCGAAGATGGCACCTTCCGCGGCCATGACGGCCTTGATGAAGGAGTGGCCCACGCGCGTGCGGACGGCGCGGCCGCCGTGGCGCTCCACGAGTTCGGGCACGGCGCGGGATGTCAGCAGGTTGTGGATGACGGTCGGGTTTTCCTCGCCGAGGCCCTGGGCACGGGCAATCTCGCGGCGCGCCACCATGCCGGTGACGGCCGACGGCGAGACGGGGTCGCCGTTCTCGTCGATGACGAAGCAACGGTCGGCGTCGCCGTCGAAGGCCAAGCCGATGTCGGCGCCGTGCTCGACGACGGCGGCCTGCAGATCGCGCAGGTTCGCCGGTTCCAGCGGGTTGGCCGGGTGATTCGGGAAGGACCCGTCGAGCTCGAAGTACAGCGGGACGATTTCGAGGGGGAGCTTGGGCAGCAGGGCATCGCCCAGGACGGCCGGGGTCGTCATGCCGGCCATGCCGTTGCCGGCGTCCACGACGACCTTGAGCGGCCGCGATCCCCGGAGGTCCACCAGGCTGCGCAGGTACTCGGAATAGCCCCTGAGCACATCGTGGACACTGATCAGGCCACGGGTTCCGCGGGCAGGGATGGTGCCGGTGTTCAGGTATTCCTCGGCGAGGGCCTGGATTTCCTTGAGCCCGGTTTCGGAGGAGATCGGCACAGCGCCTGCCTTGGCCATCTTGATGCCGTTATATTCGGCCGGGTTGTGGCTCGCCGTGAACGTGGCGCCGGCCGCGTTGAGGGCGCCGCAGGCGTAGTAGAGCTCGTCGGTGGAGATCAGGTCCAGCAGCTGGACGTTGGCACCGCGCGTGGCGGCCCCGTTGGCGAAGGCCTTGGTGAACTCGGGGGAGGAGGGGCGCATGTCGCCGCCCACCAGCACGGTCTGGCCCGCGAGGTCCAGTACGTCGACGAACGCAGCACCGACGGCTTCGACGATTTCCGCGGTGATGGATTCGCCCACAATTCCGCGCACGTCGTAGGCCTTGAACGAAGCCGAGAGGTCAAAAGTCTTTGTCTTGTCCGTAGTCACGCGTCTTATCTTACGGTGCAGTGTCTCGGTTCAAAGGGAATGCCCCTATGAGCCTGGCGGCCGTCCCTGGGGAGCGGGTTGTCCACATGGCGGGGCAGGGGCTGCGTGAGCGTCGGAGCAGGCTGGGATACTGAATCAATGGCCAATAACCAGAACGCTTCAGTCCTTTCCGATTCCGTCCCTTCGCCCGCACCTGCTTCCGCGGCCGGTTCTGCGGGAAACCCCGGGACGCGGGAACAGGCCCAGGAAGTACTGCGGGAGCTCGTCGGCCGCCCGGAGGCCGAGTTCCATGACGGCCAGTTTGAGGCCATTGAGGCGCTGGTCGACGGCGGCCGACGGGCCCTGGTGGTGCAGCGCACCGGCTGGGGGAAGTCGGCCGTGTACTTCGTCGCCTCCCTGCTGCTGCGGCGCCGCGGCGCCGGACCCACACTGATCGTCTCCCCGCTGCTGGCGCTTATGCGGGACCAGGTGGCTGCCGCCGCACGGGCCGGGGTCCGGGCCGTGGCCATCAACTCCGCCAACCAGCTGGAGTGGGACTCCGTCCGCGAGCAGCTCGCCGCTGACGAGGTGGACGTCCTGCTGGTGTCCCCGGAGCGGCTCACCAATCCGTCCTTCCGCGAGAACCAGCTGCCCGAGCTCATCCGCCGCACCGGTCTGCTGGTGATTGATGAGGCCCACTGCATTTCGGACTGGGGCCACGATTTCCGCCCTGACTACCGGCGCATCGCGGACCTGATCACCCGGCTGCCGGACACCGTGCCGGTCCTCGCCACAACGGCCACCGCCAACTCCCGCGTGGTCCATGACATCGAGGAGCAGCTCGGCGCGGGGGTGCTGACCATCCGCGGCGCACTGGGCCGCGAGTCCCTGCGCCTGGGGGTATTGAACCTGCCGGATTCCCGCCAGCGACTGGGCTGGCTGTTGACCCACCTTTCGGACCTGCCCGGCAGCGGCATCATCTACACCCTGACAGTCTCCGCAGCCGAGGACACCGCCCGGCTCCTGGCCGAGGCCGGCCACGAGGTGCTCGCCTACACCGGCCGCACCGACCCGGCCGACCGGGAACGCGCCGAGCAGCTCCTGAAGGACAACCAGGCCAAGGCCCTCGTGGCCACTTCGGCGCTCGGGATGGGCTTCGACAAGCCGGACCTCGGGTTCGTGGTGCACCTGGGGGCGCCGTCGTCTCCCGTTGCCTACTACCAGCAGGTGGGCCGTGCCGGGCGCGGGGCCGCGAATGCCGACGTCCTGCTGCTGCCCGGCTCCGAGGACCGGGACATCTGGCAGTACTTTGCGACCGCGTCCATGCCTTCGGAGGAGAAGGCCGCCGCCGTGCTGACTGCCCTCGCGGAGGCCGGGACCGCGGTGTCCACGGTGGCGCTCGAGGCCCGCGTTGACCTGCGCCGGACCCCGCTGGAGCTGCTGCTGAAGGTGCTCGCGGTGGACGGGGCGGTCGAGCGCGTCGGCGGCGGCTGGCGCTCCACCGGCCAGCCGTGGACGTACGACGCCGAGCGGTACAGCCGGATCGCGGAGGCCCGTGTGGACGAGCAGGATTCCATGGTGATCTACCAGGACACAGCCGGCTGCAGGATGGAGTACATCACCTCGGTCCTGGACGATGAAACGGCCCACGCCTGCGGACGGTGCGACAACTGCGCCGGGCGCTGGTTCCCCGCCGACATCGCCGAGGCCGCCAGGGAAGCTGCCGGCCAGACGCTGAGCCGCGCCGGCGTCGTCCTGGAACCGCGGCTGCAGTGGCCCAGCGGCATGGACCGCCTGGGTGTGAGCGTGAAGGGCAAGATCAAACCCGAGGAAAGCCTCGCCAACGGAAGGGTGCTCGCGCGCCTGACGGACCTGGGCTGGGGCGGTGCCCTCCGGGAGGCCTTCGCTGCCGGCGCGCCGGACCGGGCCGTGGACCCGGGAATGCTGCAGGCCTGTGTCCAGGTGCTGCGCGAATGGGGGACCGGCGGCGCCCGCACCCCGGGCTGGAGCGGAGCAGGTCGTCCCGCCGCCATCATCAGCATCCCCTCGCGGGGCAAACCGGAGCTGGTGGATTCCCTGGCCCGGGGCATATCGGACATCGGCCGCATCCCTTACCTCGGCCAGCTGCAGCTCCAACACGGCGGACCCACGGGCGGCCGCGGCGGCAACAGCGCCTACCGGCTCGCCGGGGTCTGGGACCGCTTGGTCGTGGGGCAGGAACTGGAATCGGCACTGGCCGGAATCCAGGGCCAAAGCGTGATGCTCATTGACGATCTCGTGGACAGCCGCTGGACCGTCACCATCGCCGGACGGGCGCTCAGGCTCGCGGGCGCCGGGGCGGTGCTGCCGCTGGTTCTTGGCCAGGCCGGCTGACCGCGGCTCCGGCATGGCGGGGCAGGGTCAGGCTGTCCACGGTGCTCAGGAGCATGAGGGCGGCAATGGCCAGGAACGCGCCGCGGTACGGTGCGGCCGGATCCGCCTCCCCCGCCGCCGTGCCGGGAAGCGTGCCCGCGAGCGTGCCCGCTGCGCTGAAGATCCGCAGGAACAGGGCGCCGATGGCGATCCCGGTCCCGGCGGCGAGCTGGACCAGGGTGGCGGAGATGGCGTTGGCGGACGGCAGCTGGGCCGGAACGACGTCGGCGTACTGCACGGAGGCGTAGGCCGAGAATCCGATGGACCGGAAGGCTCCGCTGGCCACCAGCAGCGCGACGATCAGCGGCTCCGGAGTTCCGGCGTCGAGCAGGGCGCACAGCGCAAAGGTCGCTGCCGAGGCGAGCGAGGCAAACACAAGGACGGGCCTGAATCCGACGCGGCGGATGATGGGCGTCGTGGCCGGCTTGATGCCGATGTTGCCCACGAACACGGCGGCCACCATGATGCCTGCATGCAGGGGGTCCCAGCCGAAGCCGTTCTGGAACATCAGCGGCAGCAGGAACGGCACGGAGCTGATGGTCAGGCGGTAGATGAAGCCGCCGGTGGCTGTCGAGCGGAAGGTCCTCGTGGCGAAGACGGACAGGTTGAAGAGCGGGGCCCGGGCCCGCCGCATCCACGCCACCGCTCCGGCCAGGAACACCACTCCCGCGGCGACGACCACGGCTGCCGGTGTCCCGGAAGGATGGCCGCCCGCGAGTTCCAGTCCCACGACCAGCGCGCCGACGCCGAGGGTGGTCAGCGCCAGGCCCGCCCAGTCCAGGCGGCGGGTGCCGTCAGCCGCGCCGGCCGGGACCAGGCGCAGGGCGGCCGCAAACGCCGCCAGGCCCAGCGGGATGTTGACCAGGAAAATCCAGTGCCAGGACAGGTATGTGGTCAGGGCGCCGCCTACGAGGGGTGCTAGGACCGGTGCCAGCAGCCCGGGCCACACCAGATAAGCCGTGGCCTGCAGCAGGTCCTTCTTCGGGGTCCCCCGGAGCACCACCAAGGTGCCCACAGGAACCATCATGGCTCCGCCGGCGCCCTGCAGCACCCGGCTCAGGGTCAGGAGGGGGAGGTCCTGGCTGAGCGCGCACAGCAGGGACGCCGCGGTGAACGTGGCGATGGCCAGGCAGATGACCCGGCGGGCGCCGAGGCGCTCCGCCAGCCAGCCGCTGATGGGAATCCCCATCGCCACGGTCATCAGATAGGCCGTCATGGTGATGTTGACGTCGGCGGCCGCCACCGAGAAATCCTTGGCGATGCTGGGAATGGCAGTAGTGAGGACGGTCCCGTCCAGGAACTCCATGAAGAATGTCGCCGCCACCAGAAGGGCCAGCCGCGGGCTCCAGGCCCCAGGGTCGGGGGCTGCGCTGTCCGGGGGCGCGTTCACGTGCGCGTATCCATGTGCCGTTTCAATTCCGGGGGAGCGGAGGACCGGATTCGAGCACGGCACTGGCCGCGTTATGTCCGCCGATGGCACTGACTGCGCCGCCGCGGCGGGCTCCGGAGCCGCATAGCAGCACCTGGGGATCCGCCGTCGCGACACCCCAGCGCCGGGCCGGGGTGTCCAGCGGCGTGCCGTCTTCAACGAACGGCCAGTCCAGGCCGCCATGGAAGATGTTTCCGCGAGGCATGCCGAGGGCCCGTTCGATGTCCAGCGTGGTCTTGGTTTCGATGCAGGGCCGCCCGTCCGCGTCGGTCAGCAGCAGGTCCTCGATGGGCTCGGCCAGGACCGAATTCAAGGACTTCAGGACGGCCGCCTGCAGTTCTGCGCGTCGGTCGTCGTTGTTCTCGGGCGTGATCAGCCGGTCCGGGACGTGCAGGCCGAAAACAGTGAGGGTGTGCGCGCCGGCCGCCTGCAGCTCGGGGGACAGGATACTGGGGTCGGTGAGGGAATGGCAGTAGATCTCGCAGGGCAACGGATCAGGAACGGTGCCGGATGCGGCGGCGACGTAGGCGGCGTCGAGCTGGGACCATGTCTCGTTGATGTGGAAGGTTCCGCCGAAGGCCGCGGCCGGGCTGACGCTGCCATCCAGGAGCCGGGGGAGCCGCTTGAGCAGCAGGTTTACTTTGACCTGGGCGCCTTCGCGCAGGTGGTTGGGGTTCGCCGTGGTGCCCGGTGTGGGGACGCCGACGGCGGTGCCGGTACCCGCGCCCTGCAGCCGGTCCAGCACCACGGGCGCCACGTTGGAGAGGATCCACTGCGCTGCCGCTGTGTGGTCCTGGCCGGCGTGGCGGTACTCCACGACGCCTCCGGCGCGAACGGCTGTCACGTCCGCGGACGTCAGAATGGTGGCACCGGCCTCGCGGGCGGCGCGCTCCAGCTCTCCGGACACGGCGCCCATGCCGCCCACCGGGACGTCCCAGTCGCCCGCCCCGCCGCCGATCAGGTGGTACAGGAAACAGATGTTCTGCTGGAGGTCTTCGTCGTCCGCCCGGGCGAACGTGCCGATCAGGGCATCGGTCAGGACCACGCCGCGGACCAGGTCATTGTGCAGCTCCTTGGCGATAGTGGTCCCGATCGGCCGTTCGATCACCGCTTCCCACGCGTCAGCCGCTCCGGCCCGGGCTGCAAGGGACCTCGCCTCGGCCCGGGTGGGCAGCGGCGAGGTCATCGTGGGCCACAGGGCCTCAGTGAGGGTCCTGCAACGGTCGTAGAACCTGGTGAACGCGGGGAACTCGCCGTCGGGAGCGCCGACAGCGGCAAAGGACGCTGCCGTGGCCGCGGCATTCTCGTTGTCGACCAGGAGCGCACGGCTGCCGTCCTGCGGGTCCGGGGTGTAAGAGGAATAGCGTCGCCGTGCCAGCCGGATCCGCAGGCCGAGGTCATCGATGATCTGCTGCGGCAGGAGGCTGACCAGGTAGGAATAGCGCGAGAGGCGGGCGTCAACGCCGTCGAACGCCTGTGCCGACACCGCGGCGCCGCCGGCGTGCTCCAGCCTTTCCAGCAGCAGGACTTCACGGCCGGCCTTGGCCAGATAGGCTGCCGCGGCCAGGCCATTGTGGCCGCCGCCTACGATGATCGCGTCAAACGCGGGTTTGCTCGACATGGGCCTATCCTGCCATCCGGGCCGGTGAGGAGGCGCCAGGCGTCCGGCACCCGGACAGCGTGGGGACAGGACAGGGCTGGCGCACGGCCGGGGAACGCAAAAGGCCCCGGTCCAAGGACCGGGGCCAAACGCGGAGACGGGGGGATTTGAACCCCCGGTGGAGTTGTGCCCCACACTTCATTAGCAGTGAAGCCCATTCGGCCGCTCTGGCACGTCTCCATTTGCTATGGAACTAGCCAACCAAGGATACGCAGAAGGGGCCATGCAGTGCAAAACGGCCAACGCGGGGTCACTCCGCGCCCATGACGGAGCGCCGGATGGGCCGTAGGTGACCCCGCGTTGCCCCCAGGTGCAGGGATGCAGGTCTAGGCTTCCGCACCGGCCAGCGAACGCCACAGGAAGTGCTGGCTTCGGCTCTGCAGGGCGGCCGCCTGGCGGTTGTCCGAGGCCCCGGCGTGGCCGCCTTCGAGGGCCTCGTGGAACCACACGTTGGGGATGCCCATGGCCTGCATGCGCGCGGCCATCTTCCGGGCCTGCACGGGACCCACCCGGTCGTCCGAAGTGGCCGTCCAGATGAACGTCTCGGGGTAGTCCACCCCGTCCTTGAGCAGGTGGTACGGCGAGAACTTCTTGATGAACTCCCACTGCTCGGGGACGTCCGGATCGCCGTATTCGGCAATCCAGGAGTACCCGGCGGACAGCTTGCTGTAACGGCGCATGTCCAGGAGCGGCACCCCGCAGGAGACCGCGCCGAACAATTCCGGGTACTGCGTGAGCATGTTGCCCACCAGCAGCCCGCCGTTGGATCCGCCCACGCAGCCGAGCCGCTGGCGCGAGGTGACGCCACGGGAGATCAGGTCCTTCGCGACGGCGGCGAAGTCCTCGTAGGCCCGTTGCCGGTTCTCCTGCAGGGCGGCGCGGTGCCAGGACGGCCCGTACTCTCCGCCGCCGCGGATGTTGGCCACCACGTAGACCCCGCCCCGGGTGTGCGGGGCGTCCCCGCCGGGGCCGGCGGACTCCGCGGTGCGCCGTTCCAGCCAGGCCCGGCCGATCGCACCGCTGTACGCAGGGGTCCTGGAAATCTCGAAGCCGCCGTACCCGGAGAGCTGCGTGGGATTCTGCCCGTCCAGCACCAGGTCTTTCGACGCCACCTGGAAGTAGGGGACCCGGGTCCCGTCCTCGGACACGGCGAAGTGCTGCTGGACCTCGTAATCCGCTTCCGTGAAGAACGACGGCGAGGACCGGACCACCTCGTGCGCGCTGACCACGCTAGCGCCGTCGTCGGCCCGCCGGAGAGTCCCCCTGGTGAGGGTGCTCGGCGTCGTGAACCCGGTGGCCACGAGCCAGAAGTCGTTCCCCGCGCCCGGGGCAACTTCCTCCGCCACCTGCCCGCTGCCCCCGGTGCCGTCCTCGTCCGAGTCCTCGGCGTCATCTTCGTCATCGACGGCAAAGGCGTTGACGTCGTGCAGGGGCGGGCAGGCCTCAAGCACGCTGGAGGCCCAGGCGGCGTCCGTGCCGGGCCGCTGCGGATCGAGGACCCGAATCTCTGAGGAGACGTCCCGGAGCAGGTTCAGCAGCAGGAAGTCCCGCGTCCAGCTCCAGGACTGCAGCGAGGTGTGCGCGTCCGGGGCGAACAGCACAGCAAGCTCCCGGCCGCCGGCCAGGAAGTCCTCGAAGTCGGCCACGAGCAGGGACCCGGCCGGGTACGTGGCCCCGTTGAGCGTCCAGTCCTTCTGCGGCCGGAACAGCAGCCACTCGCGGTGTGAGCTCAGGTTCACGTCGGTCGGAACGTCGAGCCGGAGCCACCGGCCGGCGCGCAGCACCGAGGTGCTCCGTTCAAAGAAGCTGATCCAGTCCACGGCAAAGGTCCGTTCGAAACCGGGCGTGGAGTCGTGGGCCACGAGGGCCATCATGTGGTCTTCGGGGATCTCGAAAATCCGCTCGGCCTGTGCCAGGGACTCACCGCGGGCGAGCTTCACCCCGGTCCTGGCGTACGAGGACGTGGTGCGCGGCAGGTCCGCCGCCGTCGTGGCGACCAACAGGGTGTCCGGGTCCAGCCAGGAGGCGTTGCCCTTGGCCGTTGGGAGGTCAAAGCCGCCGGCGGCAGGGTCCACGAAGCTGCGGGACTCGACGTCGAACTCGCGGTACCGGTTCGCATCGCCGCCGTCGGGGGAAAGAGCAAGCAGGGCCCGCCTGTGCGGCTCACCGGCGGCCGGGCGGAGGAAATTGGCGCCGTGGAAAACCCAGTCCTGGCCGTCCGACGCGGCCAGCGCATCCACGTCCAGGAGGATGTCCCACTCGGGTGATCCGTTCCGGTAGCTGTCCCAGGCGGTCCGGCGCCACAAGCCCCTGGGATTCTCCCGGTCTTTCCAGAAGTTGTAGTACCAGTCGCCATGTTTGCCGACCATCGGGATCCGGTCGGTGGAGTCGAGGACCTCCAGGATGCTGGCCTCAAGCGCGGCGTAGTCCGCATCCTCGAGCAGCTCCTCGGTGCGGGCATTCTGCTCCCGGACCCAGGCCAGTTGCTCCTCTCCGTAGATTTCCTCAAGCCAGATGTTCTCGTCGACGGGCTCGGGGGCGGTTCCGCCCGCAGGTCCGGGGCGGCCGGACGCGGGCGGCTGAGCAGCTTCTGTGGTGGTCATTTTTCCATCCAAGCAACATCAGAGCGGCGCTAGCAAGTCACACGGCCGGTAAGGGGCGAATGCCTGATGCCGATACGCTGGATGCCGTGGGCACATCGCATAGCATCCGGACGGCAGTGATAGGCGCCGGACCGCGGGGCACGAGCGTGCTGGAACGGCTGCTGGCCAACTGGGCGCCGGCAAGTCCGGCGGAAACCCTTCATATCGACGTCGTCGACCCCTATCCGGCCGGCCCGGGACACGTGTGGCAGCCCGGCCAGTCCCGGCTGTACCTGATGAACACGCAGTCCTTCTACCCCACGATCGTGCCCCAGGACCCGGAGCTCGCCCCGCCGCTGGCCGGGCACACCTTTGACCGCTGGCGCGAACTCCAGCGGCGGGGCCCACAGGCCCCGCTCACCGCCGAGGAGCGGGCCGCCGAAGCCCCGCTCACCGCCGAAGAGCGGGCCGAACTGGACGTGCTGGGCCCCGCGGACTTCCCGAGCCGCGCCCTGTACGGCCGCTACCTCCGCTCTACGCTCGAACAGCTGCTCACCAGGCTGCCGGACGGCGTCACGGTGGACTTCCACCAGGCGACGGCGACGTCCGTCCGGCACGCCGCGGCCGCAGGGGACGGCGGCACCGGGGCCGCCGGGCATGGCGACGCTCGGGACGGAAGGGGGCGGTTCGACGTCGGGCTCGATGACGGTAGGGTGCTCACCGCAGACTCGGTGGTGCTGGCCCTGGGCCATCTCCACGCGCGGCTGAACGCCGAACAGCGGGACCTTTCGGCCGCCGCGGAGGAACTCGGGCTCCTGTACGTTCCCCCTGCTGCGCCCGCCGATGTCGACTGGTCCCGGGTACCGGCCGTCAAACCGGTCCTGGTGCGCGGCATGGGCTTGAATTTCTTTGATGTGATGGGCCAGCTGACCGAAGGGCGCGGCGGCAGCTTCCTTGCGGGGCAGGACGGCGGCGAACTGAAGTACCTGCCGTCCGGACGCGAACCGTTGATCATTGCCGCCTCACGCCGCGGCACCCCGTACCGGGCCAAGGCCACCCTGGCGGGGTACTACCCTGCCGCGGTGTCGCTGCGGTACTGCACCGAAAGCGCGATCGCGAAGTTCACCGAGGCCGGAATCCGGCCGTCGTTCGATCACGACCTCTGGCCGCTCCTACACCGCGACGCCGTCTGGGCCTATTACTCGACGCTCGCGCGCTCGCAGCCCGGTGCCATCCTGACCGACCAGGCCGAATTCCTGCGGGCCCTGGAGGAGGCGCTGCATCCGCACGCGCACTCCACGGGCAAGTGGGAGGACGCGGCGGAATCGGTAATCGATGTGCATGTCCGGCCCGCGCACCGGCTGAACCTGCTCGGCCTCGCGTCGCCTCTGGCCGGACGGTCTTTCAATTCCCGGGCCGAGCTGGACGCCGCCGTCGTCGATTATCTTCTCGATGATGCCCGGCGCTCGGCGCTCGGCGAGGACGATCCCGTGAAGATGACCATCGGCGCCCTGCACCACGGCCGGGCCGTGCTCAAGACCGCAGTGGCCGACGGCGGCATCACGGACGAATCGTGGGTGGCCGGGCTGCGCGGCTGGTTCGAGTCGTTCGTGGAAGGTCTTGCGAGCGGGCCGCCGGCGCTGCGGTCCGAACAGCTTGCGGCACTTGTCCGCGCCGGCATTGTCCGGTTCGTGGGTCCGGACCCCAAATTCGGTGTGGACCGCAGGGCCCGGACATTCACCGCGGCATCTCCGTGGGTGGGCGGGGGCCCGGACGGTGGGTCCGGGGGAAGCGGGGTGGCGGGCGATGCCGTGGCGGCCGCGGCCATGATCGAGGCCCTGGCGCCGGCCAACAAAGTAGCCGTGAATTCCTCGCCGCTCCTGGAACAGTTGCTTGCCGAGGGGCTCGTGCGTCCGCGCCTCATGATGACAGTGGAAGGTGCCCCGGTGCAGACCTCCGGCCTGGATGTGGCTCCGCACCCGTACAGGCCGCTGGGCGCGAACGGTTCGGTAACGGCCGGCGTCTACGTTCTGGGACTCCAGCTGTCCGCAACCCAGTGGGGCACGGCCATCGCAGCCGAGGCCCGGCAGAAGACCGGCCCCGTCTACCGCAGCGGGCAGCGCACCCTGCGCGACGCCGACGAGATCGCCCGCGACATCCTCGGCCGCTAGGCCACTTCCGCGGCACGCCTTCCGCTCCGCCGCCCGCCCGGAGCCTTGCTCAACGCCTTCCGCCCCGTGGCTTTCGTAAGGAATGGACATGCCCCGTGCCTTCCGCTCCGTGGCTTTCGCAAGGAATGGACATGCTCAACGCCCGGGCTGAGCAATGGGCATACGGGTCTTATGTCCATTGCTGCAACTCGGGGGAGAGCATGTCCAGCGGTGCGCGGCTACAGCTACTGCTGGACGTCTCCGCTGACGCCGTCGCCGCCGTGGCCGCCGCCCTGTCCCGTGTCCTGCACGATCTTGAACATCGCACCCGTGGGATCAGCAAGCGTGGCGAGCCGCCCGAACGGCGTGTCGTCCGGTCCGTCCATGACCTGCGCGCCCAGAGACACGGCCTTGGCTATGGTGGCGTCGGTGTCCGTGACGCCGAAGTAGACCTGCCAGTTGGAGGGAACCTCCGCCGGAAGGTAAGCCGAGGCGTCCATGATGCCGGCCTTAGCGGCGGCCCCGGCGCCCAGAGTCGTGTATCGGAATTCGGGGGTGTCGCTCATGACGTCGGTGTCCCAGCCGAACACGTCCTGGTAGAACTCCACGGCCTTGGCGTAGTCCTTAGTGTGGAGCTCGTGCCAGGCCGGGGCTCCGGCTTCGGCGGCCAGCTCATAGCCCTTCATTTCGGCCGGTTCCCAGATGCCGATGGCCGCCCCGGTGGCATCTCCGATCATGGCCATGCGGCCCTGCTCCGGCACGTCCATGGGTTCCATGTAAACCTGTCCGCCGTGCTCGGCCGCGGCTTTGACGACCGCCCCTGCGTCATCTGTCCGCAGGTAGGTGGACCACATGTCCGGCATGCCCGCCTGTGCCTCCTGCTTCTGCATCATCCCGGCTACGGACTTGCCGTCCTTTGCGGCCGTAATGTAGCCGCCGTATTTCTCCTGGTCGCCGGTCTGGAACGTCCAGCCGAAGACCCCGCCGTAGAATGCTTTGGCCTTCTCAGTGTCCGAGGTCATCAGGTCGATCCAGCATGGTGCACCGTTCGAGTGTTGGGGTGTTGGCATTGCGGGCTCCTGCTCTGTTCGGCGGCAAGTGCCGGCTAAGGCGGCCGCGCTGTGGGTGGTGGAGACAACAGAGAGACTATGCCGGGGGGCGGAGGGTTTCAATGGTCCCGGGGCTGGCGCTGCACTTCGCTCCTGAGCCGCAAGTCCTGAGTCTCGGTGGGACAACGACGGCGAGTACCGCCGTCGTTCCGTGGGCAGATCATGGCGGATGTGCCTGCGGCATTCGCCCTGATCTGCCCACGGAACGGGGCCCCGGGCCCACGGTGGAGGGCCGGGGGCCCCTGGCCTGGTGACTTGGTGCGCGGCGGGCCTACCGGACCTCGCGGGGGCTGTGGATAACCCGCCGCGCCGGCGCCCGTGTTGTGGCCTAATGGTGCAATGGCGACGGCCAAACCCTTACCCGCTGCACTGGCGGCAGGCTCATTCACCCTCGACGAGGCACGGCAGCACGGACTTTCTCCGTGGCGTGCCAAGGCCAAGGACATTCATGTTCCGAGCCGGGGCATCCGGGTTCCCACCCTGCAGGAGCAGTCGATGCTGGCGCGGGCGAGGCCATACACGCGGCTGGGGACCGCCGACACCGTCAGCTTCTACTCGGCCGCGGCAATCCACCACTTCAAGTTGCCCGCTGGCGCCGAGGGCTCCCGGTTGCCGCCCTCGGCCAGGCTCCTTCACCTGACCCGGAGCGGGTCGGCGGCTCCCCGCCGGAAGGGCGTCGTCGGCCACCGCAGCCACTTGCCGCCCGAGGATATCGTGATGCTGCAGGGGGTTCCCGTGACGTCCATGCCGCGGACCCTGCTGGACCTGGCCGGAACGGGAAGCCTGAGCTGCGATGACCTCGTGGTTATTGCCGACGACCTCGTCTGTGAGCATCCTCGGTATCAACACCGTCGCACCGCCGCGCTTCCGTTGAGTGAACTCCTGCTCTACGCCGACCAGAAACGCCATGCCGCCGGTCTTCCACTTCTCCGGAGCGCCCTCGCGCTGGTTTGCGTCGGCGTCGACTCACCGCCGGAGACCCGACTCCGCCTGCTGCTCGGGCGATCAGGACTGCCGCGCTTTGAGCCGAACTACGTCCTCTTGGACGCACTGGGCCTTCCGCTGTGGATCGATCTTGCCTGCCCGGAATACCGGCTGGCCGTGGAGTACGACGGCGGCCACCACCTGACGCCGGCCCAGCAACAGTCCGATGCGCTGCGGAACGAGAGGACCGCCGACGCCGGCTGGCGGCAACTGGTTATCAACCGGCTCGACGTCAGAAACGGGCCGGACTGGGTGCTGGCACGGGTGCGGCAGGCACTGCGCGCGCAGGGCTGGGACGGCTGAACCGTGCCTGAGACGGGGGCGTGGGCAGATCAGGGCGTATGTGCCTCCCGCATCCGCCCTGATCTGCCCACAATCCGGCGCGCAGCGGCCCCAGCCTGCCGCATCCGCCCTGATCTGCCCACAATCCGGCGCGCAGCGGCCCCAGCCTGCCGCATCCGCCCTGATCTGCCCACAATCCGGCGCGCAGCGGCACCGCACCGCATGAAGGGCACCCACAACGCCGGGACGCAAAAATGCCCCCGGCTCCTGCGTCAATCGCAGTAGCCTGGGGCATTTTTCGCGGAAGGTAAGAGATTCGAACTCTTGGTACGGGGTTACCGCACACTGGTTTTCAAGACCAGCTCCATCGGCCGCTCGGACAACCTTCCCTAACCAGTAGTCTTTCATAGGCAGTCGGATGCCACAAAAACGCCGCAGGGCTCGCGGGCGTGTGCGGTTGCCCCCCATATCGTTGCTCCCCATAGTCTGGGAGAAGTTGTTGTCGGAACCTGGGTAGTACCGCGCACCCGCGCACCAGGCCAGTTAGGAATCGGGAGTTCTCCATGAAGGCTGTCTACATCTCAAGGCCCGGCGGACCCGAGGTCCTGGAGGTCCGCGAGGTCCCGGCACCGGTGCCCGGCCCCGGCGAGGTGCTGATCGACGTCGTGGCCGCCGGCCTGAACCGCGCGGACGTCCAACAGCGGAAAGGCCACTACCCCCCGCCCCCGGGCGCCTCGGAGATCCCCGGCCTGGAAGTTTCCGGCAGGATCGCCGGTTTCGGCACCGGCGTGGCCAAGCCGTTTTCCGCGGGGGACAAGGTGGTTGCCCTGCTCTCGGGCGGCGGCTACGCCCAGCAGGTGGCAGTTCCCGCCGGCCAGGTCCTGAGGATTCCCGACGGCGTGGACCTGGTCACCGCCGCATCGCTGCCGGAGGTCGCGGCCACGGTCTATTCCAACCTGATCATGACCGCGCAGCTCCAGTCGGGCGAAACCGTCCTGATCCACGGAGCCACGGGCGGCATCGGCACAATGGCCATCCAGCTGGCGAAGGCCCTCGGCGCCCACGTGGCCACGACGGCGGGCACCGCCGAGAAGGTCGGTACCGCGAAGGCATTCCTCGGAGCGGATATTGCCATCAACTATGCCGAGGAAGACTTCCCTGCCAGTCTGCGCGCGCAGAACGGCGGCAAGGGGGCGGATGTGATCCTTGATGTCGTCGGCGCCAAGTACCTTCAGCAGAACATCGACGCCCTGGCAGACTATGGCCGGCTCGTGGTGATCGGGCTGCAGGGCGGGTCGAAGGCCGAGCTCGACCTCGGACAGCTGCTTAGGAAGCGGGCTGCCATCATTGCCACTGCGCTGCGCCCGCGCCCCGTCGAGGAAAAG
Organism: Arthrobacter sp. 05T442; assembly: GCF_056395945.1. NCBI lineage: Bacteria > Bacillati > Actinomycetota > Actinomycetes > Micrococcales > Micrococcaceae > Arthrobacter > Arthrobacter sp. 05T442. The sequence goes on along the minus strand of NZ_JBFTKM010000002.1, from coordinate 40,564 downwards.
ACCGTCATCATGACCGCGGTCCGGGACGCCGTGTGGCCGCTGCTGGCCGACGGGCGGATCCGGCCGCTCGTGGCCAAGACCTTTCCCCTCGACCAGGTCGGCGCCGCCCACCGGTACTTCGATTCGGGTGACCACGTCGGCAAGGTCCTCCTGGTGATGTAAGGAGGGTGGGTCCGGCTTCTCGGTGCCGCCGTGACGCGGGTGAGCCATGCCGTGCGGAGCATGCGCGTTTTGCTGCAGGGACGCAAATACCGATAATGTAATTCCATACGCGGTATACACGCGTCTTGGGGCGCGTGTATGCTGTGTCGTTCTGCGATCTCCGGGAGCACAATGTCTATCCGCCACAGCCTCCTCGCACTGCTGCAGGACCGGCCGCGCTACGGCTACCAGCTCAGAATCGAGTTCGAGGACCGCACCGGTTCGTCCTGGCCGCTTAACATCGGACAGGTTTACACCACCCTCGATCGTCTCGAACGTGACGGCCTCGTCCGCAAAGAAGGCGGCGACGGCGACGGTCACGTAATGTACAGCATCACCCAGGCCGGCCAGACGGAAGCCAGCGCCTGGTTTGCTTCTCCTGTGGCCCGCACCAACCCGCCACGGAACGAACTGGCGATCAAACTCGCCCTCGCCCTAACCATCCCCGGGACCGATGTCGGGGCCATCATCCAGGCCCAGCGTGCCGTCTCCATCCGGGCCTTGCAGGAATACACCAAGGCCCGGCGTGACACCGCGGCCCTGCAGCGACCTGCCGACACCGCCCGGCTCCTGGTCCTGGATTCACTCATCTTCCAGACTGAAGCCGAAGTCCGCTGGCTTGATCTCTGCGAAGCCCGCCTCCTGCAGCTGACCTTACCGCCGCGATAACGCCGCTGCGCGACCGCTCCCGCCGCGATAACGCCGCTGCGCGACCGCTCCCGCCGCGATAACGCCGCTGCGCGACCGCTCGCCGCTCCAACCCCGCCGCCCGGCGCACCGCCGTCCCCGTGGCAATGCCACATTGGTAGGGTGCTTGGGGCAGTTCTGTATCGGCAGGTTGCCCAGCAGGGTTTCTCAAGGAGGAGACATGGGCACAATGCCAGATGGCACGCCAAACACCACACAACTCGACGACGGACTCACCCCGGACCCGGCGCTTCCGGCCACCTCCGTGGACCAACCCGTCCAGGACGCAGCAGAGCGCAAGTGGACGCCTGGCAAGATTGCGCTGTGGGCCGCCATCGCGCTGCTGGGCGGCGTCGCCTGGTTCATGCTCGCGGTCATCCGCGGCGAGACCGTCAACGCCATCTGGTTTGTGTTCGCGTCGGTCTGCACCTACTTGATCGGCTACCGCTTCTACTCCAAGGTCATCGAGCGGTACCTGCTTAAGCCGAATGACCGCCGTGCCACCCCGGCCGAGTACAAGGCCGACGGCAAGGACTACGTCCGCACTGACCGCAACGTCCTGTTCGGCCACCACTTTGCCGCGATCGCCGGCGCCGGACCGCTCGTGGGCCCCGTCATCGCGGCCCAGATGGGCTACCTCCCCGGCACCATCTGGATCATCATCGGCGTCGTCCTCGCAGGCGCGGTCCAGGATTACCTGGTTCTGTTCTTCTCCATGCGCCGCGGCGGCCGTTCCCTGGGCCAGATGGCCCGCGAAGAACTCGGCGTTATCGGCGGCACCGCAGCCCTCGTGGCCACCCTCCTCATCATGGTGATCATCGTTGCCATCCTGGCCCTCGTCGTCGTGAACGCCCTGGGCGAAAGCCCGTGGGGTGTGTTCTCGGTCGGCATGACCATCCCGATCGCCCTGTTCATGGGCGTGTACCTGCGCTACATCCGGCCCGGCAAGGTCATGGAAGTGTCAGTGATCGGGTTCGTGCTGCTCATGGCCGCAATCATCGGCGGCGGCGCCGTGGCCGGTACCGAATGGGGCGCCGCGTTCTTCCACCTCGACAAGGTCACCATCGCCTGGGGCCTCATCATCTATGGCTTCATCGCCGCCATCCTCCCCGTCTGGCTCCTGCTGGCCCCGCGCGATTACCTCTCCACGTTCATGAAGATCGGCGTGATCGTGATGCTGGCACTGGCCATCATCGTCGTCCGCCCCGAAATCACGGTTCCGGCCTTCAGCGAGTTCGCCGGCCGGGACAACGGGCCCGTCTTCTCGGGAGCCCTGTTCCCGTTCCTGTTTGTCACGATCGCCTGCGGCGCGCTGTCCGGCTTCCACGCCCTGATCGCCTCGGGCACCACGCCGAAACTGATCGAGAAAGAACGCCAGACGCGACTGATCGGCTACGGCGGCATGCTGATGGAGTCCTTCGTGGCGATCATGGCCCTCGTGGCGGCAATCTCCATTGACCGCGGCATCTACTTCGCCATGAACGCCCCCGTGGCGCTGACCGGCGGAACCGTGGAAACAGCGGCGCAGTGGGTCAACAGCCTGGGCCTGTCCGGAGTGAACATCACGCCGGGCGAGCTCGCGCAGACGGCCAAGGACGTGGGGGAGCAAAGCATCATCTCCCGCTCCGGCGGGGCGCCCACCCTCGCCGTCGGCCTTGCCCACATCATGCAGCAGTTCATCGGCGGCACCGCGATGATGGCTTTCTGGTACCACTTCGCCATCATGTTCGAGGCACTCTTCATCCTGACCGCCGTCGACGCCGGCACCCGGGTGGCGCGGTTCATGCTGCAGGATTCCATCGGCAACTTCGTCCCCAAGTTCAAGGAACACTCGTGGCGTGCCGGTGCCTGGATCTGCACGGCGGTCATGGTGGTTGCCTGGGGCGCCGTGCTCCTGATGGGTGTCACCGACCCGCTCGGCGGCATCAACACGCTGTTCCCCCTGTTCGGCATCGCCAACCAACTGCTGGCGGCTATCGCACTTGCGGTCTGCCTGGCCATCGCGGCAAAGCGCAGCGCCCTGAAGTACGTCTGGATCGTCGCGGTGCCGCTGGCATTCGCTGCCGTGGTGACCATCACCGCCAGCTTCCAGAAGATCTTCTCCCCGGTTCCCGCGGTGGGGTACTTCGCGAACAACGCAGCCTTCGCCAAGGCCCTCGCGGACGGCAAGACCTCGTTCGGCACGGCCAAGACCCAGGCCGCCATGGAAGCCGTGGTGCGCAACACCATGGTCCAGGGCTGGCTGTCGGTGATCTTCGTGGTGCTAAGCATCATCGTCATCATCACCGCGGTGGTGGCAACTGTCAGGGCTGTCCGCAATACCGCCGCCGGAATCGCCAACGCGGAACACGAGGACCGGCCGCAGCCGTCCCGGGTCTTTGCGCCGGCCGGCATCATTCCCACCGCCGCCGAGCGTGAGCTCATGGCGGAATGGAACAAGCTGCCGGCAGCTCAGCGGCTTGAAAAGTCCGGGCACCATTGATGAATCCACTGATCGGGGACAAAAATGAACCCCGTCGTGGCAGGGCTCCGCAGTTTTTCCGACTACCTTAGCGGTGTCCTCGGTGCCGATGCGTACAAGAAGTACCTGGAGCACCATGAGGCCTCCGGGCATGCGGGCCTTCCCTTGACGGAGCGCGAGTTCTGGCGGGACCGGAACGACCGCCAGGACAGCAACCCGCAGGGGCGGTGCTGCTGAGCCGCTCTGGCGACAGCAAGGACAGGCGGAGGGCGTCGCGGGGCACGAGACTGTCCTGCGGCGCCCTCCTCCGCCGTCGATGCGCCGTTGCGATTCCGCGGCAGCTGGGGCAGGCCCGGTCCCCGGTCCCTGCTCATGAGAGTATGAAGCCATGAGCGATCAGAACGACACTCAGTCCGCTGAAGATGTGCCCGTTGAAGGGACCACGCTGGATGACGGCCCGCCCCTGGCAGGCGAGGCGCAGACGACGCGGGCCGACGGTCCGGGCCAGGCAGCCGGGGGAGTGCCGCCCAGGCCCAAAGGCAGCCAGCTCCAGGACCTCGTTGACCAACCGGCCAAGGTCATGCGGATCGGCACCATGATCAAGCAGCTGCTTGACGAAGTGAAGTCGGCGCCGCTGGATGATGCGGCACGTGTCCGGCTGGCCGAAATCCATGAACGCTCCATCAAGGAGCTGGAAGACGGACTGGCTCCCGAGCTCGTGGCCGAGCTCGAACGGATTAACCTTCCATTCTCCGAGGACGCCACCCCGTCGGACGCTGAACTGCGGATCGCCCAGGCGCAGCTGGTCGGCTGGCTCGAGGGCCTCTTCCACGGCATCCAGACCGCCATCGCGGCGCAGCATGCGGCCAGGGAACACGCCTATGGGCAGATGCAGCTCCGCCAGCTGCCGCCCGGAACGGTGATCGCGCCCGGCGTCATCATTGGGGAGAACGGGGAACCGGTTCGTGCCGCCGCGCCGAAACCCGGAGCGAACCCGTTACATCCGCCCGAGCCGGCTGATCCGGACCACGGGCCCGGCCAGTACCTTTAGGCATCCTTGGGATTCTTCAGCACCGCCCGGCAGGGACGCAAAGATGACGCGGAGCTCGGCAAAGGCCTCTGGCGGCGGGCCAACGATCGCTTCAACCGGGGACTGGACCGCTATCACCAGGTCCTGGAAGGCGTGGAGGACGATGTCCTGTATGGCGAGCTCGTGGACGTCGCCAACGAACTTTCCGCCCTGTCCGCGAGGGTCCGGGAGATCTGCGTGGAGGCCCAACGGCGCTCACCCAGCGACGGCCTGGACATCCCCGGAGCGCTGTCCGGTGTCCACCGCTCCCTGTCCACGGCGGGCAATTCCGTCGCGACGACGGCGGAAGCGGCGGCGATGCTCCGCCTCGCCGTCGGGCCGGTGCCGGCGGGTGCGGCATCGGTGCGGCGGCGCGCAGAATCCGTGCTGCAACACGTCAATGACGCCGAACGCCGGCTTGCGGAGGATGCTCCGGGGGACCGGACGCACGGGTGAGTTATGCACCTGTGCTGCGTATTCCCGGTTAAGCGCCTAGCTTAGCTTCGCCCGGGCGCTGGCCGGGCGGCCGCGAAGTTGGCAGGATAAAAGAATGACTTTTTCTCCTGAACTGACTTTCAATGACGGCAACACCATTCCCCAGCTCGGCTACGGGGTGTGGCAGGTTGAAGACGACGTGGCTGAAAAGGTGGTCGTCCAGGCGTTCGAGGCCGGCTTCCGCCACATCGACACCGCGAAGATCTACGGTAACGAAGCAGGCGTCGGCCGGGCCATTGAGCGCTCCGGTTTGAAGCCGGAGGACATCTTCATCACCACCAAGCTGTGGAACGCGGACCAGGGCTATGAGTCCACGCTGAAGGCGTTCGAGGACTCCATGGAGCGGCTCGGCCTCCAGACCCTGGATATGTACCTGATCCACTGGATGCAGCCGAAGCAGGACAAGTACGTCGACACCTGGAAGGCGCTTATCGAGCTGCAGAAGCAGGGGCGCGTGAAGACCATCGGCGTCTCGAACTTCACGAAGGAAGGCCTGCAGCGCCTGATCGATGAGACCGGCGTGGTGCCGGCCATCAACCAGGTCGAGCTGCACCCGTTCTTCAACCAGGCGGCCCTGCGTGAATTCAATGCCTCCAAGGGCATCCTCACGCAGGCATGGTCGCCGCTGGGCCAGGGCGGGGAGCTCCTGGAGAGCCCGGTCATCGCCCAGATCGCTGCCAAGCACAGCGCCACCCCGGCCCAGGTTGTCATCGCGTGGCACCTGGCGATCGGGAACGTCGTCATCCCGAAGTCGGTGACCGAATCCCGGATCCGTGAGAACTACGCGGCCCTTGACGTCGCCCTCGACGAGACCGACATCCAAGCCATCAACGGCCTGGACCGCTCCGCGGAAGGCGCCGGACGCATCGGCCCGGACCCGGCAGTCTCCGACTTCGCCTAAACGGCACCGGGCGCACGATCCGGATGTTCCCAGCAGGGCTTCACCCGCAAGGGTGGGGCCCTGCTGCCGTGTTCCGGGCGTTGCCCGGTCCTTACGGGATCACAGACCCTGCGTGGTTCAGGCGGCCGCCCGGCCTGCTTTCACCGGCACGGCGTCGATGACAGCCCAGCCGTCCGCGTCCGCGATGCGCCTGCTGGCAAACCGGTCGGCCGCGGCGGCATCATCGAAGAGTTCGGTACGGATCCGGCCGCAGTCGGGGTCCAGATAGGTGACTTCATAATATTGGGTGCCGTGGTTGCGGGCACCTTGATATTGGGTGGCGTCGAAATCCTGGTTCTTCTCCATGATTCCAGTGTGCAACTGCCCTCTGACAGTAAGTCTTCATGACCGCGGCGTGTTGCCGAGCCGCAGCAGGCGTTCGCGGGCCAGCGCTTCTTTCCGCCGTTCCTTCCCCGCTGCCCGGGCCGCCTGTTGCGCCTTGGCAGCGGCAAAGTCCACGTGCTTCCGCACAGACTTGAGCTCGTCCTCGGTGCGGGCCAGCTGCTCCCTGAGCGCGCCGGCCTCCTCGGCCAGCCTCGTGGCCTGCGCCGTAGCATCGGCCAGCTGCCGGTCGCAGCGGAGCGCTTCTTCGGCCGCGGTGCGGGCCGTTTCTTCGGCCGCTTGCAGGCCGGCCCTCGCCCGCTCCACAGCCGACGGCGCGGCCAGCCGCGGTTCATCCCGCACGGCCCGCAACCGCGGCTGCGCCGGCAATGAGCCGGGTGCCGGCACGGATTCCGTACCGGTTCCACCGCCAGGCACCGCCACGGCACCCGCCAGATCGACGACGTCGACCCCGTCCGCGCGCAGCGTCCGGAGCAGGCAGCCGCTCCGCACGGCAGCCGCCGCCCCCTCATCCGCCGTGGCCGCCCGCAGGGTCTCCTCCACCTCCGTGGCGACTGCGCTGCTGATCTTCCGGCCCTGCTGCTCCGCCACGGCACAGGCCGTCTTCACTGCCCTGGAGAGCAGTTGCCGCCGCTCCTGCCCCAGCGTGCGCAGTGCCGCCGCCTCCAAGGAAGACTGCGCGGCGCGCATCGAGCCGCCCAGTTCGGCGAGCTCGGCGAGGGTTTCGGGCCGGTGCGCTGCGAGCATGTTCACTGCCCACGCGGCAAGGGACGGCTTGGGAAGGGACCGCACTTCCGCGGCCAGGGACCGCTGTTCCGGGGCGGCTCCGGCCGCTGTCAGTTCCGTCGCCGCAGCGGCCCGGGCGGCCACAAAAGCGCTGTACGGCAAGGCGTACAGCTGCGCCGCAATGCCCGGCAGTTCCTGCGCTCCCATGCAAGAATCATAAGAGCCCTGACCCATCCATGAGGCCGGTCGAGGGTACATCCACCCGAGGAGTGTTCACTTGATCGAAATAGGCGGCCTCCCGGCCCATATCCTGCTTGTCCACGCCGTGGTGGTGCTGGCGCCGATCGCCGGTCTCGGCGCGATCATCTACGCCGTGGCGCCGCGCTGGCGATCATACTTGGCATGGCCGCTGGGTGTGCTGTCCCTTGGGATGGTCCCGGTCTCACTCCTGACGGCGCAGGCCGGCGAACAGTTGCAGAAGACCAGCCCGGCGTCGGCCTTGGTCCACGAGCACGCACAGCAGGGGGACGTGCTCAAGGTCGTGTCCGTGATCTTCTTCGCCGTCGTCGCGGCGATGCTGATCGTCACCCATCAACCCTTCGGCCGGCGCCTGGGATTCCTCGGCGGACTGCGGGAGAACAAGGGTGTCCGCGTCGTGCTCCTGGCCGCAGGGGTTGCCGCTGGTGGATTCTTCATCTATCAGAGCATCGTCACCGGCCACTCGGGTGCGGCCTCGGTCTGGGCCGGCCGCTAGTAAACACGATCGGCACACCGCACACCGCACGCCGGGCGGGCGCCTTTCAGCCTGCCGGCGGCCGCCGGCGGGTGACGCCGGCTAGGACCGCACGCCCGTTCGCGCCTTCCTGAGGGTTAGGACGAGGAGAGCCAGGGCCGCAGCCTGCAGCACGGCCACCACAGTAATGAGCAGCGGCCGGACGCCGTACAACGCCCCGTAGAGAGCCCCGCCGGCCAGCGCTCCGGCCCCTTCGAACGCCGCGAACACTCCATAGGCTGTGCCCTGCCGGACTCCGGGCACCAAGTCCGCGATCAGGGCCTTGACCGTTGAATCCTGGATTCCGATGGCGGTGCCCCAAACCAGGACGCCGGCGAGGACAAGAGTTGCGTCCTGAGCCAGGGCGAGCACCGGCACTGCGGCGGTCAACACCGGCAGCGCCAGCAGCACGACGGCTCCCGAACGGTCGTACATGACGCCGCTTGCGAGGGCCCCCAGCGCGGCCGCGCCCATGGCGCCGGCATAGAGCAGCGGGATCACAGAGACCGGAACGGCCACGGCGGAGGTCAGGTGATACGAGATGACACCGAAGGCCACCAGGCCCGCACTCCAGAAAAGCGCCGCGACCGCAAACAGGGTGAAGTCGCTGGAGAAGACCGACGGCGGCCTGCCGCCCAGGGCGTGGGCCGGCGCGCCCGCGGCGGGGGAGCCGACGACGTCTGCCGCAGCCGCTGGCGGTCCAGCGCCCACGCCCGGACCCTGGACCCGGCGCCGCAGCCAGAGAAGCATCAACAATGCCGCCCCTGCCGGAATGGCCAGCACGGCAAGCGCCGCAGGCAGGACGCCGGTGGCAGCAAGCACAGCTGAAACCAGCAACGGCCCGAGCAGCGCCCCGGCCAGGTCCAGCGACTTGTGGACGGCGAAGCCGCGCCCCCGGCCTACGGGCGTGGCGACGGCGGCCAGGAGGACAGTCTTCGCCGGGCTCCGGACGGCTTTGCCGACCCGGTCACCGATGATGAGCGAGGCGGCGAGGACCAGTCCGGCGGCCCCTGCCGCGGGTGCCACTGCGAGCAGGGGGACGCAGACGGCGGTGAGCACGTATCCGGCCACGGTGAAAGTCCAGTACTTTCCCGTGCGGTCCGCCCACGGCCCGAACACCACCCGCAGCCCCTGCGCCGCGGCCTCCGCGCCCCCCGTGACCAGGCCCACCACCAGGGCTGAGGCGCCGAGCTGGACCAGGAGGGGACCCGCCAACGGGCGCGCGCCGTCGGACACCATATCCGTCGCCAGGCTGACGAGGCCGAACCCGACCACCGCGCCCCAGGTCAGGCGCCGCCGGCTACCGGGCAGGCCGGGCCCATCCGCACCCGGGACAGAGCCGTCCCGCGCACCGGACGGCAGCCTCGCAGCTGGCCTTTTCATGCCACAAGGCTTGTGGACCAGCCAATGAATGGCAAGGGGCTTTTGGACAGGCCGTACGCACGGGGTTCGGACGGGTCAGGCCCCGAGGGCCGCCGGGCAGGTCCCTTCGGAATCCGACGGCGACCCCGGCGGGTGCGCATGGCCCCGGGGGGACCGCTTGGACACGGCGGCAAGAATTCACCCGTCAGACGGGCGCCCGGCCCCACGCGGACCCTAGGATGAGGCTCGTCATCACTTGCGAACAATCAGGAGATCTCTATGACTTATCCTCAACAGACCGCGCCCGCCGGGGCAGTCCCGCTCTGGGCTCCGTATTACGGGGCCCCTATCGGAGAGGCCGCGAGGCGTTTCTGGAAGAAGTACGCCACGTTCTCGGGCCGGGCCAGCAGGAGTGAATACTGGTGGTGGATGCTCATCTCGGTCGGCGTATCCATCGTCCTGCAGATCATCATTGCTGCCGGCAACACCGGGTCCACCACCTCGGCTACCGGCGTAGTGACTGCCACCCCGGGCCCGATAGCCTTCATCGGCTTCATCCTGGCCTTGGTGTGGGGCCTGGCGGCGATCGTTCCGTCACTCGCCCTGACGGCGCGCCGCCTCCACGACGTCAACATGAGCGCGTGGATGATCCTCATCGTGCTCGTACCGTTCCTCGGCGGCCTGGCGTTGTTGGTCATGACCATCTTGCCGTCGAACCCCCAGGGCCAGCGGTTTGACCGGCCCGAAGGCGGCCCCGCCTACGCCGGCAAGGCCTAGGCTGGCAGGAGCGGGCCGGCACCAGGCAGCGCAAGAAAAGAACCCCCGGAAATCGTTGATTTCCGGGGGTTCTTCTCGAGCTTCCTGCCAGAATCGAACTGGCGACCTTCTCATTACGAGTGAGACGCTCTACCAACTGAGCTAAGGAAGCAACCGCATGAATTCCCGGCGAACCGGGCGGATCATGCAAGAGATAACTGTAATGGAGTCCCGGCGCCCGGGTCAAAATGAGCCGCAGGCCGGCGTGGCAGCTGGGCCCCTGCGGGCGCCGGCGGCTGGCGGCAGGTAGTTAGCAGACCGTGTTGTCCGCAGGTTCCTTGCCGTCGATCAGGTACGAGTCCACGGCGTTGCCGATGCAGCTGTTGGAGCGCCCGTACGCCGTGTGGCCTTCGCCCTTCCACGTCAGCAGCGCGGCATTCCCGAGCTGCTTGCGCAGCGCGCTGGCCCATTCCACAGGCGTGGCGGGGTCCCCGGTGGTTCCCACCACAACGATGGGGGCTGCACCCTTGTATTGCACCGGGGCAGGGGTCCTGGTGTTCTTGTACGGCCAGTCCTTGCAGTTGGCACCGCCGTAGGCGAAGTAGTAGCCGAGGGTTGGGGACTCCTGGAGCAGGTGCTGCTCTTCGGCCCGCATCGATGCAGTGTCCGCGTCCATCGGGTAGTCCAGGCAGTTGATGGCGTTGAAGGCGAAGGTGCTGTTGGACGTGTACGCGCCGTTAGGGCCCCGGTCGGCGCCGAAGTCGGCGAGTTGCATCATGCCGCTGCCATCGCCGGCCATGGCCTTGGCGAGGGCCTGGGTGAGGATCGGCCAGTTATCGCTGCTGTACAGGGGGATGAGCAGGCCGTTGACGAACGTGGTCCCCGAGACCAGCCGGCCGTCCTTGGCCCGCAGCGGGCTGGCCGCGGCTTCCTGGATGAGCTTGCCGATCTGCTGGACGCCGTCCTCGGTGCTGCCGCTGAGCGGGCATCCGCTGTTTTGCTGGCAGTTAGCCACGTAGACGCCGAGTTCCCTCTCGAAAGCCTTTGCCTGTCCCCTCGTGAGTTCCTCGTAACTGAGGGACGGGTCCAGGGCGCCGTCGAGGACCATCCGGCCCACGTTGTCGGGGAACATCGAGGCGTACGTGGAACCCAGGAGCGTCCCGTAGGAATAGCCAAGGTAGTTCAGCTTCTTGTCATTGAGTGCCCCGCGCAGGATATCGAGGTCCTTCACGGCGCTGTTGGTGTCAATATGGGCCAGGACCGGGCCGGTCTTCTCCACGCATTTGGCCGCGATGACCTTGTTGTCCGCAAGGCTCTCATCCAGCCCGGCGTCCGTGTCCAGATCGTAGGTCTTGGCCCGGTACGCGTCGCGTTCCTGGTCGGTGAGGCACGTGACCGGCGCGGACCGCTTCACACCGCGCGGGTCGAAGCCCACAACGTCGTAGTTCGCCCGGACCTTCTCGGAAATGCTGGTGGTGCCGGCATCCCTGACGAAGTCGTAGCCCGAGGCGCCCGGTCCGCCGGGGTTGACCAGGAGGCTGCCCTTCTTGTTGCCCTTGGTGGCGACTTTGAGGGCAGCAATTTCGATCGTGGCTCCGTCCGGTTTGCTGTAGTCCAGCGGGACCTTGATCTTGGCGCACTGGAGACTCTTCTCGCACGGCGTCCAGTTGACCTGCTGGGAGTAGAAGCTCCGGAGCTCAGCCGGTGCCGCGGAGGCGATCGACGGGTCGGCCTGCCCCGAATTCCCGGACGTCGTGCCGCCGTCTCCGCTGCCAAAGAGACTGCACGAGGCCAGCATCATGGCCAGGGCCATGGCGCCGAGGGCCCGCACGCCGATCGCCCAGGATCGGAATCTTGCGGGCTGGGGTCGAGCAGGCTTCATGCGGTTCTCCTTGGAGGATAGGAACGAAAGCGGTGGGGCTGGGCGGTTGGTTGGAGTGGCCCTGCGGGCGCCATGTGCCGTCCCGCGGGCAAGAGATCAGGCCGTCAGATGAGGCTGGCAGCCATGGACTCGATGGCCAGCAACGGGGCGACATTGGTGGTGGTGATGCGGTTGCGGGCCTTGTTGATGGCGTCCATGCGGGCGAGGGTGATCTCCGCTGTGGAGCGGGAAGCGAAGTCTTCGAGTTCGCTTCTCAGCTCAAGGTTGACCAGTTCCACGGAGTTCCCCATCTGGATGATCAGGACATCCCGGTAAAAGGAGAGCAGGTCTGTCAGCGTGCGGTCAAGGGAATCAGTGATGGAGCGCTTGGCGCGGCGTTTCTGGTCATCCTCCAGCTGCTTCACCTGGCCCCGCATGGCCGGCGGCAGCGTCCCGCTCTCCGGCGCTCCGAGGGTCGCCAGCAGCGCCGCTTTCTCAGTGGCGTCGCGCTCGTCATTGGAGCTGTTGGCTTCCTCGGTGGCGATCTTGACCAGTTTTTCCGCCATCAGGACCGCCGCGGTGACGCCGCGGAGGGAGAGCGGGAACCGCACGGTTTCAAGCCGGCGCTCCCGTGCCTCCGGGTCCCGGGCCAGGCGCCGGGCGATGCCCACATGGCTCTGGGCCGCGCGGGCCGCGCGGTCGGCGACAGCCGGCTCCACGCCGTCGCGCTTGACCAGGAGGGCCGCGACGTCGGCCGGGGGCGGAAGCCGCAGGGCCACGGCACGGCAGCGGGAGCGGATCGTGACGAGGACGTCGGCAGGGGACGGGGCGCAAAGCATCCACACGGTGCGGGGGGTGGGCTCCTCGATGGCCTTGAGCAGAACATTGGTAGTCCGCTCGGCCATCCGGTCAGCGTCTTCGACGACAATGATGCGCCAGCGGGCCGATGAGGGACGGTTCCCGGCGGTGGACACCAGTTCGCGCGCCTCATCGATGGTGATGGTGACTTTTTCGGTGCGCACGAAGGCGACGTCGGAGTGGGTTTCGCCGAGGATGGTCAGGCAGGCTGCGCACTCGCCGCACCCACGCAAGGTGACGTCCTCCTGATCGCAGTTCAGGGCAGCGGCGAAGGCCTTCGCCGCATTGGAACGGCCCGATCCGGGCGGCCCGGTGAAGAGCCACGCGTGCGTGAGCGCTTCGCCCTGGGCCGCTTGGCGCAGTTGCGCGACGACGGCGGCCTGGCCCTGGAGATCGTCCCAGACGCTCATGCTGTCCTGCTGTGGGGGAGTGCCAGCAAGGACTCGACGCGCTCAAGGATCTGCGCGGCCAGCTCCGCCACGGGAAGCTGCGCGGGCAGGACGAGGTACTTCCCGGGCCGGGCCGCCGCCAGGTCCAGGAAAGCTGCCCGGATCCTGGCGTGGAATTCATCGGCTTCGGATTCGAGGCGGTCCTCGGCGGCTTCCCCCGCGGTCCGCCGTCGTCGGCCGACCCCGGGGTCGACGTCGAGCAACACCGTGAGATCCGGCTGCAGGCCCGACGTGGCCCAGTGGTTGATGTCCCGGACGGCGTCCGCGCCGAGGTCCCGGCCGGCGCCCTGATAAGCGACCGAGGAGTCAATGTACCGGTCGGTGAGGACGACCTCGCCGCGTTCCAGGGCGGGCCGGATGACCTGGTCTGCATGTGCGGCGCGGGAGGCAGCGAAAATCAGGGCCTCCGTGCGGGCATCGATGTGGCCGTGGCCGTGGTCCAGCACCAGGGAACGGAGCTTCTCGCCGATCGGGGTGCCGCCCGGTTCGCGGGTCCGCAGCACCGTGAGGCCGCGCGACTCGAGGGCCCTGGCCAGTTCAGCTGCCTGTGTCGACTTGCCGGCGCCGTCGCCGCCTTCGAAGGCAATGAACAGTCCGGGCAGCGGTCCGGGGTGCTGGGTATTCACGCTCCTAGACTACCGACAATCACCGACGCTTTAGTGTGCGGCGTAACGCCTTGGCCGCCCTGCGGGGCTCCGAAGTACCCTGTGTCCATGAGTCTTTCCGAACAACAGGCAGCAGCGCTCTCCGCAGAAACAGTGGTTGTGGCCGCGGGCCGGCCGCCGCGCCAGCGCGATGAACCGGTCAACCCTCCGCTCGTCCTGTCCTCCACCTACTTCGGCACCGGACCGCTGGGCGACGGGGACCGCGGCTACGGACGGTATTCGAACCCGACGTGGGACCCGTTCGAGGAGGCCCTGGGCCAGCTGGAGGGGGCGGACCTGCCCGGCCTGCTGTACGCCTCGGGGCTGGCCGCCGTGAGCTCGGCACTGTCCCTGGTTCCGGTGCAGGGCGTGCTGGTAATGCCCTCCCACAGCTACGCCGGTTCGCTTGTCATGGCCACGGAACTGGCAGAAAAGGGCTTCCTCGAACTGCGGACAGTGGACATCGCGGATACGGACGCTGTCCTGGCGCAGCTCACGCCGGCCGGCGCGAAACCCGCCAGCATGCTGTGGCTGGAAAGCCCCACCAACCCCATGCTCGGTGTGGCGGACATCCGCGCCTTGACTGCGGCGGCGCATGCGGCCGGAGCAATAGTCGTCACGGACAACACCTTTTCCACGCCCCTCGTGCAGCAGCCCCTGGCCCTCGGATCCGACGTCGTGCTGCATTCGGTGACGAAGTACCTTTCCGGGCACTCCGACGTCGTGCTGGGCGCCTTGGTGACCTCCGACGCGGGGCTCCGCGCCACGCTGCTGCACCACCGCACCATCCACGGCGGAATCGCCGGTCCCTTTGAGGCATGGCTGGCGCTCCGCGGACTGCGCACACTGGCCCTGCGGATCGAACGCTCGCAGGCATCGGCGGCTGTCCTGGCGGAACGCTTGAGCCGGCATCCGAGGGTCGCCAGCATCCGTTTCCCCGGGCTGGCCTCGGACCCGGGCCATGAGCGGGCCACATCACAGATGAAAGGGTTCGGCTCCGTGCTCTGCATCGAGGTTGCCCCCGCGGGCGGCCTCAGCGGCGCCGACGCTGCGGACCGCGTCATCCGCGCCCTCCACCTGTGGCTGCCCGCGACATCCCTTGGCGGGGTGGAATCCCTGATCGAACGCCGGCGCCGGCACACGGCCGAGCCGGCCAGCGTTCCGGACAACCTCGTCCGGATGAGCGTCGGGATCGAAAACGTCGAGGACCTTTGGGCCGATTTGGAACAGGCGTTGGGCACTTTGGACAGCTAGGCTGGGGGAGTGGACGGAAGAATACTCATTTACTATGTCGAAACCGCGATCTACCTGATCCTGGCGGTGGTGGCTTTCGCCATTGAGGCGTGGGCGTTTTTCGACTGCCTCCGCCACAGGGCCAACGCTTTTGAAGCCGTATCGAAGCGGACCAAGACCTTCTGGCTTGCGCTGACCGGCGGCAGCGTGGCCGTCGGCCTGATTTCCCTGGTGTCCCAGCTCGGCGGCGGCGCGGGGGGCATCAGCACCCTGGGCCTGTTCGGACTCGCTGCAGTGACCGCGGCGTCGGTGTACCTCGCGGACGTGCGACCCGCCGTCAAGGACGCGGGCCGCGGCGGTAACCGCGGCTGGTGACCCCCTGACAGCCGGCCCCGAGCGTAGCTCCGCGGTCGTGGCGCCGCGGCACTAACTTCGCGGTCCTAACTCCCCGGGGCCACCGCTTCCCAACCGACCGTCACTTCGCCGAGCCGCCACCGGGACGGCCCGTCCTGGACCGGCCAGCCGCCGTCGAGCAGTGCGCGGCACATGGCTGAGAAGCGCTGCCGGTTTCCGAACGACGCGAGCGGTGCGGCCTCCAGCCACGCCTGGTCCATCGCCTGCAGGTAGGAATGGATCTTCTCGCCCGGCACGTTGCGGTGGATCAGCGCCTTCGGGAGCCGCTCCGCAACGTCCGAGGGCAGCGTGAACGCGCCGAACCGCAGGGACAGGCTCAGGCTCAGCGGCCGCCCGGCGTCGAGCGCCACCCAGGTGACGCGCCGCCCGATCTCGTCGCAGGTCCCGTCGATGAACAGGCCGCCAGGAGCCAGCCGCCCCTGCACGAGCCGCCAGATGTCCTGGACGTCGGTTTCCTCGTACTGCCGCAGTACGTTGAAGGCCCGCACGAGCACGGGGCGGCCGGGCACGGGAAGCTCGAAGCCGCCCAGTTGGAAGCTGAGACCTGGCCGCTCCAGTGACTTCGCCTGCCGGACACGTTCCGGTTCGATTTCGACGCCGGTCACCCGCACGTCCGGACGGACAACGGACAGGCGCTCGAAGAGTTCGACGGCGGTGGCCGGGGAAGCGCCGTAGCCCAGGTCGACCACGAACGGATCGGCCGCTTCACGCAGCCGCCATGCCTGGGGGCCGGCCAGCCAGCGGTCCACACGGCGCATCCGGTTCGGATTGGTGGTTCCGCGGGTCACGTTGCCCACCGGCCTGCCGCTTCGCCGTCCGGGGTTCCTGACCTGCTCCGCTCGTTGCACCACCGCTCCACCCTATCCTCCAACGCGGGGTCACCTACGGCCCATCCGGAGGCCTTGGATGGGTCGTAGGTGACCCCGCGGTGGGGTGGGGTGTGACGGGGATGTAATGCTCGGCGCGGCCAGGGGCGGCTCCGCTAGGATGAAAACCATGACTTACAAGCTGATTCTGCTGCGCCACGGCCACAGCGACTGGAACGCCAAGAACCTGTTCACCGGCTGGGTGGACGTTGACCTCAACGACCAGGGCCGCGCTGAGGCGGTTCGCGGCGGCGAGCTTCTCGTGGAGCACAACATCCTCCCCGACATCCTCTACACCTCACGGCTGAAGCGGGCCATCAATACGGCGAACCTGGCCCTCGAGAAGGCGGACCGCGGCTGGATCGACGTCAAACGCGACTGGCGCCTCAACGAACGCCACTACGGCGCCCTCCAGGGCAAGGACAAGGCGCAGACGCTTGCCGAATTCGGCGAGGAGCAGTTCATGCTCTGGCGCCGGTCCTACGACACCCCGCCGCCGCCCCTGGCCGACGATTCCGAGTTCTCCCAGGTGGGTGACCCGCGCTACAAGGACCTCGGCGACGCCATTCCCCGCACCGAATGCCTCAAGGACGTCCTGATCCGCCTCATGCCGTACTGGGAATCGGACATCAAGGAAGAACTCAAAGCGGGCAAGACCGTCCTGGTTACCGCCCACGGCAACTCGCTCCGTGCCCTGGTCAAGCACCTGGACGGGATCAGCGACGAGGACATCGCCGGCCTGAACATCCCCACCGGCATCCCGCTGGTCTACGAACTGGACGAGAACTTCAAACCGGTCATCCCGGGCGGCACCTACCTCGATCCCGAGGCCGCCGCGGAGTCGATCAAGGCCGTCGCCAGCCAGGGCAAGAAGTAACGCCCAGCCACCGGAAACGACGACGGCGGCCGGTCACCCCCAAGGTGACCGGCCGCCGTCGTTCTGCTTCGTGAGCTAGCTGAAAAGCTAGCTGTGTTCGATGCCGCTCGGCTGCCAGGCCCCTGTGACGAGGTAGGTGACCTTCTGGGCCACAGAGACGCCGTGGTCGGCGAAGCGCTCGAAGTAGCGGCTGGCGAGGGCGACGTCGACAGTCGTGGCCGGGGACTCCTGCCAGTCGCTGCGCGCGATCGCCTTGAAAACGCTCAAGTGGAGATCGTTGACGGCACTGTTGGCCTTCACGATGTCCCGGGCGACGCCGAGGTCGCGGGTTTCCAGCAGCACGGTGAGCTTCTGCGCGATCAGCAGGTCCTGCTGGGCGAAACTCTTGAACGTCGCCTGCAACTGGGCCGGGATCACGTTGGCCGGGTAGCGAAGCCGGGCGAGCTGCGCGAGGTGGCGGGCGAGGTCACCCATGCGCTCCAGCGAGGCACTCATCCGCAGCGAGCCCACGATCATGCGAAGGTCGCTGGCCACCGGGCCCTGCAGCGCCAGGATGTCGATGGCACGCTCGTCGAGGCTGTTCTGCAGGAAGTCGATCCGGGCATCGGCGGCAATGACGTCCTCGGCCAGGTCGATGTCGGCGCCTTCGAACGCCGTCGTGGCCTTCCCGATGGCCTCAGTGACCAGCTTGGAGATTTCTACGAGCTGTTCACCCACCTGGGCGAGCTCTTCCTGAAAAACCTTACGCACGTGTGCGTCCTTTCCTCGGAAATATTGCCTGCCACAACCGTGGCGGACGTATTTCGGTTCACCTCGCGGCGCTTCAACGGCCAACTCTTCCAGTGTCCGGTGAACTGTTGCGCCCCAATAGGTGAACGTTAGCTGAACCGGCGCCGGAATCGCAGGAGATTACGGTTGCGGCCCTGAAGCAGAGCCTAAGCTGGAAGCGTGGACCCAATGCTAATCGGCGTGATCGCCGGCCTGATCGGCCTCTCGCTCGGCATCTTCGGCGTGCTCGCGTTCCGGGTCAGCGAGCAGCAACGGCAGATCGTCGACGTCGACGTCGAGGACCCCTCGCTCCCCGAGGGTGCAGCCGAGGTTCTGGCCGTTGTCGGGAGGGCTTTCGTCGTCGTGGATGCCATCGACGGCGTTGTCCGCGCCAGCCCCGCGGCCTACGCCTATGGCCTGGTCCGCGGGCACACCGTAGTCCACCAGCAGCTGCTGGAAATGACGGCCAAGGTCCGGCGGGACGGCGTCATCCTCGAAAAGCAGCTTGAGCTGCCGCGCGGCCCGCTCGGCCAGGGAACCATCGTGGTCCAGGTCCGGGCAGCCATGATCGCCGAGGACTATATCCTCCTGCTCGCCGATGACCGCACCGAATTCACCCGTACCGAGGAAGTCAGGAACGACTTCGTAGCGAACGTCTCCCACGAACTGAAAACGCCGGTGGGGGCGATTTCCCTGCTGGCCGAGGCGCTGGAGTCATCCGCGGACGACGAAGAGGCCGTCCGGCGCTTCGCCAAGCGCATGCACAAGGAATCGGCCCGGCTCGCGGCACTCGTGCAGGACATCATCGAACTCTCCCGGCTGCAGGGCACGAATGTCACCCAGCAGGGACGCCCGGTGGACATCAACACCGTGGTGTCCGAGGCCGTGGACCGCTCCCAGCTGCCCGCGGAAAGCAAGAACATCCGGCTCGTCGTCGGCGGCCACGCGGACGCGATGGTCTACGGCGACCAGGACCTCCTGGTGACGGCGCTGCGCAACCTGATCGACAACGCCATCCGCTACTCCCCGGACAACACCAAGGTGGGCATCGGCGTACGGTCCAAGGACGGATTGGTTGCGGTGTCCGTCACGGATCAGGGCGAAGGACTCAGCCCGGAAGACCAGGAACGCGTCTTTGAACGCTTCTACCGCGTGGACGCCGCCCGGTCCCGCCATACCGGCGGCACGGGCTTGGGTCTCAGCATTGTCAAACACGTCATCTCCAACCACGGCGGCGAGGTGACCCTGTGGTCGCAGCCAGGGCAGGGATCAACTTTCACCATCAGGCTTCCGGAGATGGAAGGCCAGGACGACGGCGACACCCCCGAGGTCCGCAGACCCGCGGGCCGGCCAGCGGGGCTGCAACGGCCAGCCGGACCACACAGACGGGACGCCGCAGGCGTCCATGAGCAAGGAGCTAGCGCTTGAGCAGGATTCTTATTGTCGAGGACGAAGAGTCCTTCAGCGACCCGCTGTCCTACCTCTTGGGCAAGGAAGGGTTCGAGGTGGAGGTGGTGGACAACGGCCTCGATGCCATCACCGAATTCGACCGCAACGGCGCTGACCTGGTGCTCCTGGACCTCCAGCTGCCCGGGCAGTCCGGCACCGAAGTCTGCCGGCAGCTCCGGCAGCGGTCCAGCGTGCCCGTGATCATGCTGACGGCCAAGGACTCGGAAATCGACAAGGTGGTGGGTTTGGAGCTCGGCGCCGACGACTACGTCACCAAGCCGTACTCCTCGCGGGAACTCGTCGCCAGGGTCCGGGCCGTGCTGCGCCGCCAGGGCGAGCCGGAGGAACTGGTAGCAAGTACCGTGCAGGCCGGCCCTGTCCGGATGGATATCGAGCGGCACGTGGTCAGCGTCGGCGGCGAGCAGGTCTCCCTGCCGCTGAAGGAGTTCGAGCTGCTGGAAATGCTGCTGCGGAACTCCGGCCGGGTTCTGACCCGCGGCCAGTTGATCGACCGCGTCTGGGGCTCGGACTATGTCGGAGACACCAAGACCCTGGACGTCCACGTCAAGCGCCTGCGGAGCAAGATCGAGCCGGACCCCTCGGCGCCGCGGTATCTGATCACAGTCCGCGGGCTGGGCTACAAGTTCGAGCCCTAGCGCCGGAGGCCTTGTGCCGAAGACCCGAATGGGCACATAAAAGGAGGGGCACCCGGCGGGTGCCCCTCCTTTTGGCGAGTAAAGCTAGTGGCCTGCGGTGCTGCTCGGCGTCGGGGACGGCGTCGCGGTGCCGGAGGTGGCAGTCCCCGAGGGGGAAGCGCTCGAGGTGGCCGGGCCGGAGGAGGTGGGCTCCGCCGTCGGCAGGTACTTCTTGTAGTCAACGATCGTCGAGTCCATGACAGGAATCTTGAACTTCGCCTTCTGGCTGGTGCCGTCCTCGACGATGGTGACCTCGACGACGGTACCCGGCTTGCCGCCCGTGGTGCTGAGGATGGCAGCGTCCGTGGAGTCGTTGAGGAGGGTATAGGAGTTCTTCTTGACCGGAACCTGGGTCTGGGATCCGCCGGCGCCGTTGATGGTCAGCTTCACATCGTTCGACGACGAGTTGTACACCGCGCCGACCACGCGTCCGGGCTTGTTCTCCCCCTCGGAGATGATCAACATGTTGCGCAGCTGCAGCGGGCCGAGGTCCGTGCGGGTTCCGTCCGACGCCGAATACTGCTCCGAGGTCTGCTGGGGGTTGATGTAGCCGCAGCCGGTTACCGACAGCAGGCCAATGCCAAGTGCCGCCGTTGCCATTGCCAGCTTGCCGCGCTGGCCCCGGTTCATCGCAGTGAAACGCACGTCACGCACTCCTTGAGAGTCTTGGAACATTATTCAGCCATAGCCTAGCCGCAATCGGCCCCAAACGAGGATTCGGGCGGTACACAGGGCGGTCCGCAGAGCGCTACACCCGGACGTGCGCAGAGGAAGGGTCGGCCGGCTGCCCCGCTCCCGGCCGTGCAAGCCTAAGCCTCTTGGCAGCGGGTGGCCAATGCACTATTATCCGCATCCGTCAAGTAGTTTGAGGGGGTCGATTTGGGCCATTTTCCGCGGATTCATGCGGTTTCAGGGCACGATGCATGGCAGTTGTATGCCTTAATCGTGATAAACTGGTCTGCGGGAAAGGGGAATGTCCACATGGTTTTTGAGGTCGGCGAGACAGTAGTTTACCCTCACCACGGTGCAGCAAAAATTGAAGAAATCAAGATGCGCACTGTCAAGGGCGAAGAGAAAATGTATCTCAGGCTCAAGGTGGCTCAGGGTGATCTGACCATTGAAGTTCCAGCAGAAAACGTTGACCTAGTTGGGGTCAGGGACGTAGTGGGCAAGGAAGGCCTGGAGCACGTGTTTGACGTGCTGCGGGCTGAGTTCACTGAGGAGCCCACCAACTGGTCGCGTCGTTACAAGGCAAACCTGGAAAAGCTTGCATCCGGTGACGTCATCAAGGTGGCAGAGGTCGTCCGCGACCTGTGGCGCCGCGATCACGATCGGGGTCTCTCCGCAGGGGAGAAGCGCATGCTGGCCAAAGCCCGCCAGATTCTGATTTCAGAACTGGCGCTGGCGGAAAAGACGGACGAAGAGAAGGCCGCAAGCGTTCTCGACGAAGTCCTGGCTTCCTAAGACAAGAATCGAACCCCGGTGGCTTAGGCCGCCGGGGCTTCTTTTTGCCCTTTTTCAGCCCCCGCCGCCCCCGGATTTTCGCCTGCCGCCCCAAGTTGCGCGGTCACCTGGAGTCCCTCCGGGCGCCGAGAACGACCACAACCGATGGCTCAGTGGGACGAAGCGCGGCCGGGACGTAGTGTTGTGCGCATGAACACTGCATCGACACCCCCCGTCACCGCGGTCATCGTTGTGGCTGCGGGTTCCGGCCAGCGCCTGGGCTACGGCATGCCGAAAGCCAAGGTGCCGCTGGGCGGGGAGAGCATCCTCACCCACGCGCTGCGGGGCGTCGCCGCCGCCGGGGTTGCCCGGCAAATCTGCGTTGCCATTCCGCAGGGGGATGCCGAACTGCGCGCATTGTGCGAGGAGTTCGCCCGGGAGCTCAAGGCAGCGCATCGCCGCAACGCCGCGTCCGGGCACTCCCTGCAGGATCCGGTCCTGACCGTCGTGGACGGCGGCGCCAGCCGCGCCGATTCCGTCCGTGCGGCAATGGCTGCCCTGCTGCCGGGAACGGAGGCCGTCCTGGTGCACGACGCGGCCAGGGCCCTGACGCCGGAGTCCGTCTTTCACCGGGTGGCCGAGGCACTCGCCGCCGGCGCGGTCGCCGTCATCCCCGTGATGCCGGTGGTTGACACCGTCAAAACCGTCGAATCCACAACGGGCGACGGCGCCGCGGTTGCCCCCGAACTGGTCACCGGGACAGCCCCCCGCGAGACGCTCCGTGCGGTGCAGACGCCACAGGGATTCACCTTGGCCGCCCTGCAGCGTGCCCACGCGGCAGCAGCGGGATTCGACGCCGTCGAGGCCGCCGCCGTCACCGACGACGCCATGTTGGTGGAGCTCCTGGGCATCCCCGTCCACGCCGTACGCGGCGCCAGCCAGTCCCTGAAGATCACGACCCCGCTCGACCTGATCCTTGCCGAAGGACTCCTCGAAGGACCCCTCGGCGCACGGTGGGTGGAAGGCTGATCATGGCCGATACCCAGAGCCGAATGCGCCAAAGCGGCGCCCCCGTCATCCCCCGCACGGGCATCGGAATCGATGTCCATGCCTACGCTGCCGAGCACGAGCCGCGGCCCCTGTGGCTCGGCGGCCTGTTCTGGGACGGCGAACGGGGGCTGGCCGGCCATTCCGACGGCGATCCGGTGGCGCATTCCGCCGCCGACGCGCTCTTCTCGGCCTGCGGAATCGGGGATCTCGGTACGCACTTCGGCACCGACCGCCCGGAATACGCCGGCGCATCCGGAGTCACCCTATTGACCGAGGCCGCCAGGATCGTCCGCGCGCAAGGATTCGAGATCGGCAACATCGCGGTGCAGTTCGTAGCCAACCGGCCCAAGTTCGGCCCGCGGCGGGAGGAATCGCAGCGCGTCCTCAGCGCCGCCGCCGGGGCGCCGGTAAGCGTCACGGCCACGACGAGCGACGGGCTCGGATTCACCGGCCGCGGCGAGGGGATCTCGGCCGTGGCCACGGCGCTCGTCTACGCGGTCCGCTGATCCGCCCATGCTGAACGGCCCTGCTCGCTGGGCCATTCGTCCCCTAGGCTTAAGGGGCAACCCTTCCGGCAACATCAGGAGACTCCCGTGAATAAGCTGCTGCCCGCTGTCGTCGTCGTGGCGGGATTGCTGCTGACCGGCTGTGCCGGCTCATCGACGCCCGCCGCGACGCCGAGCCCGACGCCGAAGATGAGCGTCGACGAAAGCTGCAAGTTCCTCAACACCGATACCTTCGTGCCGACCGGGACTCCGAAGGAACAGGCCGGCCAGATCGGCAAGCACTATCAGGAAGTCGCGGACAAGGTGGCCCCCGAGGTGGGCGCGCCGATCCAGAAAATGGCCGACATCATGAAACAGGTGGCGGACGGTCCCGACGGAAGCAAGACCACCGACCAGACGGCCCAGCTCAAGGAGCAGATCGACAAGATCGGGCAGTACTGCAAATAGACGTTCCGGGTGCCCGCGTGGTGAACCATCACCGGCCGGTCAGGCCAGGAAGCCCCATCGGCTAATCTGGAGCGGTGACCCTGCGCTTCTATGACACAGCATCCGCCGAAGTCCGCGACTTCGTCCCCCTGGTACCGGGCCGTGTGAGCCTGTACTACTGCGGTGCCACGGTCCAGGGCATGCCGCACGTCGGGCACATCCGCTCGGCCATCGCCTTCGACCAGCTCACCCGCTGGCTGCAGTACCGCGGCTTCCGCGCGACCGTCGTCCGGAACGTCACCGACATCGACGACAAGATCCTGGCCAAGTCAGCCGACTCCTTTGAGCAGGGCTTTGACGAGCCCGGAGCCATCCCCAACGAGGAATGGTGGGCGCTGGCCTACCGCTACGAGCAGGAATTCCTCAAGGCCTACGACACCCTCGGCGTCTCCCGCCCCACCTACGAGCCGCGCGCCACCGGCCACATCCCCGAAATGCACGCCCTCATCCAGCAGCTCATGGACCGCGGGCACGCCTATCCGGCCCTCGATGATTCCGGCGACGTCTACTTCGACGTCCGCTCATGGAACAAGTACGGCTCACTGACGCGCCAGAAGATCGATGACATGCAAGGCGCGCCCGACGCCGACCCCCGCGGCAAGAAGGACCCCCGGGATTTTGCGCTGTGGAAGGGCTACAAGGAGGGCGAGCCGACGTCGGCGAGCTGGGCCTCCCCATGGGGCGCCGGCCGCCCGGGCTGGCACCTGGAATGCTCCGCGATGGTCACCAAATACCTCGGCACCGAGTTCGATATCCACGGCGGCGGCCTGGACCTGCGCTTCCCGCACCACGAGAACGAGATGGCGCAGTCCCAGGCTGCGGGCCACGGCTTCGCCAACTTCTGGATGCACAACGGCATGGTCACCTACGCGGGTGAAAAGATGTCCAAATCCATCGGCAACACTGTCAGCCCGGCCGAGATGCTGGAGCTCGCTCCGCCGCGCGTGGTCCGCTATTACCTCGGCCAGGCACAGTACCGCTCGGTGCTGGACTACCAGCCGACATCGCTGCAGGAGGCCGCAGCCGCCGTCGAGCGGATCGATGGATTCATCAGCCGCGCACTTCGGAGCACGATGACGCATGACGGCGCGTCCGTCCCCGAAGGCGCATCTGTCCCCGACGCATTTGCGGCCGCCATGGACGACGACCTGAACGTCCCCCAGGCCCTTGCTGTGCTTCACGAAACCGTCCGCGCCGGCAACACCGCCCTCACTGACGGGGAGCTCGACGCCGCCCGGGCGGCACTTGCCAGCGTCACCGGCATGCTGGAAGTCCTTGGCCTCAGCGCCACTGCGACGCCGGCAGCCGACGAGCAGGCCAACACCGCGCTCGGAGTCCTCGTCGAGGCGCAGCTCGCGGCCCGAGCCCAGGCCCGCGCCGGAAAGGACTGGGCCGCGTCCGACGCCATCCGGGACACCCTGGCTGCGGCCGGCGTCGTGGTCGAGGACGGTCCGGACGGCGCGATGTGGAGCCTCAAGCGCGGCTGACAACGCTCCGCCGCGCGGACTGACAAGCACCCCCGCCACACCCTGCGGTCGAGGATTTAACTCGAGTCAGTAGACTGGAGGTCAGACTTGTCAACAAATCGCGTATTACCAAAGCAGGGGTGGAACTCATGGCCAACAACGGTCGCCGGTCGGTCAAGATGAAGAAGGGCCCCTCCGTCGGAACCGGCGGTCACGGCCGCAAGGCTCTCGAGGGCAAGGGCCCGACGCCCAAGGCGGAGGACCGCCCGTACCACAAGGCCCACAAAAACAAGCAGCTCGCGGAACGTTCCGCGGCCAAGCGTCCGGGCGCCCCGCGCGCAGCCGGCGCCCGCTCCGGACCCAAGGGCCGTGCCACCGAGGAAGTTGTCACCGGACGCAACTCGGTTGTCGAAGCACTCCGCGCCGGCATCCCGGCCAAGGCACTGCACATCGCCGTCCGGATCGAGATGGACGACCGCGTCAAAGAGTCCCTCAAGCTCGCGGCCGAGCGCGGCATCCCGCTGCTCGAAACCGGCAAGCCCGAGCTGGACCGCATGACCGAGGACGCCATCCACCAGGGGCTCGTGCTGCAGATCCCGCCGTACGAATACCAGGACGCGTTCGAACTCGCCGAACACACCCTCGAGGCCTGGAAGAAGGGCCACGTCGCCAACGCTCCGCTCTTCGTCGCGTTGGACGGCATCACCGATCCCCGCAACCTCGGCGCGATCATCCGCTCCGTTTCGGCCTTCAGCGGCCACGGTGTCATCGTCCCGGAGCGCCGCTCCGTCGGCGTCACCGCCTCGGCCTGGAAGACCAGCGCGGGCGCCGCCGTGCGCGTGCCGGTTGCCCGTGCCGCCAACCTCAACAACACGCTCAAGGCGTTCAAGAACATGGGCATCTATGTTCTGGGTCTCGACGGCGACGGCGACGTCTCGCTGCCGGACCTCGCCCTGGCCACCGAACCGGTGTGCCTCGTTGTGGGTTCCGAGGGCAAGGGACTGAGCCGCCTGGTCCGCGAAAACTGCGACCAGATCGTCTCCATCCCGATCGACTCCGCCATGGAATCACTCAACGCCTCGATGGCCGTCGGCATCTCCCTCTACGAGATCTCCCGCCAGCGCGCTGCCAAGTAAGGTAGTTGCTTCTTCGGGTCGGGTCCGCCGGAACCGCAGTCTTCCCGTCGCTTAGGCACCTCCCGACGCTCCGCTCGGCCGCGGCCGGCCTCGCTCCGCTCTGGTCGGCGATGCGCTCCTTAGCAAGACTCCGGTTCCCCCTCTGACGCTCCCTCACCTTTTGCGGGTGGATGGCAAACGCTCCCTCACACCTTGTGAGGGAGCGTTCGGTTTGGGAGTGCGAGACCTGAGGGAGCGTTCGGTTTGGGAGTGCGAGAGGTGAGGGAGCGTCGAAGGTAACCGGGCTCAGAACTTGTGGCGGTTGGCCAGGACCGGGAGTTGGGTGCGGGCTTCCTTGACGACGGCGGTGTCCAGGTCCGCGAACAACAGGCCGGGGGCGCCGTCAAGTTCGGCCAGGATGTCGCCCATGGGCGAGACAACGACCGAGTGCCCGACGCCGGTGGGGGCGGAGCCTTTGACCGGGATGCCCTGGCTGGCGGGGTCGCCCTGGCCACAGGCAAGGACCAGGGTGGTGGAGTCCAGGGCGCGGGCGCGGGCCAGGAGCTTCCACTGCTCGGCTTTGCCCGGACCAGAGCCCCACGAGGCGCAGACGATGTTGACCTGGGCGCCGCGGTCCGCGTTTTCCGTAAACAGGTCGGGGAAGCGGATGTCGTAACAGGTGGCCAGGCCGAACCTCACGCCCCCGGCCTCGAACGTGACGGGCTCGGTGCCGGCGTCGACCGTGTCCGACTCCGCGAAACCAAACGCATCGAAGAGGTGGATTTTGTCGTAGCTCGCCTCCACTCCGGGGCCGGTGGCCAGGAGGGTGTTCCGCACTTTGCGGGCGCCGCCGTCGGTCACTGAGCCTGGCGTGAACATCCCGGCGACGATCACGATTCCGAGTTCCGACGCAATGGCGCGGAGGTGGGAGGCCCATGGGCCGTCCAGCGGCTCGGCAATGTCTACCAGGGAATTGCCGAAGGCACGCATTGCGGCCTCCGGGAACACCACCAGCCCGGCGCCCCCGGTCTTGGCCTGCCGGGCGTATTCCTCCACGAGGGCCAGATTTGTTCCAAGATCGCGTCCGGTGATGATTTGGGCCAGCGCAACTCGCACATTTACCTCCAATTCAGCGCTTCATTCCAGTATGAAGCGTTGCTATTCCGTAGACCGCACAGCGTCCGTACACTGCACAACGTCATGAAAACGAAAACGCGGGGCCGGTTGTCCGTCCCGGCTAAGCTTTAGGCAATGGTTATGCCTTTTGTAGATACAGCTTCCACCGTAGACGCCTCACGGGCGTTTCCGCTGGGGATCAGCGTTCCGCTGTCCGGGTCGCCGGCAATGGACGACCCTCGGGGTGCGTTCGCCAACGTCGCTGTCTACGCGCCCGCCGTGACCACCCTGGAAATCGCCTATCAGGCACCGGGGGGAACCTGGCAGGTGAAGACGCTGCCCAACGTCGCCTCCGGTGTCCACTACGGCATCGTGGAGGGCATCCCCGCAGGTACACGCTACGGTTTCCGGGCTTCCCCGGAACACGAGGCGCTCCCGCTGTCCATGCCCGCCATGGACTTTGACGCCGACGGCGGGCAGCCGCTGCTGCTGGACCCTTACGGGCGGGCCGTGGACGAACGCGACGGTTTCCTCACGAGCGTCCGGATGGCCGGCGGGTTCGACTGGGGCGCAGACGCCAACCCACACACGCCGTGGCGCAACACCATCATCTATGAGGCGCATGTCCGGGGCCAGAGCAAGCTGCATCCGGACATCCCCGAAGACCTGCAGGGAACGTATGCCGGCATGGCGCACCCGGCCATGATCGAGCACCTGATCTCACTGGGCGTGACAGCGGTCCAGCTCCTGCCCGTCCATTTCCACGTGGACGAGCCGCATCTGCAGAACCTCGGATTGACGAACTACTGGGGCTACAACACAGCCGCGTTTTTCGCCCCGCACCCCGGCTACGCCACCGAGGCCGCGCAGGCGGCCGGCGCGCACGCAGTCCAGGACGAATTCAAGGGCATGGTCAAGCTGCTGCACGCCGCCGGCCTTGAAGTCATCCTCGATGTCGTCTACAACCACACGGCCGAGGGCGGCACCGACGGCCCGACCCTGAGCTTCCGCGGCCTCGGGGAGATGCAGTACTACCGCAATGACGGCCACGGCAGGTATGTGGACACAACTGGGTGCGGAAACAGCCTGAACTTCGCAGAGCCACGAGTGGTCCAGCTTGTGCTGGACTCGCTGCGGTACTGGGTGTCCGAGTTCCACATCGACGGCTTCCGCTTCGACCTTGCGGTGACGCTGTGCCGCAACGCAGCCAACGAATTCGACCCCCGGCACCCTTTCCTGGTCGCCATCGCCGCGGATCCTGTCCTGTCCGCCACCAAGCTGATCGCCGAACCGTGGGACGTGGGCTACGGCGGCTGGCAGACGGGCCGGTTCCCGGCCGGCTGGGTGGACTGGAACGACCACTTCCGCGACGCCGTCCGCAGCTTCTGGCTCGCCGACCGCGCCGCGATCGACGCCGGCGGCCACGGCGGCTCCGTGGCCCGGCTGGCGGATGCCCTGTCCGGCTCCGCCAGCCTGTTCGAACCCTCCGGACGGTCCAGGCTCGCCTCGGTCAACTTCGTCGCCGCCCACGACGGCTTCACGCTGGCGGACCTGGTTTCCTACGACCGCAAACACAACGAGGCCAACGGCGAACAAAACCGCGACGGCCACGGCGACAACCGCAGCTACAACCACGGCTTCGAGGGCCGGACGGAAGACGAGGAAATCCTTGCCCGTCGGGCGCAGACGAGCCGCAACCTGATGGCCTCGCTCATGATCTCCCTGGGCGTGCCCATGATCAACGCCGGGGACGAGCTCGGCCGGACCCAGCAGGGCAACAACAACGCCTACTGCCAGGACAACCCCCTCGCCTGGATCGACTGGACCACCACCCCGGAATCCCACTCGATGCTGCGCACCACCAAGCGGGTCATCCGTTTGCGCAAGGAGTTCCTGGCCGGCCAGCCGCACGACTACCCGGCCCGCGAGAACCAGTCCTACCTGCACTGGTTCGATGCCAGCGGCAAACCGATGTCCGGTGAAAGCTGGCAGGATCCCCGCCACCGCGTGGTCCAGCTGCTGCTGGGCTCCGACGACGGCCACGTCGACGGGCTGGTGGTGGTCAACGGCGGCGGCGACGACGTCAAAGTCACGCTGCCCGCCCTCAGCAACGATGACGGCACCGGCCACCGGCTCTTCGAACTGCGCCTGACCACCTCGGAACTCCACGACCGGCGCCAGGGCGTCCGGGTGTCCTCCGGGGAACGGGACGTCGTCCAGGCCAATTCGATCAACATCTACCGCACCTAAGCCCCGCCGCAGGCACGTAAGGACACCATGAAGATCTTCTCTGCAGACACCTGGACGATTGACGAACTGAAGGACCAGGTCGACGACGCCGGCCGCCGCTCCGTCGTCGTCCCCGCCGCGGATACCAGGCCGGCAGTCCTGGAGACATTCCGGGAAATCCTGGACTTCCCGGAAGAGGACGGCGTGGACCTCGACGCCCTCAACGACTCGCTGCACGACTTCGCGGACGCGGTCACGGATGATGGCCAGCTCCCGGTGACGTTTATCTGGCAGGTGCCGGCCGGCTTCCGGGCGGACCGTTCCTTCGGCGTCATCTGCGAAACCCTCCAGGACGCCGAGGCTTACGCCGGCAAGAGCCTGGCCGTCATCGCCGTCTGCCTGTAGCCAGCGGAACCGGTAGCCGGCGGACCCTGGAACTGGGGGACGCTGTAGCCGGCGGACGCTGGAACTAACCGACCGGACGGCAACGACGCCGCAAACCGGTGACCGGTCCGCGGCGCCGCCGACAAGCTAGGCGTTGACGATCAGGCCAAGCTCGGCCTTGGATGCCAGGGCTTCGTGCTTCGGAAGCACGCGCACCGTGTAGCCGAAGGACCCGGAGCGGTCGATCACGAGGGTGCCGCTGAAGAGATGGCGGCCCTTGCCGAGGTCCTCCGCGGCTTTCAGCTCGGCAACTGTGACGTCCGCGAGTTCATCGCTGTCCTCGGCGCGGCCGTAGGCGACCTCCACGGACACATCATCCGGTGAAAGGTCGTGCAGGGCCACATAGGCGTTCACCTGGAGGAGGTCGCCGATCTGCGGGTCCTCCGAGACACCCACCGAGTCCACGTGCTCCACCTGGATCTGGGGCCACGCGGCCCGCACCCGGGAGGACCACGCCGCCAGGGCTTTTGCCTGTGCGTAATTCTCCGCCACGGCGTGGCGCCCGGCGATGGCCGCCGGCCGGTACAGCACGCTGACGTAATCCTTGAGCATCCGGTCCGCGGAGACTGCCGGGCCCAGGTGCGACATCGTGTGCTTGATCATCGAAATCCAGTGCGTGGGGACCTTCTGCGGGCCCGGCTGCGAGGGTCCGGCAGCGCCGGCGCCGTCGGAGACCGTGAGGCCGTAGAAACGAGGCGCCACCTGCGTTTCGAGCAGTTCGTAGAGCGCGGCCGCCTCGATGTCGTCGCGTTCCTCGGGGGACGCGTCGTTGTTGGCGGTCGGAATCGCCCAGCCGTTCTCGCCGTCGTACATCTCATCCCACCAGCCGTCCATGACGGAAAGGTTCAGGGAACCGTTCAGGGCCGCCTTCATGCCGGAGGTCCCGCAGGCCTCCAGCGGGCGCAGCGGGTTGTTCAGCCACACGTCGCAGCCGGGGAACAGGGTCCGGGCCATGGCGATGTCGTAGTTGGGCAGGAATGCGATCCGGTGGCGCACCTCGGGATCGTCGGTGAACCGGACCAGGTCCTGGATCATCTTCTTGCCCGCGTCGTCTGCAGGGTGCGACTTCCCGGCGATGACCAGCTGGATGGGGTGCGTTTTGTGAAGCAGCAGGGCCTTGAGCCGAGCCGGGTCGCGGAGCATCAGGGTCAGGCGCTTGTAGGTCGGCACACGCCGGGCGAAACCGATGGTCAGGACGTCCGGATCCAGCACCGAGTCGGTCCACGCCAGCTCGGCGTCCGCCGCGCCGCGCTTCTTCCAGGCCGCCCGGAGACGGCGCCGGACGTCCTCCACGAGGGACACGCGCATTTCGCGGCGGAGCGCCCAGAGCTCTTCGTCAGTGACGTTGTAGGCGAGGTCCCAGCGGCCCTGCGCCTCCGCCTCTGCGCCGAAGTGGTCCCGGGCCAGCTGGGAGACACGCGGGTCAACCCAGGTCGGGACGTGCACGCCGTTGGTGACCGAAGTGATGGGGATTTCCGAGTGGTCGAATCCGGGCCAGAGGGCCGAGAACATCCCGCGGGAGACAACGCCGTGCAGCTTCGCGACGCCATTGGCCCGCTGGGCCAGCCGCAGGCCCATGACCGCCATGTTGAACACGAACGGGTTGCCCTCGGCGAAGTCTTCCCGGCCCAGATCCAGGATCTTGGCCACCGGGACATCCGGCGCCAGACCGGCCTCGAAGAAATGCTGGATCTGGGAGATCTCGAAGCGGTCGATGCCGGCGGGGACCGGGGTGTGCGTTGTGAAAACGGTCGAGGCCCGTCCGGCAGCCAGGGCTTCGTCCCAGCTCAGTGGTTCCGCGGCCGACATCATTTCCTGGATCCGTTCGATGCCCAGGAAGCCGGCGTGGCCCTCGTTGGTGTGGAACACCTCCGGCGCGGGGACCCCGGTGAGTTTCTGGAAGACGCGCAGCGCCTTGACCCCGCCCATGCCGAGCAGGAGCTCCTGCTGCAGCCGGTGGTCACCGCCGCCGCCGTAGAGGCGGTCGGTGATGCCGCGGGCGGCGTCGTCGTTGCCCGGCACGTTGGAGTCCAGCAGCAGGAGTGGAACGCGTCCGACGTCGGCCCGCCACACGTGCGCCAGCAACCTGCGGCCCTGGGGGAGGGGCAGGGAGATCTGGATCGGCCTGCCGTTGCCGTCCGGGGAGGCCTCCCGCAGCAGCGTCAGGGGGAGCCCATCGGGATCGAGGACGGGGTAGGTCTCCTGCTGCCAGGCGTCGCGGGACAGCGACTGCTTGAAATAGCCGGCCTGATACAGCAGTCCGACGCCGATCAGCGGCACGCCGAGGTCCGAGGCTGCCTTCAGGTGGTCTCCGGCCAGGATGCCCAAGCCGCCGGAATACTGGGGCAGGACTTCGGTGATACCGAACTCGGGCGAAAAGTAGGCGATGCACGACGGCGCGCCGTCGCCCAGGCTTTGGTACCAGCGGGGCTGTTCGAGGTACCGGTCCAGATCGTCCGCAGCGGCGTGGACGCGCTGCACGACGTCCTGGTCCGCTGCGAGGCGCTGGAGTTCTTCCCGGCTGACCAGTCCCAGGAACGTGACCGGATCATGGTCGCTCTCAGCCCAGATCTTGGGGTTCAGCCCCTCGAAAAGCTCCCGGGTGGGCCGGTGCCAGGACCACCGAAGGTTGGTGGCGAGCCGGGCCAGCGGCCGGATCGACTCCGGAAGAACGGTTCGGACTGTAAATCTGCGGATTGCCTTCACCAGCGAAACACTAACGGACAACTCGGTGCCCGGGAACGGGTTTAGGATTCTTTCCGGTAAATGACGGTTTGCCCTCGGCGAAAACCCGAAACGCCCCTAAAAAACCTGAGCAGGCTTAGCATTCTGGCCGTTTTGTAGATAACGTCGAGCCTGTGACGAATAACTCGCGAACCAGTGCCGTGTCCAAGCAAAAGCCAAAGGCCCTGATCACGGATGGCCTGCAATTTGGCCGTTTTCCGATCACAGCCGTGCAGCCTGCTGTCGAGGGCGGGAAGTTCCCGGCCAAGGCCGTTGCGGGCGAAAGCCTCGTGGTCGGTGCCACCGCCTTCCGGGAGGGGCACGACCAGCTAGGCGTCAGCGCCGTGCTGCTCGATCCCCGCGGCAAGGAGCGCCAACGCGTCCGCCTCGCCCCGCCCCGCGGCAACAGGGGCAAGGGCACGGACCGCTGGGAAGGCCTCCTGACCCCGCCGGCCACAGGCAACTGGTCCTTCGTCATCGAAGCCTGGCATGACCGCTACGGCACATGGCACCACAACGCCGAGGTCAAGGTCGAAGCCGGCATCGACGTAGAACTGATGCTCGCCGAAGGTGCCGCGCTGCTTTCGGAAGCGTCCGAAGACCCGGCCCGCCCCTCGGCGGACCGGCGCACGCTGCGGATGGCCGTCGTCGTACTCTCCGACACCTCCCGGACGCCCGAAGACCGTCTTGCCGCCGGGTTCAGCACCGAGGTGGCCGACATCGTCGAACGCCAGCCCATCCGGGAGTTCGTAACCGTCTCCGAGCCGTACCCGCTGCTGGTGGAACGCGAACTCGCCGGCCGGGGCGCCTGGTACGAATTCTTCCCCCGCTCCGAGGGCGCCGTCCGCAACCACGAAACCGGTGAGTGGACCTCCGGAACCTTCCGGACCGCCTCGAAACGCCTTGACGCCGTCGCCGGCATGGGCTTCGACATCATCTACATGCCACCGATCCACCCGATCGGCTCGCAGCACCGCAAGGGGCCAAACAACACCCTCCTGGCCGGACCGCACGATCCCGGCTCGCCGTGGGCCATCGGCGCCAAGGAGGGCGGCCACGACGCCATCCACCCGGACCTCGGAACCTTCGAAGACTTCGACGCCTTCGTTGCGCGGGCGGGCGAACTGGGGCTCGAAGTCGCCCTGGACCTGGCACTGCAGGCCGCGCCCGACCACCCCTGGGTACAAAGCAACCCGGAGTGGTTCACCACCCGCGTGGACGGCAGCATCGCCTACGCCGAGAACCCGCCGAAGAAATACCAGGACATCTTCCCGCTCAACTTCGACAACGACCCCGAGGGACTCTCCAACGAGATCCTGCGCATCGTCTTCCTCTGGGTGAGCCACGGCGTCAAGATCTTCCGGGTGGACAACCCGCACACCAAGCCCGTGTGGTTCTGGGAATGGCTGATCGCCAAGGTCAACAAGAAGTACCCCGACGTCGTGTTCCTCGCCGAGGCATTCACCCGTCCCGCCATGATGCACGCACTGGGCCGCGCCGGCTTCCAGCAGTCCTACTCCTACTTCACCTGGCGGAACACCAAGGAGGAGCTGGAGGAGTACTTCCAGGAGGTCAGCCACGAATCCC
This sequence comes from Arthrobacter sp. 05T442, assembly GCF_056395945.1. NCBI lineage: Bacteria > Bacillati > Actinomycetota > Actinomycetes > Micrococcales > Micrococcaceae > Arthrobacter > Arthrobacter sp. 05T442. The sequence goes on along the minus strand of NZ_JBFTKM010000002.1, from coordinate 6,473 downwards.
CGGCCTATTTCCGGCCGAACTTCTTCGTCAACACCCCTGACATCCTCACCGAGTACCTGCAGTACGGCGGTCCGGCCGCGTTCAAGATCCGCGCCGCATTGGCCGCCACGGCTAGCCCGATCTGGGGTGTGTACGCCGGTTACGAGCTCTACGAACACGTTGCCCGCCCCGGAGCCGAAGAGTACATCGACAACGAGAAGTTCGAATACAAGGCCCGGGACTGGGACGCGGCGGCAGAATCCGGCCGGACGCTTGCACCGTACCTGACCAGGCTCAACGAGATCAGGCACACCCACCCGGCCCTGGGAGACCTGCAGAACCTGACACTGCACCAAAGCACGGACAACGCCACCGTGGTGTATTCCAAGCACAAGACGCTCCCCGACGGCACGAAGGACACCCTCATCATCGCCGTCAATGTGGACCCGCACGGCATCCGGGAGAGCACCGTTTCCCTGGACCTGGCCGCGCTGGAGCTGGATCCGGAGGACCTGACGCACAATGGAGGGTTCGTGGTGGACGATCTCTTAACCGGCGAGAGCTGGGAATGGGGGGAGTACAACTACGTCCGGCTGGACGCACATGTCGAACCCGCCCACATCCTTAGCATCCGGAGGCACCACCAGTGAGTTTCAGCCCGTCAAACCCCAACCAGCACTACAGCTCGAAGGGATCCTTTGAACTGAACGCGCCCGGCCTCCAACACGATCCTCTCTGGTACCGCAAAGCGGTGTTCTACGAGGTCCTGGTCCGGGGCTTTGCGGACGGCAACGGGGACGGCTCCGGCGACTTCCACGGCCTGATCGACAAACTGGACTACCTGCAGTGGCTCGGCGTGGACTGCCTCTGGCTCCCGCCGTTCTTCCAGTCCCCGCTCCGCGACGGCGGCTACGACATCTCCGACTACAACTCCGTGCTGGACGAATTCGGCACCATCAGCGACTTCAAACGCCTCGTGGCGGAAGCCCATGCCCGCGGCGTCCGCGTGATCATCGACCTCCCGCTAAACCACACCTCGGACCAGCACCCGTGGTTCCAGGAGTCACGCAAGGATCCCGACGGGCCCTTTGGGGATTTCTACGTGTGGAGCGACACGGACGAAAAGTACGAAGACGCCCGCATCATTTTCGTGGACACCGAGGAATCCAACTGGACCTTCGACCCCATCCGGCGCCAGTTCTTCTGGCACCGCTTCTTCAGCCACCAGCCGGACCTGAACTTCGAGAACCCCAAGGTCATCGACGCGCTCTTCGACGTCGTGCGGTTCTGGCTCGACCAGGGGATCGACGGCTTCCGCGCCGACGCCATCCCGTACCTGTTTGAGGAAGAGGGGACGAACTGCGAGAACCTGCCGCAGACCCACGAATTCCTCCGCAAGCTGCGCAAAATGGTCGACGAAAGCTACCCCGGCCGCGTGATCATCGCCGAAGCCAACCAGCCGCCCGCGGAAGTGGTCGAATATTTCGGCACCGAAGAGGAGCCGGAGTGCCACATGGCGTTCCACTTCCCGATCATGCCGCGGCTGTACTACGCGCTGCGGGACCAGAAGGCAGCGCCGATCATCGAGACGATGAAGGACACCCCGGACATTCCCGAAGGCGCCCAGTGGGGCACCTTCCTGCGCAACCACGACGAACTGACGCTGGAAATGGTCACGTCCGATGAACGCGCCGCGATGCTTGGCTGGTACGCGCCGGATCCGCGCATGCGCGCCAACATCGGCATCCGACGCCGGCTGGCCCCCCTGCTGGATAACTCCCGCTCCGAAATCGAGCTCATCAACGCCCTGCTGCTGTCCCTGCCGGGCAGCCCGTTCCTCTATTACGGGGACGAGATCGGCATGGGCGACAACATCTGGCTCGAGGACCGCGATGCCGTCCGCACGCCGATGCAGTGGAACCCGGACCGCAACGCGGGCTTCTCCAGCGCCGACCCGGGCAAGTTGTACCTTCCCGTCATCCAGTCGCTCGTCTACAACTACAGCATGGCCAATGTCGAGGCGGAGGCCGCGCACTCGGGCTCGCTTTTGCGCTGGACCCGGCAGATCCTGAGTGTCCGCAAGAACCACCCCGCCTTCGGACTGGGCACGTTCAAGCACGTCGAGGCCGACCATGACGTCGTCCTCGCCTACCTTCGGGAACTCCCCGAAGGTAACTCGGCCGGCGAAGACAGCGAAAGCATCCTGTGCGCTTTCAACCTCTCCCAGCACCCCGTCGCCACCACCTTGCGGGTGCCGAAATATGCCGGGCGGGGCCTCCGGGATGTCTTCGGCGGCCAGGCGTTCCCCGCCATCGGAGAGGACGGCACCCTGACGCTGACCTTGGGCAGCCACGACTTCTTCTGGCTGCGGATCCGCTCGGCGGCCTCCAACCCGGCCTCCCCCTACACGCAGGCGATGCCCATCCTGTCCATCGAAGGCTGAGATGAACCGACCGACCCTCACCCCAGCCCTCAGCGGACTGCTTGGCGCCTGGCTTCCGCGCCAGCGCTGGTTCCCGGTCAAAAGCGCGGAGTTCACGTTCGAGCCGGCCGGCGGCCTGCGGCTCGATGACGGCACCGGGGAGGCGGAGCTGGAGGTCCTGCTGGTAGCAGTGACGTATCCCACGCCCGACGGCGACCGCACCGACATTGTCCAGGTGCCGCTCAGCGTGCGCAGCGCGCCGCTGCCCGGAGCGGAGCCGGCACTGATCGGAGACGTTCCGGGGCAGGGCGCCGCCGGCACGCACGGGCACCGCTGGATCTACGACGGCGTCCACGACGCCGCCTTCGTCGCCGCCTGGCTTGAGCTCATGCGCCAAGGCGGCACGGCGCCCTCCGGTAACGCCACGGGCCACCTCGTCGAGTCCGGCTACCGCTTGCCGTTCGCCACCGGCAAGGTCAAGGTGCTTTCCGGCGAGCAGTCCAACACTTCAGTGATCGTCGACGACGGCCGATCGGCCGCCATCGTGAAGTTCTTCCGCGTACTCTCCGAAGGCCACAACCCCGAAGTGGAAATCGGCGCCGCCTTGACGGCCGGGCGGACCGCTGAGGTCCCGGCCACGATCGGCTGGGTCGCCGGCGAATGGGCTGCCGCAACGGGGGACCAGGCTGGTGGCGCCCGTCCCGCGCAGGGCGAACTGGCTGTGGCCCACGAGTTCCTCGCCGGCGGCCTCGACGCGTGGCGCCTCGCCGTCGACGCGGCAAGTAACGGCACGGCGTTCGTCGACGAGGCGCACGCGCTCGGCGCCGCCACCGCCACTGTGCACCGCAGGCTCGCCCAGGCGCTTGGCACAGCCTCCGAGGCTGTCCCCGGCGCCGACATCGCGCCCGGAGTAGCCCAGCGGGTGCGCCAGTCCTGGGCCCAGGCCGGAAACGCCGTCGGGCCCTACGGGGACGGGATGGACAGTCTCCTCAAGCGGCTGGAAGGAAGCAGCGCCGGACCCCTGCAGCGCATTCACGGCGACCTCCACCTCGGACAGATCCTGCAGGTTCCGGGCGGTGCCGCCAGCGGTCCGCGCTGGGCCATCCTCGACTTTGAGGGGGAGCCGCTCCGGCCGATCTCGGAACGCAATTTCCCCGACGTTCCGCTCCGCGACGTGGTGGGCATGCTGCGGTCCTTCGACTACGCAGCCGGCGCCGCCGTGCGCGAGCGTCCCGGCGCAGAGGTGCCGGCGACATGGGTGGATGATTGCGCCGAGGCTTTCCTGGCCGGCTACGCCGAAGTCATTCCCGGCGGAATCGACCGCGACTCGCCGCTTTTCGTGGCGCTATGGCTCGACAAAGCCCTCTATGAAGTCATTTATGAACTAAGGAACAGGCCGGACTGGCTCTCAATTCCAGTAAACGCATCGCGTCGTCTCCTCGGCAGTACAGGTTCCGGCGTAGTCGCCGAAGCCGCAGCGGAAGGTATAAAAATGACAGGATCAGCACGTATCGAACGGCCCGGCGCTCCACTCCCGGTGGACCCGGAGACCCTTGCGAGGGTCGCGTCCGGCGAACACCACGCGCCCCACTCTGTCCTGGGAGCGCACCTTGACGACCACGGGCACGTCACGATCCGGACGGTAAAGCACTTGGCGGAAGCCGTCTCCGTCGTGACGGCGGCGGGCACAGCCCCCATGACGCACGAATCCGGCGGCGTCTGGGTGGCGGTTCTGGAACCGCTGGAGCAGGGCCACGTCCCGGACTACCGCCTCGAAGTGACCTACGAGGGACACGAGCCGGAAGCTGCCGACGACCCCTACCGCTACCTCCCGACCGTCGGCGAGGTGGACCTGCACCTGATCGGCGAGGGCCGGCACGAGCGACTGTGGGACGTCCTCGGCGCCCATGTCCAGCACTACAAGTCCTCCCTGGGCGACGTGGACGGTGTGTCATTTGCCGTGTGGGCTCCCAACGCCCAGGCAGTGCGCGTCAAGGGCGACTTCAACGGCTGGGACGGCAGGGCATTCTCCATGCGCTCCCTCGGCTCCACCGGGGTATGGGAACTGTTCATTCCCGGCGTTGTAGCAGGGGCGTGCTACAAGTTTGAAATCCGGACCCGCCACGGATACTGGGTGGAGAAAGCTGACCCCCTGGCCTTCGGAACCGAGATCCCGCCGCTGACAGCGTCCCGCGTCGTGGAGCCTTCCTACGCCTTCAAGGACGAAGAGTGGATGCAGGCCCGGGCTGCCCGGGATCCCCACAACTCGCCCATGAGCGTCTATGAAGTCCACCTCGGCTCCTGGCGCGTGGGCCTCGACTACCGTGAGCTTGCCAAGGAATTGGTGGAGTACGTCAAGTGGCTGGGATTCACCCACGTGGAGTTCATGCCCGTGGCCGAACACCCCTTCGGTGGGTCCTGGGGCTACCAGGTCACGTCCTACTTCGCGCCAACGTCGCGCTTCGGGCACCCGGACGAATTCCGGCACCTCGTGGATGAACTTCACCAGGCCGGCATCGGCGTCCTGCTGGACTGGGTCCCGGCCCACTTCCCCAAGGACGAGTGGGCCTTGGCCCGCTTCGACGGCGAACCCCTCTACGAGCACGCCGATCCGAACCTTGGCGAGCACCCCGACTGGGGAACGCTGATCTTTGACTTCGGCCGCAGCGAAGTGCGCAATTTCCTCGTGGCCAATGCGCTCTACTGGCTTGAGGAATTCCACATCGACGGGCTGCGCGTCGACGCCGTCGCGTCCATGCTCTACCTCGACTACTCACGCGAGGAGGGGCAGTGGCAGCCGAACCGCTTCGGCGGACGCGAAAACCTGGAGGCCATCTCCTTCCTCCAGGAGGTCAACGCCACGGTCTACAAGACCCACCCCGGCGCTGTCATGATCGCCGAGGAATCCACTGCCTTCCCCGGCGTCACGGCTCCTACGAGCCAGGGCGGCCTGGGTTTCGGCATCAAATGGAACATGGGCTGGATGCACGACTCGCTCAAGTACATGGCCGAGGATCCTTACAACCGCAAGTGGCACCACGGAACCATCACGTTCTCGATGGTCTACGCCTTCACGGAGAACTTCCTCCTGCCGATCAGCCACGACGAGGTTGTGCACGGCAAGGGATCGATGCTGCGCAAGATGCCGGGGGACCGTTGGCAGCAGCTGGCGAACCTCCGCGCTTTCCTGGGCTACCAGTGGGCGCATCCCGGCAAACAGCTGATCTTCATGGGCACCGAGTTCGGCCAGGAAGCCGAGTGGTCCGAGCAGCACGGGCTCGACTGGTGGCTCGCCGACATTCCGGCGCACCGCGGTATGCAGCTTCTCACGAAGGACCTGAACGAGCTCTACAGTTCCACCCCGGCCCTGTACGAGCGGGACAACGATCCCGACGGTTTCCAGTGGATCAACGGCGGTGACTCGGACCGGAACGTGCTCACCTTCATCCGCCGTGATGCCGACGGGAACCCTCTGGTGTGTGCCATGAACTTCTCGGGCGGCCCCCACAAGGACTACCGCCTGGGAGTACCGGCGGCCGGCGCCTGGCAGGAAGTCCTGAACACCGATGCCGCCACCTATGGCGGTTCCGGCGTGGAGAACAGCGGCACCCTGACGGCGACCGACGGCGGCCTGGACGGACAGCCGGCTTCGCTGACTGTCACGCTGCCCCCGCTGGGAGCTGCCTACTTCAAGCCGCTTGGCTAGACTGTCCTCCTGCTGACGCCAGCAGCGGCCGTGAACGAAGGGCCCGGAATCCGCGTGATTCCGGGCTTTTCGGTGCCTCCACTGCGGGCGCTTTGTCACCGGCGCCGAGTGGTGGTAGAGTTTATTTCCGCGCTGCTCCCCGGAGTTGAACGGCCACAAAGACCCAGAAGCCTATGGCAACACTGAGTCGGAGATGCCGATTTGACTAGGGTGAAGCGGCCGGGTAAGTTTGGGAAGTTGCTCCGGAGCGATCCGCGACCGTGTGGTTGTGGTGGTGCCGGGTGTGTCTGTTGTTTGAGAACTCAATAGTGTGCCAAGTTTGTTGATACCAATTTATTGTATTGAATTGGTTGGATTGGCCAGGTT